>NZ_JBLXDO010000023.1:0-70156 GCF_048263965.1 Ferrimonas sp. | reverse complement strand
GTGCAACATTGATATATGAGATATCAATCCTGCGCGAGTGCCCACACAGATTGTCTGACTAATTGTTAAAGAGCGTGCCACGATTTTTCTACCGTAGCGGGATGCGAATGATACGCTTCCCAGCATCTAAGTCAAGGGGATTTTGAAAATTTCTTCATAAATCCGATTTTGACTTAGAGTCTTCAGTCAAACCGGCGTTTTCAGCCGTTTGCCCTGTCGACGGAGGCGCATTATAGGGGGTTATTTTATCCTGACAAGCGCTATTATGGTGTTACAAACCCGTTTGTTCACAAAACCCCCAGCATGGACGATAAAGCCGTCAAACTGGGCATTTAGGGAGCATTTTATGGCGATTAAACCCTTTAACCACATCACCCCTGCGGTACCTGAAACCGCCTTCGTCGACGACAGCGCGGTTCTTTATGGCGATATCACTTTAGGCGAAGACACCAGTATCTGGCCTCTGGTCGCCGCCCGTGGCGATGTAAACCACATCCGCATCGGCGATCGAAGCAACGTTCAGGACGGTACCGTTCTGCACGTCACCCGCAAAGGGGAGTCCAATCCCGATGGCTATCCCCTGCTTATCGGCAAGGACGTGACCGTAGGCCATAAAGCAATGCTCCACGGCTGCACCATTGGGGATCGGGTGCTGGTGGGCATGGGCGCCATCGTTCTGGATGGCGCTATCATTGAAGACGACGTGATACTGGGTGCTGGCAGCCTGGTGCCTCCAGGTAAGACCCTGGAGTCAGGCTTTCTCTATGTGGGTAGTCCGGCCAAGCAAGCTCGCCCCCTGAATGACAAAGAGCGTGCTTTCCTGGCGGTTTCAGCCGAGAACTACGTGAAACTGAAGAATGAGTACCTAAACCAGGAATAGATATCAGATGGCCGGATGCTGTAGCCAGATCCGGCCCTGAGCATCAAAGTTCTCCTCTTCAATGAGGGTTTCCGCCTCGTCCTCGAGATCAAACCTGTGTTGTTCAAACGCCTGGATCGCCTGCTCCTGTGTGGTGATCTCGGTGTCTGCCAAGTGCGCCAACGCTGGCAGAGCAATAAAACACCCCACCTTTTGACTCGCCACCAACGCAGTGAAACTCAGGTGATGCTGCTGCATATCCACCTGAAGCTGATCATTAAACAGTATCTGCTGATTCATTTTGCCTCTCCCAGCTGGGCCATAAGCAGATCATAGACCTCATCCGTTGAGGGAGACACCCCCCGCCAAATCTCAAAGCTGACCGCCGCCTGCTCTACCAACATGCCCAATCCGGCCAGGTTGACATCTGCACCAGCGTCCGCGGCCCAGAGTTGGAATACCGTGGGTTTGTCTCCATAGGCCATGTCGTAACAGCATCCTCCATCCGCCAGCATCTCTGGCTTCAGGGGCGGCAGGGCCGCCGACAGCGATGCCGAGGTACCATTGATGATCAGATCAAAGGCGCCCTGGACCTCATCGAAGCCGCCCCCCTGAACCTGCCCCAGATGATGAAACAGCGCCGCCAACTCCCTCGCTTTGGCTGCGGTCCGGTTGGCGATCACCAGTTCGCCCACCTGGGCCGCCATCAGCTCAGGAATGACGCCGCGTACCGCTCCCCCGGCGCCAAGTACCAATACCCGCTTACCCGCCAGAGCCACCTTATGCTTGAGCAAATCCCTGACCAGCCCCTCACCATCGGTGTTATCACCGCACAATTTGTCCCCCTGCCAATGGAGGGTGTTCACCGCGCCAGCCAGGCGCGCGCGTTCACTCAATGAATCGCACAACGCTGCCGCCTGCTGCTTGAATGGCAGGGTCACGTTGGCTCCCTGGCCGCCGGCGCTCCGGAATTGATCGACCGACTCAGTAAAGCCATCCAGAGGTGCTAGAATCGCCTCATAGCTGAGCTGCTGCCCCGTCTGTTCGGCGAAGCGGGCATGAATCAGCGGCGATTTACTGTGTTTGATGGGATGACCGAATACGGCGTATCTGTCCATTGGCGTCGTCATCTGTAAGAGGGAAAGGAATGCTATCTGTTATACGCCGCCTGGTCGGCCGCAGGCAAGAGGCGGCTGAGCCCACCAGTGCTTATGAACTCATTGGGGGTGAGCCTGTGGTGCGCGCCATTGCCGACCGCTTCTACCTGTTGATGCAGGAGGAGCCGAGATATCAGCCTCTAAGACAACAGCACCCCGATGACCTGCAAGGCAGTGCCGACAAGCTGTTTATGTTTCTATCCGGCTGGCTGGGTGGCCCTCCCCTGTTCGAACAGGCCCATGGCCACCCCATGCTCAGGGCAAGACACCTGAGTTTCCGGGTTGATAAGGCGCAGAGAGACCAGTGGCTGGATTGCATGCGGCGGACACTGAATGACACGGTCAGTCACAAAGAGGGGCGTCAGACCATACTCAAAGCCCTAATCCCCCTTGCGGACCATATGCGCAATGTGAATGAGGACTAACTCAGCTCAGAGATCCAGTCACGTGGGCGCAGATAATCGCTGTACAGCTTCGCTTCTGCGCTCCCCTCCTGTGGCTGATACTGATATTCCCAGCGCACCAGCGGCGGCATGGACATCAGGATCGACTCGGTACGACCGCCGGACTGCAGCCCAAACAGGGTACCCCTGTCCCAAACCAGATTGAACTCCACGTAGCGGCCACGACGATACAGCTGGAACTGCCGCTGCTCTTCGGTATAAGGGGTGCCCTTACGACGGGCCACGATAGGAGCATAAGCTGGAATAAAGCCCTCTCCAACGGCTTTCATAAAGGCAAAGCTCTTCTCAAACCCGGGTTCATTAAGGTCATCAAAGAACAGGCCTCCGACCCCCCGGGTCTCGCCCCGATGCTTGAGGAAGAAATAGTCATCACACCACTTCTTGTACTTGGGGTAGATGTCATTGCCGAAAGGCAGGCACAGATTCCGGGCGGTGGTGTGCCAGTGCAGCACATCGTCATCCACAGGGTAGAAGGGAGTCAGGTCAAAGCCACCACCGAACCACCAGATAGGCTCCGCACCCTCTTTCTGAGCGATGAAGAAGCGTACGTTGGCGTGAGAAGTGGGCACATGCGGGTTTCTGGGGTGGATCACCAGGGAGACGCCCATGGCCTGAAAGTGGCACCCTTCCAGTTCAGGGCGCTGGGCAGTGGCAGACGCTGGCATGCGATCGCCAAACACATGGGAGAAGTTGACTCCCGCCTGCTCAAATACCTCGCCTTCGGCCAGGACCCGGCTGCGGCCACCGCCCCCCTGGGCTCGTTGCCACTCATCCTGGGCAAACTTTACCTTGCCGTCAGCCTGCTCCAGGCTGGCACAAATACTGTCCTGCAGCGCCAGCAAAAACTGACGCACCTGCTCAATCCGTTGTTCCATGGTTCCCTCGGTCGACGTTAGCCGGCGCGCAGAGTCTCGCCGGTGATGGCATTTCTGATGGTGGATGGGGCAAGAGATTCCCCGGTTTGACTGTCGACAACCCCGTCCAGCAGCCCTTCCAGAGCCAGTTGAACGTCTGAAACACTCCGGCCCGGCTCTTCACCGGTCAGGTTGGCGCTGGTAGATACCAGAGGCTTGCCGAACAGGCGGGCCAGTTCAGCCGCCTGGACGTGGCCGGTTACCCGAACCGCCACAGATTGAAATTGGCCGGTAATCCACTTAGGGATACCGGGTTTGGCCGGAATCACCCAGGTATAGGGGCCAGGCCAGCTGTCCAATACCCGCTGTCGCTGGGCATCGGTGAGGGCATCAAAATCCACATAGGGGCTAAGCTGGTCGACATCCGCCGCCAGCAAGATCAGCCCCTTCTCAACCGGACGCTGCTTTATGGACAGTAAGCGCATTACCGCATCCCCGTTGTCGGGGTCGCAACCCAGGCCAAACACCGCTTCAGTGGCATAGGCAATCACGCCACCATCGGCCATCATCTCGGCCCCTTGCTTGGGGGTAATGCACTTACTCATGAATTAGCGGCCCAGCTTTTCCTGCAGAGCAGCATCCTTGGCCATAACAGCCTCGGCGTTCTTCTGACGATCTGCCTTAACGCGCTCAGCCATCTCTTCGCTGGCAACCGCCAGCATCTGAGCGGCCAGGTAACCGGCATTCTTGGCACCGGCTTTACCGATGGCCACCGCGGCTACAGGCACGCCACCAGGCATCATCACGGTGGAGAGCAGTGCGTCATGGCCCTGAAGTGGACCAGCATCGATAGGTACACCGATGACAGGGCGGGTGGTGATACCGGCTACGGCACCAGCCAGATGAGCGGCCAGGCCTGCAGCACAGATGAACACCTTACAACCGCGCTCTTCGGCATCCTTCACATAGGCGTGAGTCGCCGCGGGGGTGCGGTGTGCGGAGGTCACCTTGACTTCGAAGTGAATGTCAAAGCTCTTGAGGACGTCCAGAGTGGACTGCATTACGGGCAGATCGGAATCTGACCCCATGAGTACAGCAACAAAGGGTGTGGTCATTGTGGTACTTCCTTTTTATACCGTTTTATTATGGGTAGGGTACTTCGCGAGCGATTATATCGCTTTGCCCCGATATTTACAGGTTCGTTGAGGACAAATTAATCTCATTTCGCCGCGGAGACGCTTCTCCACCAGGATGCCCCAGCCACAATCCGGGCAGTTTTCCGCGTGCGGCGGGGCATTAACCACATATTTACATTTAGGGTAGTTGCTGCAGCCATAGAAAGGTTTTCCCGAACGACCACTTCGGTGAACCAGATGTCCCTTGCCGCAGTCGGGGCACACCACCTCAGAGTCCTCCTCCTCCTCACGGACGATGAAATCGCACTCCGGATAGCCGGTGCAGCCGATGTAGATGCCGTAACGGCCGGACTTCAACGCCAGGGGACGTTCACACTGGGGACAGGGCTGATCCTCCATCACTTCGATGATGCCCACCTCCTTGTGACTCAGCGGTCTGCTGTAGTCACAGGCGGGGTAGCTTTGACATCCAAGAAACTGGCCACGCTTGCCGTTGAGAATATGCAGTTCGGACCCGCACTGGGGGCAAACCTCGTACTCCCGCTCCAGGGCATGCTCATGGGCATTGAACAAACCGTCATCAATTCTACTCACGTCACACTTTTCCGCTCAAAAAATGAACAATCATCGACACACCTAGGGTGACTGAATATAGTACCAGTGCCCAAGGCAGGGGGCACGGTGTTTACCCTGAATTGGCTTCTGAAACCTCATTTAGATCTGTATGCAAACTTTTGTAGAGGAGTATCTGGTGATGAAATTGAAGAGTGTCTCTCTTTGTCTTGCCGCGGCAACCCTGCTGTTTGGCTGCGCCGGCACCCAGGAGAACGCCCCGACTGTCACCACCAACTCCGTGGATCTCTCCCTGGCGAACCGCGGCGACGCCAGTGTCATCAATGATAACCAACTGGCCCGCAGCATTGCTGCCGTCTCAGCCATGGCCGCCGACCCCATCAGCAACCGCCAAGCCCTGTTCAACCAGCTTCAGTACCTGCGCGCCTACAGTTACTTTGCCGATGTTGACCTTATGGATGATGCGCAGATTGAGCAGCTGCATCAGGGAATCATCACTCTGGGACAATCTCTGGACCGCCGCACTCCCGAGCTGCTCGAGCAATGGGGCGTGTTGGTGTATCGCTACTATCGTCAGGATGGCATGGGCCAGGACCTGGACTCTCTCCCTGAACTGATGGCAAGCCAGTTGGCCTCTTTTGAACAGACTGGCAGCGGTTCCGCCATCCAGGATTACGCCCTCTGGGAGCTACTCCGCGGTGCCGGCATGCTGCTCGAGTCAGTCCGCCGTGTACCAGACAGCCCCCTGAAGGAGCAGTTGCTGGAGAGCGATCTGGACAGCGCCCTGCTGAGCTTTGCCGCCAGCAAGGGCGCTCAGCGCCCTTCCGGTGACTGGGCCCAGCAAAATGCTTACTGGGCACTGGCCATGTGGCAGCTTAATCAGCCTGAAGAGATTCGACTGCTGACTGAGCAGCGTGTGGCCCAGGTGGCCCGAGACGACCAGAAGGTGCGGGGTGAAGACGCTGGCCAGGCCTTTACCATGGGCTTTCTGGTGAATGCCTTCCTGGGTCAGCAAGCCTGCACCCAGGACTATGGTGATCTGTGCACCCTGCCGAAAGAGGAAGAGGTTCTGCCCATAGAACACCACTGTTCCGACAGCCTCTACATTCGAGCTCAGGACCTGACCCTGGAGGAGCTGGAGCAGACCTGCAACCGCCTCACCTCACAGGAGCAGGACTTCCATATGTTGCTGGCCACCAACCAGCAGCCGGTGGCCAACGACCACAACGACGCCCTCAAGGTGGTGGTCTTCGAGAACTGGAGCCAGTACAACGCCTATGGGCAGTTGCTCTATGACATCAATACCGACAACGGCGGCATGTACATCGAAGGCAATCCGGATGAGCAGAGCAATCAGGCTACCTTCTATGCTTACCGCGCCTGGTGGAAGGAAGAGTTCCAGGTCTGGAACCTGAACCATGAGTACATTCACTATCTGGATGGCCGTTTCGTCAAGTACGGCGGGTTTGGCCACTTTCCGGAAAAGATGGTGTGGTGGGCCGAGGGGATGGCTGAGTATGTCTCCAAAGGACGGGACAACGACCAGGCCCTGACCCTGGCCCGAGACTACGGCGTCGGCAGCTGGCCCTCACTGGAGGAGATCTTCTCCACCCACTACCACGACGGTCTGGATCGCACCTACCGTTGGAGCTACCTGGCTGTGCGCTACTTCTGTGAAAATGACCGGGAGGCATTGCAGGCACTGGGGCGCTCTCTGAAGCAAAACGACTTCAGCTCCTATGATGAGGCCCTGCTGGCCTTCGCCGAAGAGAATCAGGAAGGGTTCAATGAGTGGCTCAGCACCCTGGTGGATGCCATGCCCCAGGAAACCGTTCCCATGCAGCTGGCCGCCACTCCTGTGCCTCGCAAAGAGAACCGCTACAGCTACCGAGATTACCTCAAGCCAGCACACCTGGCTCGAAGCGACGCTCATCTGCACCTGTAATACAGACAAATAAAAAGAGGGCTCCTGTGGCCCTCCCCTTCCGACGGCGGCGCTAAGGTGCCGCTTTCTTGTTCTGGCTTAGTGGATCATCCCCTCGGGCTCTTCGAACACCAGGTCCTCCATCTGACGATAGGCACCTTCGTTGCCGGGGGCGTTAAACAACACCATCAGAACCACCCATTTGAGATCGTCCAGGCTCAGGGGCTCGCCATCGAGCTCCATCACACGGTCGATCACCATCTCCCGGGTCTCTCCACTCAGCACCTGGATCTGCTCCAGGAACAGCAGGAACCCGCGACAGGCGGTGTCCAGTCGGATCTGCTCCGCTTCTGTGTAGACGCGAAGACTGTGGTTGGGGTTAGTGTACAGATAGGGCTGGTCGGTACCTTCCTGCAACGCCGCCAGCTTCTCAATCCAGATTAATGCCTTGCCAATCTCCTCTGATTTAAAACCCGCACGACTTAGCTCTTCCGTCAGCTCTTCGCGATCCAACAACAACTCAACATCGCTTTGGACATAGGTCTCGAACAGGTACATCAGTATGTCGAACATGCGCTACCCTCCCCTAAGCCGGATGTAACCGCCGGGCACTTGCGTGACCCGACCCTCTAACTCCAGTAACAACAGTTGCTCTAGCACAACATCTACTGGCAAATCGCTCCGAGCCACCACTACATCTACTGGAGTGGCCTCATAGCCCACACTATCCAACAACCCGGGCAAAGGCAACTCCGGTGCCTGGGAGCTCACTTTAGGCTGAGGCCGCCGTGGCAGTTGCGGCATCAGCTCCTCAAAGATATCGACCGGGGCAGAGACCAGTTTGGCACCCTGCTGAATCAAAAAATGACATCCCTGGGCCTGAGGGTTGTCCACCGAACCTGGCACAGCAAACACCTCCCTGCCCTGTTCGGCCGCCAGACGGGCGGTGATCAGGGACCCGGACTTCAGTCCGGCTTCCACCACCAGTGTGGCATGGCACAGGCCGCTGACCACCCGGTTGCGCCGCGGAAAGCACCCCTTGTGGGGCCGCATGTCTGGCCAGAAGGTGGACACCACCGCGCCCTGCTCAGCAATCTCATTTTGCAACTGGTTATGGATACGAGGATAGCAACGACTCAGACCACAACCTGTCACCGCCACCGTTTTGCCCCCCTCAAGGGCCCCCCGGTGGGCGGCACCATCAATCCCCTCCGCCAGGCCGCTGACGATCACCCAGCCCTCAGCGGCCAGCTCCCGACACCACATCCGGGTTCGCTCCAGCGCAGCCGGGGTGGCCCGGCGACTGCCCACCACCGCCAGCGCAGGCCCCGCCAACAGCGCCGGATCTCCCCGAACAAACAGCAAAAGAGGCGGATCGGCTATTTGTCTGAGCGCCTCGGGATACCCGGGGTGGTCCAGAGGCAGGATCTGTCGATTCTCGCCCTCGGCCCAAGCCAGGGCGAGATCCAGCCGCCGCCGGTCTGGGTAGGCCAGGGCTTGGGTGAAGTGCTGGTGTCCACCGGGCAGATCCCCGGACAGGGCCCACTGACGCAGGATCTCTACCGGCGCAACCTCCAGCAGGGACAACTTGGCCCCCAGCCCCAGGCCTCTGGCCAGCTCCAGGGCCAGCCAGTCGGTTACAGAGGACGCCATCGCCCCTCCGGGGTCACGGCCCTATCGGCCATCTGCAGGGAAGACCCGGCCCGGATGACCAGAGCCAGGCACACCCGCTCATAGCAGCGCACCACCATCATTTCCCCACGTACCAGCCGGGCTTCAGCCCTGGGACTGTGCACCGCCGTCAACAGCTGGCCGGGCTTGAGCAGTTCACTTCGCCCCAGATACACCAACTCCCCCGGCCCCACCTCACTGGCCTGATTCGGTGCCGCCACCAGGGGCAGCTCAGTGCCGGGCGCCGCCGGCTCCAGTGGGAAGATAAGGGGCTGAGCTTCTATGGTGGACAGCGCATAGAGCAACTCGCCAGGGGAAACCTCACGCAGGCTGTGTATCAGCTTGAGGTGGCCCGCCTCGTCCGCCACCCCAGTGGCCGCCAGCACCATCTCCTCACCAAGCAATACACCGCTGTCGGGGTCGATGAGGCTTTGACGGTGACTGAACACGCCAAACTCTCCACCAACCGCCAGCGGCCGGGTCAGGTAGAGGGTGTCTCCGGCGACAAACCTCAGGGAGTTGCGGCTGCCGGACTCCACCAGCGGCGCCTGAGCCAGGGCCACAGGACTGAGTACCGCCACATGATCCAACAGGGGGCCGAGCATGGTCCTGTCCAGGATCGGCAGAGGGGAGGAGGAATCACTCCCTCTCTGGTGCCTCAGCACCGGCGCCCCATTTTCCAGAGTCACCAACAGGCGATCGCCGGGGTAGATAAGGTGCGGGTTGGCAATGGCCGGATTGACCCGCCACAACCTGGGCCAAAGCCAGGGATCATCCAGGTAGAGACCTGAGATGCCCCAAAGGGTATCTCCTTGTTTTACCGTATATATATTCGGGGCCCCGGTGCGAAGAGACAAAGCTGTCGCCCACCCGGGTATGGCGAGGATAAGGAAAAGCATCAGAAGAGTTCGGCGCATTCAACATCCTTGTCGACCTATAACCGTTTCGCCTGTGCCTGTTCATGACCTCGGCAAACAGTTAAAATTGAGCCAATGACAACCTAAGTATAATCAGGTTGAGTGTTTTTACAGATTTGAAGACGAGAGAACCATGGCTACTTTGCAAGTCCTGCGTTTCCCGGACGAGCGCCTGAGAACGGTTGCCAAACCGGTGACCGAATTTGATGGCAACCTCCAGCAACTGATTGATGACATGCTGGAAACTATGTACGAGGAGAAGGGTATCGGCCTGGCAGCCACCCAGGTAGATCGCCACGTACAGGTGATCGTAATGGATCACTCCGAAGACAAGTCTGCTCCCATGGTGTTCATCAACCCAGAGCTGAGCAATCAGAGCGGCTCCTTCACCAACGAAGAGGGCTGCCTGTCTGTGCCTGGCGTCTATGCCAAGGTCGACCGTCATGAGACCGTGACCATCAAGGCACTGGACCGGGAAGGCACCCCCTTCACCATCGACGCCAATGAGCTGCTCTCCATCTGCATTCAGCACGAGATGGACCACCTCAACGGCAAGCTGTTTGTGGACTACCTATCCCCGTTGAAACGCCAGCGCATCCGTCAGAAGCTGGAAAAACAAGCCCGACTGGATGCCCGCCACGCCTAGGAGACGGCCTTGAATCCCCTGAAGATTGTGTTTGCCGGTACGCCGGATTTTGCCGCGCGTCACCTGGATGCGCTGATCCAGAGCGACCACCAGGTGGTGGCCGTCTACTCCCAGCCCGACCGCCCTGCCGGCCGAGGCAAGAAGCTGACCGCCAGCCCGGTTAAAACCCTGGCACTCGAGCACGACATCCCGGTGTATCAGCCCAAGTCCCTCCGGCAGGAGGAGGCTCAGCTGGAGCTGGCTGCCCTGGATTTCGACCTCATGGTGGTGGTGGCTTACGGCCTGATCCTGCCCAAGGTGGTGTTGGATACCCCAAGACTCGGTTGCATCAATGTCCACGGTAGCCTGCTGCCCCGTTGGCGCGGTGCCGCCCCCATCCAGCGCTCCATCTGGGCCGGCGATGAGGTAACCGGGGTGACTATCATGCAGATGGACGAAGGTCTGGATACCGGCGACATGCTGCACAAGGTGGAGTTGCCCATCGAAGCCAGCGACACCTCGGCGGCCCTCTATGACAAGCTGGCGGTACTGGGTCCCCAGGGACTGCTGGAAGCGCTGAGTCAAATCGCCGCCGGCAGCGCCAAGGCAGAGGTGCAGGATGACAGCCAGGCCAACTACGCCGAAAAACTATCCAAGGAGGAGGCGCGCATCGACTGGACCCGGAGTGCCGAGTTCATCGAGCGCTGTGTCCGCGCCTTCAACCCCTGGCCAGTCAGCCACTTTGAAGCTGGGGACAACAGTCTGAAGCTTTGGCAGGCCAGCGTGGTCGAGGGCAACAGCAGTCAGCCCGGCACCATCATTCAGGCCGACAAACAGGGTCTGGTGATCAATTGTGGCGACAAGGCTCTGAAGCTGGAAACCATCCAGTTGCCCGGCAAGAAAGCCATGGCCGCTACCGACGTCTTGAACGCCCGCAAGGAGTGGTTCGAAACCGGGACTCAGCTGTCATGAACAAACGCAATACGCGCGCCCAGGCCGCCTGGGTCATTGAGCAGGTGATCGACAAGGGCCAGTCTCTGGCCACCTGCCTGCCTCAGGCTCAACAGCACCTTGCCAACCCCAAGGATAAGGGGCTGCTGGCGGAGATCTGTTACGGCGTGATGCGCCAGTTGCCGGTACTGGATAGCCAGGTACTGGCCTGTCTGGATAACCCCCTCAAAGGCAAAAAGCGCATCATCCACTGTCTGCTGCTGGCCGGGCTGTATCAGCTCAAGCACATGAGGGTAAAACAGCACGCCGCCGTCACCGAAACCGTGGAAGCCACCCGGCAACTCAAGGCCGGTGGCCTTTCCGGCCTAGTCAACGGGGTGATGCGCCGCTTCTGCCGCGAGCTGGAGCAGGTGCAGCAGCAGCGTTTCGAGGACGACAGCCGTACCTACCTGCACTCCCGCTGGTTCATCGAGCGGGTACGTCACGCCTACCCAGAAGGTTGGCAGCAGATCCTCGATGCCAACAATCAGCACCCTCCCCTGTGGCTGCGCAACAACGCCAGCCAGCAGACCCGGGCAACATTCCTCGACACTCTGGAGGAGCAGGGGATCAACGCAGTCGCCGGTCAAAGCCCCAATGCCCTGCGCCTGACCCAGGGGATGGACGTCACCAAGCTCCCCGGTTTCGACCAGGGCAGTGTGTCCGTGCAGGATCACTCGGCCCAATGGTCTGCCTACCTGCTCGACCCCCGTCCCGGTGAACGGGTACTGGATGCCTGTGCCGCCCCGGGGGGCAAGACCTGCCACCTGATGGAGTATCAGCCACAGCTGGACGAAGTGGTGGCCCTGGATATCGACCAGAACCGTCTTGATCGGGTGCAGCAGAACCTGGATCGTCTCGGCCTGACCGCTACCCTGGTGGCCGGAGACGGTGCCGACCCCGACAGCTGGTGGGATGGGCGCCAGTTCGACCGCATCCTGCTGGACGCCCCCTGCTCCGCCACCGGAGTGATTCGCCGCAACCCGGACAGCAAATGGCTGCGTCGGGAGAGCGACATCGACGCCCTGGCCGAGCTGCAACAGCGCATCCTTCACGCCTGCTGGAGAATGCTCAAGCCTGGAGGCACCCTGGTGTACGCCACCTGCTCCATACTTCCTGAAGAAAATGTGAATCAGATCAAGACATTTCTTCAGCAGGTGCCGGATGCTATGCTGCTTAGCATAAATCCGGAAGACACCAGTGACCAACCTGGCTGGCAATTGCTGCCCCGCCCCGACGGCGGTGACGGCTTCTACTACGCCAGAATGACCAAGAAGCACTGAATTAGCAGATGAAGATCATCATTCTCGGAGCCGGCCAGGTGGGCGGCACGCTGGCCGAAAACCTGGTTGGCGAAAACAACGACATCACCATAGTCGACAACGACCAGGTCACCCTGCGCTCTTTGCAGGATAAGTACGACCTGCGGGTGGTTCATGGTCACGCAGCCCACCCAGGTGTACTGCATGAAGCAGGCGCGGAGGACGCGGACATGCTGATTGCGGTGACCAACTCCGACGAAACCAACATGGTGGCCTGCCACCTGGCCTACACCCTCTACGGCACGCCGACCAAGATCGCCCGCATCCGCTCAGAGCAGTTTATGGCTCGCCAAGACGCTCTGTTTCAGCGCAGCGGCCAGGGCAACGACTGCCGGGGGCGCTTCTTCATCGATGAACTGATCGCCCCGGAGCAGTTGGTGACCCACTACATTCGCCGCCTGATTGAGTACCCGGGAGCCCTGCAGGTGGTGGAGTTCGCCGAAGGCCGGGTCAGCCTGGTGGCAGTAAAGGCCTACTATGGCGGCCCTCTGGTGGGGAACGCCCTCTCGGCGTTGCGGGAGCATATGCCCAACATCGACACCCGGGTCGCCGCCATCTTCCGTCAGGGGCGCCCCATTCTGCCTCGGGGCACCACGGTGATCGAAGCGGATGATGAGGTGTTCTTCGTCGCCGACTCCAAGCACATCCGAGCGGTGATGAGTGAGATGCAGGAGCTGGAGTCCAGCTACCGTCACATCATGATTGCCGGCGGCGGCAATATCGGTTTCGGCCTGGCCAAGGCCCTGGAACCCTACCATGAAGTAAAACTCATTGAGCGCAATGGCGAGCGTGCATCCGCCCTGTCGGAGTGGCTGGATTCCACCACGGTATTCCATGGCGACGCCTCAGATCAGGAGTTGCTCAATGAGGAGCAGATCAACCAGACCGATGTATTTATTGCCGTCACCAACGACGATGAAGCCAACATCATGTCCGCCCTGCTGGCCAAGCGCCTGGGCGCCAAAAAGGTGATGGTGCTGATTCAGAGGGAAGCCTACGTGGACCTGGTGAAGGACGCCAACATCGACATCGCCATCTCCCCTCAACAGGCCACCATCAGCTCACTGCTGACCCATGTGCGCCAGGGAGACATCACCAACGTCTACTCCCTGAGGGGCGGAGCCACAGAAGCCATCGAAGCTGTGGCCCATGGAGATGAGAACACCTCCAAGGTGGTGGGCAAGCAGATTCAGGACATCAAACTGCCCCCGGGCACCACCATTGGTGCCGTTGTCCGCAAGGAACAGGTACTGATCGCGCACGATCGCACCGTCATCGAGGCGGACGACCATGTGATCATGTTCCTGGTGGATAAGAAGTACATCACGGAAGTCGAGAAACTGTTCCAGCCCAGCGCGCTGTTTATCTAGACTTTAATCATGATCAATATCAGGCCACTCTCCTTCCTGCTGGGGCTCTTTCTGGCGGTGGTTGCCGGATTGATGCTGGTCCCGGCAGGAGTGTCTCTCTATCACGGTGAAGGACTGGCCGAGGACTTCTTTAAATCCGCTTCCCTGACCGCCATCGCCGCCCTGATGGCGGTCAGCAGTGGCTACCGAAGTCATCTGACCCTGAGCACCAGGGATCTCTACCTGTTCACCACCCTGACCTGGATCATCGTATCCATGTTTGCGGCGCTGCCCTTTACCTTCTACCACGGCATCAGCTACACCGACGCCTTCTTCGAGACCATGTCGGGAATCACCACCACAGGCTCTACGGTACTGTCCGGGCTGGATGACACCGCCTGGTCCATCCTGATCTGGCGCTCGCTGTTGCAGTGGCTGGGAGGCATCGGATTCATTGTGATGGGGGTGGCCATCTTCCCCATGCTGAACGTCGGCGGCATGCGGCTGTTTCGCACCGAATCCTCCGACTGGTCCGATAAATGGATGCCACGCACCCAGCTGATTGGCCGGGGTCTGGTGAAGGTCTACCTGCTTCTCACCGTCCTGTGCTGCATCGGCTATCTGCTGGCAGGCATGACCCCGTTCGAAGCGATAAACCACGCCATGACCACCCTGTCCACCGGCGGCTACTCCACCACCGACAGCTCCATGACCCACTTCAGCACCCTGGCCCACTGGAACGGCACCCTGTTTATGTTCCTCGGCGGCCTGCCGATGCTGATCTACCTGCAGATGGTGCATATGCGTTCCTTCAGCGTCTGGAACGATCAACAGGTGAAGGGGTACCTGAGTTTCGTGGTACTGGCCTCCCTGGCTCTGGGCTGGTGGCTGAGCAACGAGCAGCAGTTGCCCTTCTTCGACGCCCTCACCCTGGCCAGCTTCAACCTGGTGTCCGTGGTCACCACCACCGGCTTTGCCTCCACCGACTACAGTGCCTGGGGGCCGGCAGCCTGGGTGATCTTCTTCTTCCTGATGTTTGTGGGCGCCTGTTCCGGCTCCACGTCCGGCGCCATCAAGATCTTCCGCTTCCAGTTGGCCGGAGCCATCCTGCACAAGGCGCTGAAGCAACAGATTCACCCGTCGGCACTGTTTCCCCAGCGCTATAACCGGCGCACCATCAGCGAAGACATTGTCCGCTCGCTGGTGAGCTTCTCCATCCTGTTTATCGCCACCATCATAGTGCTGGCCCTGTTCCTGGTACTGGTGGGGGTGGATCCTGTGTCCAGCCTGACGGGCTCCATTACTGCGGTCACCAATGTGGGGCCGGGACTGGGAGAGGTGATTGGCCCGGCTGGCAACTTTGCCAGCCTGCCGGATTCGGCCAAGTGGGCACTCAGCCTGGGAATGTTGCTGGGAAGGCTGGAGATCATCACGGTGGCCGTGCTGTTCCTGCCCTCCTTCTGGCGTTACTAAGGGTACCAGCGCCCTTTAGGCACTTAGCCCGCCAAGGTGATCAGGTGGCGGCCATAGGCCTTCACATCCTCCCAGTCGGTGTAATCGATCACCGAATTCTTATCCGTGGGACCGTCGGTCATCTTCATGATCATCTGAATCATCAGGGTGTCCAGGGTTCCCCAGGAAGGGTAATCCACCTTACCGGCAATCACCTTCAGGTCCTGAGGCTTCCAGGGAGACAGCTCCAGGAACTTCTGCATGTAGCGATTGCCCTCTACCGTGGATTTCTCCGGTGTCCGCGCCACCACAGACAGGTTAAAGAAGCTGTTGGGCTTCGCCTGAATCAGCTCCTTATGATCGGCCACGAACTGCATAAAGCGCTTATCGTAATTGCCGTAGAGAACGGGTGCCCCCAGGACCACGGCATCATAGCTGTCCCAGGCCACCGGCTCATGAGTCGCCTCGACGATATCCATCATGTCGCATTGGTGCCCCTGCTCACGGACAGTATCCATGATCACTCTGGCTACCCGTGCGGTGTGTCCACCACGGCTCATATACAAAATTAAAAAACGCTTCACTTGGCCTCCGCCTTTATGGGCAAATCTCGACTAATGGATGATATAGGTCTGCCCACCTTCGCATCTATGGAGGAAGATCACACTTTTTTAAGGAGAATTTGTAAGAATTGGTTGAATCGGGATCTAGCACTGCTTAACAAAACGCCGCGTTCGGATTAATATTAGTCTCTTCTAAAGCCGAGGTAGATTATGGCACTGACAATTGACCTGGAGAATATGACAACGAACGCTCAGGAAGCGTCGAAGTTGTTAAAGACCATAGCCAACCCACACCGGCTGATGCTGCTGTGCCTGATCGGCAAGCAGGAGCTGACCGTGGGAGAGTTGAACGAGCAGGTACCCCTGAGCCAATCAGCCCTGTCTCAGCATCTGGCCGTGCTACGCAATGAAGGTCTAGTGAAGACCCGAAAGGAAGCGCAGCTGGTTTGGTACAGCCTGGACAGCAAAGAGGTCGAAGCGATCATCAACCTGCTGTACGACCTGTACTGCGGCGCCGAACAGTAATCCCTCCCGTAGCCCACCCTGTGGTTACCGGAGCGGATTGCTCCTCCTCTATTCGCCAGCCACCCTATCAGCGAACGCCTCTACTCTGCCCCAGTCGGTAAACTCCCGCACCGTCGACGGTTTCGTTGGTCCCTTGGTGATCCACATGATGAAACGGATGATGTTGCGGTCCCAGAACCCCAGTGCCGGGTAGTTCAGTGAACCGGCAAATACATCCAGCAGCTGAGGCTGCCAGGGCACCATCTTCAGAAACTTGGCCACATAGGGATTGGTGTCGGCACTGTTCTTCTCCGGCTTGCGTGCCACCAGGTTGACCGAGAAGAAGGCACTGCGCTTATGCTCCAGCATCCCCTGATTGGCCTTAACGAAATCGATGACCGAAGGGCGGTACTTGCCGTATCGGATGCTGGCCCCTATCACCAGGGTATCGAAGCCGCTCATCTCCTTCGGTGGATGATCGATCTCCGCCAGTTGCACCTGGTTTTCCGTGGCCTGCAGCCGTGACTGCATCCGTTGGGCTATCTTGCGGGTCTGGCCGTCCACGGTGGAGTAGAGAATCAGTATCCGCCTCACAACCTCTCCTTAGGGTCTGTTGACCTCTCGTGACTATCTTTGCGCCAAAACTTCACCACCGAAGGCCAACGCACCCTAGCTCTTCCAGAATGCCGGAGTAAACAGCACCAGCAGGGTAAAGATCTCCAGTCGGCCAAACAGCATGGCCAACACCAGAATCCATTTGGCAACGTCGCCAACATCACCGTAATGAGACGACACCGCGCCCAGGCCCGGGCCCAGATTATTGAGACAGGCCGCCGTGGCACTGAAGGCGGTGATGTCGTCCAGTCCAGTGGCCAACAGCGCCACCAGGCAGATGGCAAACACCAGGGCATAAGCCGCAAAGAAACCCCACACCGCATCGATAACCCGGTCCGGCACCGCCTTGTTATTCAGGCGGATGGAGAACATCGCCCTGGGATGGACCAGACGCTTGAGTTCACGGCCGCCCTGCAGCAGCAACAGAATAAAGCGCACCACCTTCATGCCACCGCCCGTGGAGCCGGCACAGCCCCCCACAAAGCTGGAAAGAATCAGCAGCACCGGCAGGAACAGCGGCCACTCGGAGAAGCTGTGGGTACCAAAACCGGCGGTGGTGGAGATGGAGACCGCCTGGAACAGGGCATAATCCAGGGTCGATTCCGGCGAATCGTAGATGCCACTGTCCAGCAGCACCATAAAGCAGAGCAGGGTCAGGATCAGCTGAAACAGCAGGAACACCCGCACTTCCGCATCACACCAGTAGTTCTTCAGATTGATGCCGCGACGGCTGAAAGCACCGAAGTGGAGGCTGAAATTCACCCCGGCGATCAGCAGGAACACCACACAGATGGTGTTGATCAGCTGGCTGTCAAAGGCGCCCATGGAGTCGTCGTAGCTGGAGAAACCACCGATGGAAACGGTGGAGAAGCTGTGCCCCAGGGCATCGAACGGGGTCATCCCCGCCAACCAGTATGCGCCGGCACAGGCCAGGGTCAGTGCCAGGTAGATGTACCACAACGCCTTGGCGGTCTCGGCGATGCGGGGGGTCATCTTGTTGTCCTTGACCGGCCCTGGGGTTTCGCAGCGATAGAGCTGCATGCCGCCAATGCCCAGCATCGGCAGTACTGCCACCGCCAGTACAATGATCCCCATGCCACCCAGCCACTGCAGCAGATGACGATAGAAGAGTATCGCCTTGGGCAGGTCCTCCAGGCCGGTGATCACCGTTGCCCCCGTTGTGGTCAGGGCGGAAAAGGCTTCGAAGAAGGCATTGGTGACCGTCAGGTCCGGCTCTGAGGAGAGCAGGAAGGGGATGGCCGCAATGGACCCCAGCACCGTCCAGAACAGCACCACGATCAAGAACCCTTCACGGGCCTTGAGCTCCTCCCTGGTATTGCGGTTCGGATACCAGGCAATCAGCCCTATCACCAGGCTGATCACCAGCGCCTGCATGAAGGTAGCACCCTCTCCATCCTTGTAGATAACGGCAACCAGGGCCGGTGGCACCATGGTGAGGCTAAAAAGCATCACCAACAGGCCGATGATTCGAATTATCGATCGATATTGCATCAGTGTGTCAGCTGTTCTTGTCCGGGGTCAGTCCCACTCAACCTGCAGTCGGCCCTGACTACTCTGGGCCAGTTGTAAAGCGAAGCGCTGCCTCTGTTCCTCGGGCAACGCCAGGCTATAAGTTACTTGCTGTTCAAAATCTTGGGAAATAATTTTGCCATCAAAGTGACCCAGCCAATGTTCCAGGGTGGGTTGATCGGCGTAATCCACCCTGATTCTGCCCTGCACCATGGGCACAAAGGCACAGGTGGGTAAGGTGTCCAGGGCCAGCTTTACCCCACCAGAGTAAGCACGTACTAACCCGCCAACCCCCAGTTTGGTGCCGCCGTAGTAGCGGATCACCACCACCGCCAACTGGCCCACGTCGGCGCCCAACACCACATTGAGCATGGGGCGCCCGGCGCTTCCCGCCGGTTCGCCATCGTCACTGGCTCCGATGTCCCTGGTATCCCCAGGGGGGCCCGCATTAAATGCCAGGCAGTGATGGCTGGCCTCCGGGTGCAGCTCACGGGCCCGTTGTTGCAGCTCACGGGCCTGTTTGCCCTCGGTGACATGGGCCACCCAGGTGATAAAGCGGCTGCGCTTAATCACCTCCTCCACCTCATAAAAGCGGGCGGGCACCTGAAATCCGGCGCTCATCAGGCCAGCCCAAGATCCCGGGTCAGGTTTTCGATTCGGTCGCCATGGACCACCACATCGTCTTCGATGCGGATGCCGCCATAGGGGCGCAGTTCATCGATCACCGAGGTGTTGAGCATCCCCTTGGCGCTGTCGTTCAGGCCACTGAGCAGGGAATCGATGACATAGAGGCCGGGCTCAATGGTCAGCACCATGCCGGGCTCCAACACCCTGGTGCAGCGCAGGGCCGGATGGGCATCCGGTGCCGCCAGGTGGGTGCCCTGCTCGTCCCGCATGAAGCCGCCCACATCGTGTACCTGCAGGCCAATCTGGTGACCCAGACCATGGGGGAAGAAAGCCGCGGTCACCCCTTCGGCGATCAGGGCTTCGGCTGAGCCTGTGGCCAGCTCAAACCGGCTCAACAGCTGGGCCACCCGCTGGTGCATATCCAGGTGCAGTTCGGTATAAGCCATCCCCGGCCTGATGGTGTCGATGATCGCCAACTGCTGCTCATTCATGGCCGCTACCAGCTCGGCAAAACGGCTGCCTGGCTCAAAGGCGTAGGTCCGGGTAATGTCGGACGCATAGCCGTGGAAGCTGGCGCCGGCATCCAGCAGGAAGCTGCGCATCTGCTTCGGCGCAACCCGCTCCAGGGCGGTGTAATGCAGGATGGCGCTGTTCTCATTGAGGGCAACGATGTTGCCGTAGGGCACCTCGTTTTCCCCCTGGGCGGTGGCGCTCAGGTAGGCCAACTGAATGTCGAACTCACTCTTCTGACCGAAGAAGGCATCACGGGCCGCCTCATGGCCGCATACGGCGATCTCACTGGCAATGCGCATGCAGGCCAGCTCATAGTCGGTCTTATAGGCACGGTGGTAGTGCAGATAGTCCATCACCGGCTGAGGGTTCACCTCTCCCATACCCCATTGACTCGCCAGCTCGGCGGGCTCGCCAATAAAGGCATAGGCGGACAGGTTGTCGGGCAACAAGGCTCTCGCCTGTTCCGGTTTCTCTATCACCTTGATGTCAAACGCATCGGTCCAGAATCCCTGAGGCAGCGGCGGTACCTTGTGCCAGAAGTCCACCGGACGGTAGAACAGCAGGGTCGGCCTCTCTGAAGGACGAATCAGCAACACACAGTGAGGGTTGTCGGTCACCGGCACCCAGTGTTTGAAATGGGGGTTCGCCTTGAACGGGTAATCCATGTCATCCAGGAAGATTCTCTGGGGCACACCGGCGTGTATCACCAACCCCTGCAGCCCTTCCCTGTCCAGCAGGGTTTCTGTGCGTCGGGTCAGGGTGGCCAGGTGATCCTGATAGAGGGGAGCGAAACGGTCCATGACTCTCTCTGTTGTTGTGATTGTGATCTGTGGCGGCAGTGTAACACAGTCCCCGTGGCAGCTCAGGAACTGAGCAGCCACAGATATCAAACAGGTGTTTTAAATAGGTGTTGCAATTTACTGTGACGCAGGACACACTTTGAGTAATCGGTCACCAAATCGGACGTGACCCCCCGCGGTAAAAAGGAAACCAAGCATGATTTATCAAAGCAGCACCATTAAGGTCAGCTGGCTGGAGCCCGGTATCGCCAACCTCTGTTTCGACGCTGAGGGTTCAGTGAACAAGTTCGACCGAACTACACTGAACGATTTCGATCAGGCCCTCACCGCACTGCAGCAGGAATCTGGCCTAAAGGGGCTGGTGGTCAGCAGCGGCAAGGATGTCTTTATCGTTGGCGCCGACATCACCGAATTCCTCGGCCTGTTTGCCGAGTCGGAAGAGGTTCTCGGCAACTGGCTGGTGGAAGCCAACGCCATCTTCAACAAACTGGAAGACCTTCCGGTACCCACAGTGGCGGCGATCCGCGGCTTCGCCCTGGGTGGTGGTTGTGAAGCGATTCTGGCCTGTGACCTGAGGGTGGGCGACATCAGTGCCCGCATCGGGCTACCGGAAACCAAGCTGGGGATCATCCCGGGTTTTGGCGGCACCGTCCGTCTTCCCCGCATCATCGGTGCCGACAATGCCATGGAGTGGATCACCACGGGTCAGGAAAACCGTGCCGATGCCGCCCTGAAGGTCGGCGTGCTGGACGCGGTCACCTCGCCCGAGAAGCTGATGGAATCCGCCGTTAAGATGGTGCAACAATCCATCGAAGGCGGCATCGACTGGCTGGCGCGCCGCCAGCGTAAGCAATCCCCGCTGAACCTGTCCAAGATTGAGGCCGCCATGTCCTTCACCACCGCCAAAGGGATGGTGGCCATGAAGGCCGGACCTCACTACCCTGCCCCACACGCCGCGGTAAAACTGCTCGAGCAGGTAGCTGGCTGTGGCCGTGCCGAAGCCCTTCAGGGCGAAGCAGCCGCCTTCATCAAGCTGGCCAAGAGCGACGTTGCCCAGGCCCTGGTGGGCATCTTCCTCAACGACCAGTATGTAAAGGGCAAAGCCAAGAAAGCAGGCAAACAGGCTCGTCCAGTCAACAGTGCCGCCGTGCTGGGTGCCGGCATCATGGGTGGCGGCATAGCCTACCAGTCTGCCCGCAAAGGGGTGCCTGCGGTGATGAAGGATATCGCCCAGCCCGCCCTGGAACTGGGTCTCAACGAAGCCTCCAAGCTGCTGGCCAAGCAAGTGGAGCGTGGCCGCATGAAGCCTGCCCAGATGGCCGGTGTCCTCAACAACATCGTCCCCAGCCTGGACTACTCCGCCATCAAGCACGCCGACGTCGTCGTGGAAGCGGTGGTGGAGAATCCCAAGGTGAAGGGGATCGTGCTGGCGGAGGCGGAGGAGATTCTGCGTGATGATGCGGTGCTGACCTCCAACACCTCCACCATCTCCATCAATGCCCTGGCCAAGAATCTGAAACGCCCTGAGAACTTCTGCGGCATGCACTTCTTCAATCCGGTGCATCGCATGCCCCTGGTGGAGATCATCCGTGGCGAGCACAGCAGCGAAGAGACCGTCTCCACTGTGGTGGCCTACGCCGCCAAGATGGGCAAGACCCCCATCGTCGTGAACGACTGCCCCGGCTTCTTCGTCAACCGGGTGCTGTTCCCCTACTTCTTCGGCTTCAACCTGTTGCTGCGCGACGGCGCCGATTTCCAGCAGGTGGACAAGGTAATGAGCAAGCAGTTTGGCTGGCCCATGGGCCCCGCCTACCTGTTGGATGTCGTCGGCATCGATACCGCCCACCATGCGGTGGCGGTGATGGCCGAAGGCTTCCCCACCCGCATGAGCAAGACCTTCCGCGACGCCGTGGACATCATGTTCGAGGCGGAGCGCTTCGGCCAGAAGAACGGCAAGGGCTTCTATCAGTACGCCCCTGACCGCAAGGGCAAGCCTAAGAAGAGCGTGGACGAGTTCACCATTGCCGCCCTCAAGGAGGCCTATGGCGACACCAAGGCGTTTGAGGCGGAGGAGATCATCGCCCGCACCATGATCCCCATGATCAATGAAACCGTGCGCTGCCTCGAAGAGGGCATTGTGGCCACCCCGGCAGAAGCGGACATGGCCCTGGTCTACGGCATCGGTTTCCCTCCCTTCCACGGTGGCGTCTTCCGCTACCTGGATACCCTGGGGCTGGACAAGTTCGTGGCCATGGCTGATCGCTTTGCTCACCTGGGCGAGATGTACCAGGTTACCGACAAACTGCGCGAGATGGCCGCCGCCGGCGACCGTTTCTACCCCGCTAAATAAGGAGATTGGCAATGAAACATGCGGTAGTCGTCGATTGCATCCGCACCCCCATGGGACGATCCAAGGGTGGGGTGTTCCGCAACGTTCGTGCTGAGACCCTGTCAGCGGAACTGATGAAACAGCTGCTCAAGCGCAACCCCAAGGTGGATCCCAACGAGATTGAGGATGTGATCTGGGGCTGTGTGCAGCAGACCCTGGAGCAGGGGTTCAACATTGGCCGCAACGCCGCCCTGCTGGCGGGTCTGCCCAAGAGCGTTGGCGCCGTCACCGTCAACCGACTGTGTGGCTCCTCCATGCAGGCGATTCACGATGCAGCCCGGGCCATCATGCTGGACCAGGGCGACATCTTCATCGTCGGTGGTGTCGAGCATATGGGCCATGTGCCCATGAACCACGGCGTGGACTTCCACCCCGGCCTGGCCAATAACGTGGCCAAGGCTGCGGGAATGATGGGCCTGACCGCCGAGATGCTGGGTAAGATGCATGGCATCAGCCGCCAGGCTCAGGATGAGTTCGGTGCCCGCTCCCACCAGTTGGCCCATCAGGCCACCCTGGAGGGGCGCTTCGCCAAGGAGATCGTGGCCATCGAGGGACACGATGGCGACGGGACCCTTGTCCAGGTCACTCAGGATGAGGTGATTCGCCCGGAAACCACCGTCGAAAGCCTGTCCGCTCTGCGTCCGGTGTTTGACCCGGTCAATGGTACCGTCACCGCAGGCACCTCCTCCGCCCTGTCCGATGGCGCGTCCGCCATGCTGCTGATGAGCGAAGAGAGGGCCAAGGCCCTGGGCCTGCCCATTCGCGCCCGCATCCGCGCCATGGCCATCGCCGGCTGCGATCCCTCCATCATGGGCTACGGCCCGGTGCCCGCCACTCAGAAGGCGCTCAAACGCAGCGGCCTGACCATGGCGGACATTCAGCAGGTTGAGCTCAATGAAGCCTTTGCCGCCCAGTCCCTGCCCTGTGCCAAGGACCTGGGGCTGCTGGATAAGATGGATGACATGGTCAACCTCAACGGTGGCGCCATCGCCCTGGGGCACCCTCTGGGTTGCTCCGGTGCGCGCATCTCCACCACCCTGATCAACCTGATGGAGCACCGCGACGTCCAACTGGGCCTGGCCACCATGTGTATCGGCCTGGGTCAGGGGATCGCCACCGTCTTCGAGCGGGTATAACCGCCAACTCAGACCCTAGGGGAAGCCTGTGCTTCCCCTTTTTTTGTGATCCCTCTGCACAAATTATGTGCAGCCGGCCGCCATCTCTTGCGTCATCACGCCAGCGGCGTATCATTACCGCCCTGTTTATTGAATTTGGTAGACCCCATGTCCGACACCTTCACCGACGCCAAACACACTCTGGATGCCATCGGGCTGCGCTGCCCTGAACCGGTTATGATGGTGCGTAAGACGGTGCGGAATATGGCTCAGGGTGAGACCCTGCTGATCACCGCGGACGATCCCTCCACCACCAGGGACATCCCCAGCTTCTGTCGTTTTATGGACCACACCCTGGTGGCCAGCCAGACCGACCAAGCCCCCTATCAGTACCTGATTCGCAAGGGCGGTTAGTCCCAGCGCTCCTGAGAACACACCCCCTTGCAAAAAAGCCGTTTATCACGGCTTTTTTTGTGCCTGCTCAACAAAACCACCAGCCACACTCCAGTATTGAGCACCATAAATGGTGGATCTGGGGCACACCAGAGGATCTCCCTGAACCACCAACGACTCCTTGGTATTCACCATCCCGGCCATTCAGTAGACTCGGTCTCCAGCGAATAAAGACAAAGACAGGGAACCCTATGTCAGCTCTCAAACCCCTCTATGCCGCCCTGCTGGCGGTCGGCCTGACCTGCACCGGACCGGTCCTGGCCAATGAATCCCCTGGCTGGGAGGTCAATCAGCCCCAAGGGCCTCTGCAGAAGATCAACATCGATGTCACCCAGGGTACCTGGATGAACCTGGACATCAGTCCGGACGGTAAGACCCTGGTGTTCGACCTGCTTGGGGACATCTACGCCATGCCGATTGCTGGAGGGGAAGCCACCCCGCTGATGAAGGGCATTGCCTGGCACATGCAACCCAGATTCAGCCCAGACGGCAACTACATCGCCTTCACCTCAGACCAGGATGGCGGTGACAACCTGTGGATCATGAAGGCGGATGGCAGCGACCCTCGTCCGGTCTCCGAGGAATCCTTCAGGCTGCTCAACAGTCCGGCCTGGAGCCCCGATGGGCAGTATCTGGTGGGCCGAAAACACTACACCGCAGCCCGCAGCCTGGGGGCCGGCGAGGTGTGGATGTATCACATCCAGGGCGGCAGCGGGATACCACTGACCGAGCGTCCCAACGACCAGAAAGACCTGGGCGAACCCGCCTTCTCCCCCGATGGCCGCTACATCTACTTCTCTCAGGATGCCACCCCGGGCAAGACCTTCCACTACTCCAAGGATTCGGTCCAGGGGATCTACAAGATTAAGCGCTACAACCGCGAAAGCGGCGAAATCGAAGTGCTGCTCAGCGGCACCGGGGGCGCCATCCGCCCCACCCCGAGTCCGGATGGCAAGACCCTGGCCTACATCAGCCGGGATGGTTTCCAGTCCAGCCTCTATCTCTATGACCTGGCTTCCGGGGAGAAGCGCAAGGTTTACGGTAATCTGGACAGGGATATGCAAGAAACCTGGGCCATCCACGGGGTCTACCCCACCCTGGCGTGGACCCCGGACAGCGAAGCCCTGGTGTTCTGGGCCGGCGGCAAGATCCACAGGCTGGATCTCGACGATGGCGACAGCCAGGTGATCCCCTTCCACGTCAGTACCCACAAGCAAGTTCAACCGGCGGTGCGATTTGCCCAACAGCTGGATCCGGACCAGTTCCAGGTGAAAATGCTGCGCCAGGTTCAGGTGTCTCCAGACGGCAAGCGGGTGGTGTTTGAGGCCCTGGGCAAACTCTGGCAGCGCAGCCTGCCCGATGGCAAACCCAAGCGCCTGACCCGCGAGAAGGAGGCCTTCGAGCTGTTCCCCCGTTTCTCCCGCGATGGCAAATCCCTGGTGTTCGTCACCTGGCAGGATGACAAACAGGGCGCCATCAAAGTGATGAATCTGCGCCGGGGCAAGATCACCACCCTGACCGAGGAGCCGGGCAAGTACGTGGAACCCGCCTTCAGCCCGGATGGCAACAGCGTAGTATTCCGTAAAGCGACCGGCGGTTACATCACCTCCCCCACCTGGGACAGAGACCCCGGCATCTACGCCATCCCGGTCAAGGGCGGCACCCCCCGCCTGGTCAGCGACAGCGGCAGCATGCCTCACTTCGGTGCCAATTCAGACCGACTGTTTCTCACCGATCTAGCAGAGGGCAAACCCGCCCTGGTATCCATCAACCTCCAGGGGTTCGACAAGCGGGTGCACTTTACTTCCGACCACGCCACCGAGTTCCACGTTTCCCCCAATGGTGATCGCCTCGCCTTTGCCGAGCGATTCAACGTCTTTGTCACCCCCTTCGGCCAGCATGGTGAAACCCTGCACATCGGCCCGGATGGCGGCGGACTGCCGGTAAAGCAGCTTTCCCAGCGAGCCGGCGAGAACATCAACTGGAGCGGCGACAGTCAGTCTCTCTACTGGTCCCTGGGGCCGGAGTTGTACCAAGTGGGCATCTCCGAGCTCTTTACTCCGGGTTTCGAGGGTGACACCCAGGCTCAGATGACCGAGATCGGCTTTAGCTCGGACACCTATGTTCCACGTGGAACCATCGTCTTTTCCGGCGGCCGAGTTGTCACCATGGAGGGGGATAAGGTCATTGAAGATGGCGTGGTGGTGGTGAAAGACAACACCATCATCGCCGTAGGCCAACGCAGTGAAGTTCCAGTCCCCGAGGATGCCCAGGTGATCGACATCCGGGGGAAAACCCTGATGCCCGGACTGTTCGATGCTCACGCCCACGGAGGTCAGGGCAGCAACGAGATCATCCCCAGACAGAACCGCATCAACTACGCCAGTCTGGCTCTGGGAGTCACCAGTATCCACGACCCCTCCAACGACACCACCGAGGTGTTCTCCGCCAGTGAGCTGCAGAAGGCCGGCGAAGTGACCGGGCCCCGAATCTTCTCCACCGGCACCATACTCTATGGCGCCAACATCCCGGGCTACACCTCTCATGTGGACAGCCTGGATGACGCCAAATTTCACCTGGAACGCCTGAAAAAAGTAGGCGCCTTCTCGGTGAAGAGTTACAACCAGCCCAGGCGCAACCAGAGGCAGCAGATCATCGCCGCGGCCCGTGAACTGGAGATGATGGTGGTCCCGGAAGGGGGCAGTCTGCTGCAGCACAACCTGTCGATGATTGCCGACGGTCACACCGGCGTGGAACACGCCATACCCGTGGCAGCGGTCTATGACGACATCAAGCAGTTCTGGAGCCAGACCGAAGTCGGTTACACCCCCACCCTGGTAGTGGCTTACGGCGGCATCTGGGGCGAACACTATTGGTACGACAAGACCGAAGTGTGGAAGCACCCTCGCCTGTCCAAGTATGTGCCCCAGGAGATTCTCCGACCCAGATCCATGCGCCGCACCACGGCACCGGATGAGCATTACAACCACTTCAATGTGGCCCGAATAGCCAATGAGCTTGGCCAGCTGGGTGTTCATGCCAACATCGGTGCCCACGGCCAGCGTGAAAGCCTCGGGGCCCACTGGGAGATCTGGATGTTCGCCCAGGGAGGGATGAGCAACCTGGAGGCCCTCAAGACCGCCACCATCAACCCGGCGATGCACTTCGGCATGGACCATCAGCTGGGCAGCATTGAGCCCGGAAAGCTAGCGGACCTGATCGTTATCGACGGCAACCCACTGGAAAACATCCGCCACAGCGACAGGGTGACTCACACCATGGTAGGCGGCCGACTCTATGATGCGGTGTCGATGAATGAGCTCAATGGGCACAAACGGGAAAGGGCCCCCTTCTACTTTGAAAAGTAGAGACTCAAACTAAGACCAGAGGGCTCATCTGAGCCCTCTCTTTTTGGCTATCTCGCCAGCGTCAGGCACTCCTCATAGGAGGGACAGGTCACCAGGTGATCGTTCACCATCCCCACCGCCTGCATAAAGGCGTAGCAGATGGTGGTGCCCACGAACGAGAACCCCGCTTTCTTAAGTGCCTTGCTCATGGCGTCCGATTCCGGACTGGAGGTGGGGTAAGGCTGACCCGACTCCAAGGCATTCACCAGGGTCTTGTGACCGGTAAAGGACCAGAGAAACTCTGAGAAGTCGATGCCCTGCTCCTGCATTGTCAGGTAGGCCCGGGCGTTCTTGATGATGGAGTTCACCTTAAGCCGGTTGCGGACGATGCCCGGGTCCAGCAGCAGCTGTTCGACCCGCTCCTCATCGAACTGGGCGATGCGCGCCGGTTCGAACTGCTCAAACACCTCATAATAGCGTGGCGTCTTGCGCAGGATGATCAGCCAGGAGAGTCCCGCCTGTTGACCATCCAGGCACAATTTGGCAAAGAGTTCCCGACCATCGGTGACCGGCCTGCCCCACTGAGTGTCGTGATACTCGACATATTGGGGGTCCTCTCCACACCAGGAGCAACGTTGCTTATCCATCGATTCCCTATTCCTTACTCAAGACGACAAAATTTAGCCTACATACCCGGCCTCTAGGAAGGTATACTATTGCCCATTTCGCGCAAGTTTCACGCCATTTAGACGTATCCAGGTGATACCCCATGCAAAAGTTTGACGTCAAGACCTTCCAGGGTCTGATCCTGCAGTTGCAGGACTTCTGGGCTCGCCAGGGTTGCACCATCGTGCAGCCACTGGACATCGAAGTGGGTGCGGGTACTTCCCACCCCATGACCTGCCTGCGTGCCATTGGCCCCGAGCCAATCGCCACCGCTTATGTGCAGCCTTCCCGCCGTCCTACCGACGGTCGTTACGGCGAGAACCCAAACCGCCTTCAGCACTTCTACCAGTTCCAGGTGATCATCAAGCCCTCTCCGGCTGAGATTCAGGAGCTGTATCTGGAGTCCCTGCGCGAGCTGGGTCTGGACACCGAAGTGCACGACATTCGCTTCGTTGAAGACAACTGGGAGAACCCCACCCTGGGTGCCTGGGGTCTGGGCTGGGAAGTGTGGCTGAACGGCATGGAAATCACCCAGTTCACCTACTTCCAGCAGGTGGGCGGCCTGGACTGTCGTCCCGTCACCGGCGAAATCACCTACGGCCTGGAGCGTCTGGCCATGTACCTGCAGGGCGTAGACAACGTCTATGACCTGGTGTGGTCCGATGGTCCTCTGGGCAAGACCACCTACGGAGATGTGTTCCATCAGAACGAGGTGGAGCAGTCCACCTATAACTTCGAACACGCCGATGTGGACTTCCTGTTCACCCTCTTCGACCAGTGCGAGAAGGAAGCCAAGCACCTGCTGGAGCTGGAGGCGCCTCTGCCACTGGCAGCCTATGAGCGCATCCTCAAGGCGGGTCACGCGTTCAACCTGCTGGACGCCCGCAAGGCGATCTCCGTGACTGAACGTCAGCGCTATATCCTGCGTATCCGCACCCTGACCAAGTCCGTCGCAGAAGCCTATTACGCCTCCCGTGAGGCCCTGGGCTTCCCCATGTGCCAAAAGGAGCAGTAAGAGACAATGGCTACTGAAACATTTCTGGTAGAGCTGGGCACCGAAGAGCTGCCACCAAAGGCACTGCGACAGCTGGGCGAAGCGTTTCGCGACAACCTGGTAGAGCTGCTGGCCAAGGCGGAACTGCCCCATGGTCAGGTTGAGTGGTTTGCCTCCCCTCGCCGCCTGGCGGTCAAGATCGCCGAGATGACCCCGTCCCAGGCGGACAAGGTGGTTGAGAAGCGCGGCCCGGCGGTGAAAGCCGCTTTCGACGCCGATGGCAACCCCACCAAAGCCGCCGAAGGCTGGGCCCGCAGCAACGGCATCACCGTTGCCGAGGCCGACCGCATGGTCACCGATAAGGGTGAGTGGCTGCTGCATAAGGCCGAGGTTAAGGGCCAGGGCGCCGACGCTCTGCTGCCACAGCTGGTCAAGGAAGCCCTGTCCAAGCTGCCTATCCCCAAGGCGATGCGCTGGGGCAGCTCCGAGACTCAGTTTATCCGTCCTGTGCACACCCTGACTCTGCTGCTGGGTAACACCTCCCTGGACGCCGAGATCCTGGATGTGAAAAGTGGCCTGACGCTTAAGGGGCACCGTTTCATGGGCCAGCAAACCCTGACCATTGCCGACGCAGAGCAGTACCCGGCTTTGCTCGAGGAGCAGGGTAAGGTGATTGCCGACTACGAGGCGCGTAAAGCCAAGATCAGGGCCGACCTGACCGCCGCCGCCGCCGAGATTGGCGGTAACCCCGACATGGATGATGAGCTGCTGGAAGAGGTTACCTCTCTGGTGGAATGGCCGGTGGTGATGATGGCCTCCTTCGAAGAGAAGTTCCTCAACGTCCCAGCCGAAGCCCTGGTCTACACCATGAAGGGTGACCAGAAGTACTTCCCCCTCTATGACAACGACGGCAAGCTGATGCCCCGTTTCCTGTTTGTTGCCAACGTGGACTCCAAGGATCCCCGTCAGGTGATCGAGGGCAACGAGAAGGTGGTGCGTCCCCGCCTGGCAGACGCGGAGTTCTTCTTCGAGACCGACAAGAAGCAGCAGCTGGTGGATCAGCTGCCCCGCCTGCAGAGCGTGCTGTTCCAGAAACAGCTGGGCACCCTGCGCGACAAGACCGATCGCATCCTGGCCCTGTCCGAGTACATCGCCGGACAGATTGGTGCCAACACCGAGCACGCGGCCCGCGCCGGCCTGCTGTGCAAGTGTGACCTGATGACCTCCATGGTGTTCGAATTCACCGACACCCAGGGCATCATGGGCATGCACTACGCTCGCCACGACGGCGAGGCGGAAGAGGTGGCCATCGCCCTGAACGAGCAGTACATGCCACGCTACAGTGGTGACGATCTGCCCGCCTCCGGCGTGGCTCAGGCCCTGGCCCTGGCCGACAAGATGGACACCCTGGTGGGCATCTTCGGTATCGGTCAGGCCCCTAAGGGTGCCGCCGACCCCTTCGCCCTGCGCCGTGCCGCCATCGGTGCTCTGCGCATCATCGTAGAGAAGGCCCTGCCCCTGGATCTGGCCGATCTCATCGCCAAGGCCAAGGAGCTGTTCGGTGACAAGCTGACCAACGACAAGGTCGCCGATGACGTACTGGAGTTCATGCTGGGTCGCTTCCGCGCCTGGTACCAGGATGAAGGCTACCCGGTGGATGTGATTCAGGCGGTACTGGCCCTGCGTCCCAGCCGTCCACTGGAGTTCGATCGCCGCGTGAAGGCGGTTCAGGCCTTCCGTCAGCTGGATGCGGCCCAGGCTCTGGCCGCCGCCAACAAGCGGGTAGGTAACATCCTGGCCAAATCCGACGCCGCCATTGCCGACAGCATCGACGAAGCCCTGCTGCAAGAAGCCGCTGAGAAGGCCCTGGCTGCCGCCATCAGCGATACCAAGGGCAAAGTTGAGCCTCTGTTCGCCCAAGGCAACTACGGCGATGCCCTGGCCATTCTGGCCGGCCTGCGTGATACCATCGATAACTTCTTCGAAGAGGTGATGGTGAACGCCGAAGATCCAGCCCTGAAGGCCAACCGCCTGGCGATGCTCAAGCAGCTTCGCGGTCTGTTTATGCAGGCTGCCGATATCTCTCTTCTGCAGCAGTAAAACGCGGATTCAATCACACAGAGGGGCGCCCAGTGGGCGCCCCTTTTTTAATTGTTCCTGAACGGGAACGCTGTGTTCGAACGAATTTAGTTGTCTTTGGCGCAACTCGACATAGAATGTCGAAAACCGGTGCGTACGACCAATTTCATGGGTCAGTGTATCGGTGCACTCCTCAAAAGATCCCACCGATTCCTGTCCCCCCAATTTCGTAGTATTCGGGAATCGATCATGCATATTGAAGCTGACATCAAACTGGGTTTTAAAGACGTCCTGTTCCGCCCCAAGCGCTCTACTCTGGCCAGCCGTTCCCAGGTCAATATTGAACGTACCTTTATCTTCAAACACGCCCCACAACCCTGGACAGGTGTGCCCATCATTGCCGCCAACATGGACACCGTAGGCACCTTTGAGATGGCCGAAGCCCTGGCCCGCCATAAGATGCTCTGTGCGGTGCACAAACACTACAGCGAAGAGGAGTGGCAGCAATGGCTGGCTGACAAGGAAAGCGGCTTCTTCGAGCACATCATGGTCTCCACCGGTGTCTCCGATAACGACTTCGGCAAGCTGCAGCGCCTCCTTTGCCAGCACCCCGCGCTGAGGTTCGTCTGCATCGACGTGGCCAATGGTTACCAGCAGAGCTTTGTGGACTTCGTGCGCAAGGTGCGCCAACACTATCCAGACAAGGTGATTGTGGCAGGCAACGTGGTCACCGGCGAGATGGTGGAAGAGTTGCTGATAAGCGGCGCTGATATCGTCAAGGTTGGTATCGGCCCGGGGTCGGTATGCACCACTCGGGTAAAGACCGGTGTCGGCTACCCCCAGTTGTCCGCGGTGATCGAGTGCGCCGACGCGGCTCACGGCCTGGGCGGCCAAATCATCAGCGACGGTGGCTGCACCTGTGCCGGCGATGTCTCCAAGGCCTTTGGTGGCGGCGCCGACTTCGTGATGATAGGCGGTATGTTGGCCGGTCACGATCAGAGTGGCGGCGAAGCCGTGGAAAAAGATGGCAAACAGTACCGTGCCTTCTACGGAATGAGCTCGGCCACTGCCATGGGTAAATACGCCGGCGGTGTGGCCAATTACCGAGCCTCCGAAGGCAAGACGGTGATGGTTCCCTACCGGGGTGACGTAGAGGCGACCGTCCAGGATGTGTTGGGGGGCGTGCGCTCCACCTGCACCTATGTGGGCGCCGCCAAGCTCAAAGAGCTGTCAAAGCGCACCACCTTTATTCGGGTTCAGGAACAGGAAAACCGGGTCTTCAACTGATGTTCCACGTGAAACAATGATCAGAGAACAGGGGACAAATCGTCCCCTTTTTCATGGTCCTTTTTGGAAACTCTATTGCCCACTTCCATGTTCCACGTGGAACACTCCTTAGCCAATTTTCGCCATGTCCTGCAAAGTGACTCGTCGCCGTCGGCGACAGATCAGCGGTTGACGCCATAGGCCAGGGCTACCAGCGACGCCTAAGACCAATAAAAAAGGGCGCCATCGAGGCGCCCTTTTCTTTACTCTGTCGTGTGCGGTTACACGTCCAGGTTTGCCAACAGTGCGTTCCTTTCTATGAAGTCACGACGTGGTTCAACCTGGTCACCCATCAAGGTGGTGAACAGCTGGTCACAGGCGATGGCGTCCTCAATGGTCACCTTCAGCATACGACGGGCTTCCGGATCCATGGTGGTTTCCCAGAGCTGCTCAGGGTTCATCTCGCCCAGACCCTTATAACGCTGGATGTAGAGGCCACGCTTGGACTCGGTCATCAACCAGGTCAGCGCTTCTTCGAAGGAGGTCACCGGACGGGTACGCTCACCACGACGAACATACCCCCCCTCTTCCACCAGATCGGCAATCTCATTGCCCAGGGCAACGATGGCCTGGTAATCCGGGGACTGGAGGAAGTCGTAGGTCAACAGGTACTCGTGATCGATACCGTGCTGGCGCAATACCAGTTTCGGCTGCTGAACATTACGCTCGGCATCGAACACCACCTCGGCTCGGTAGTAGGAACCGTCACTGGTCTTGTCGTTAACCGCTTCGGCGACCGCATCACCCCAAGCCTTCATATCAGACTCAGACTGGAGTTGGGCCTCGGCAACGCCACCGGCGTAGATCAGCGCTGCCAGCAGCTCACGGGGGAAACGACGGCTCTGGCGATCCATCACCGCCTCAACGCCACGGTACTGGTTGACCAGAGATTCCAGGGCGGTGTCGGCGATACCAGGGGCCTCGGCATTCACATGCAGGGAGGACTTCTCCAGCGCCAGTGTGGTCAGATATTCGGTCAGGGCTGGCTCATCCTTGATGTAGCGCTCCTGCTTGCCCTTTTTCACCTTGTAGAGAGGTGGCTGGGCAATGTAGACGTAACCGCGCTCAATCAGCTCTGGCATCTGACGGTAGAAGAAGGTCAGCAGCAGAGTACGAATGTGAGAACCGTCCACGTCAGCATCGGTCATGATGATGATGTTGTGGTAGCGGGTCTTTTCAGGATTGTAGTCTTCCCGGCCAATGCCACAGCCCAGGGCGGTGATCAGGGTCGCCACCTCCTGGGAGGAGAGCATCTTGTCAAAGCGCGCCTTCTCGACGTTCAGGATCTTACCCTTCAGAGGCAGGATAGCCTGGGTCTTACGGTTACGGCCCTGCTTGGCGGAACCGCCGGCCGAGTCACCCTCCACAATGTAGATTTCAGAAAGTGCAGGATCCTTCTCCTGGCAATCCGCCAGTTTACCGGGCAGTCCGGCCAGATCCATGGCGCCCTTGCGGCGAGTCATTTCACGCGCCTTACGGGCGGCTTCACGAGCGCGGGCGGCATCGATGATCTTGTTGACCACCGACTTGGCGTCGTTGGGGTTCTCCATCAGGTAGTCGCTGAGCTTCTCACCCATGGTCTGCTCCACCGCAGACTTCACCTCGGAGGAGACCAGTTTGTCCTTGGTCTGAGAGGAGAACTTGGGATCCGGAACCTTCACGGAGATCACCGCGGTCAGACCTTCACGGGCATCATCGCCTGTGGCACTGGTCTTGTTCTTCTTATTGAAGCCCTCTTTCTCCATGTAGGAGTTCAGGGTCCGGGTCAGCGCGGCACGGAAACCGGCCAGGTGAGTACCACCATCGCGCTGAGGAATGTTGTTGGTAAAGCAGTAGATGTTTTCCTGGAAACCATCGTTCCACTGCATGGACACTTCAACAGAGATGCCATCTTCACGCTCACTGTTGAAGCTGAACGCGGTGGGGTGGATAGGCGTCTTGTTCTGGTTGAGATACTCAACAAACGCCTGAATGCCACCTTCATAGCAGAAGTGGTCACTCTTGTCGTCGCGCTCATCCACCAACCTGATGGAGACGCCGGAGTTCAGGAAGGAGAGCTCGCGCAGTCGCTTCGCCAGGATATCGTAGTGGAACTCGATATCGGAGAAGGTACCTGGGCTCGGCCAGAAACGGATGGCAGTACCCGTCTTGTCTGTTTCGCCGATGGCGCCCAGGGGCGCCTCAGGCTCACCCAAGTGATAGATCTGCTGGTGTACCTTACCCTGACGTCGAACCGTCAGTTCCAGCTTATCGGAGAGTGCGTTTACAACGGACACACCTACGCCGTGCAGACCACCGGACACCTTATAGGAGTTATCATCGAACTTACCCCCGGCGTGCAGCACGGTCATGATCACCTGTGCGGCGGACACCCCTTCTTCAGGGTGAATATCCACAGGAATGCCTCGGCCGTCATCCTGGACCGACACAGAGCCATCCATGTGGATGGTCACGATGATGTCGTTACAGTGCCCTGCAAGCGCTTCGTCGATGGAGTTATCCACCACTTCGAACACCATGTGGTGCAGGCCGGTGCCGTCATCCGTATCACCAATGTACATACCCGGACGCTTACGAACGGCGTCCAGACCCTTAAGGACCTTAATGCTCGAGGATCCGTAACTTTGCTCTGACATACGCTTGTCTCTGGTTAACTATCCTTTGTCGTGACCTTGCCATGTTCCACGTGGAACTTGCGCTGCCAACCTATCATGGTCAACTGCTCGGGATCGATGGCGGTCACAAAGACCTGGCTGCCGGTCTGCTCCAGTTGCCTGAGCAACAGAGTACGCTTCTCAGCGTCCAGCTCGGAGGCCAAATCATCAACTAAATAAATGCATTGCTTGTTGTGCTGTTTACTGAGCAGTACGCCTTGGGCAATCTTTAAGGCGCAGACCAGCAGTTTCAACTGGCCCCGGGACAGCACATCTTGTACCGGAATGTTGTTGACCCTGAGTCGCAGATCCGCCTTATGGGGACCGGACACCGTATACCCCAACTGTTTATCACGTTGGAGTTGCTCAGTAAGTAATTGTTCTATATCGGATTTAGAATCCCATCCCTGGCTGAACGATACACGAACAGGCACCTGGGGTAAAAACGTTCCTATTATACCCTCCAAGACGCCATTTAACGAATTTACCCACGACCTTCGCATCTCGGTCAAGGTCTGGCTGTATTGAGCTAACTGCTTATCCCAGATGGCGATCTGTCTGTCTTCCACCTGGTTTCTCAGAAGTTGGTTGCGTTGCTTCAGCAATCGGCGGCAACGAGCCCAAACAAGGTGAAACTGCGGATCGCTGTGGAAGGCCCCCCAGTCGATGTATTCACGCCTGGCCTTGGGGCCATCCAGCAACAGCGCGAAGCTCTCCGGGGTGATCAACTGCAGCGGCAGAAGCTTGGCAAGCTCAGCCATTCGTTCCGGTCGTTCGCCGTTGATTCTGACTTCCGCCTCTCCCTGGCGGTTACGTTGCAGCCCTACCCGCTCATCGCCAATGCGGGCGAACAGGGTAAAGGCGTCCTGTTGGTACTGAATCACCCTGTGGGACTGAAGGCTGCGAAAAGAGCGTCCCAGCCCCAGGAACCAGATCGCCTCCAGCACGCTGGTCTTGCCGCTGCCGTTGGCGCCGTGGATAAGATTAAGACCGCCGGCGGGTTGCAGGTCGGCGGCCTCGATATTGCGGAAGTGGGTTAGCCTTAGCTGACTGAGGGCCATTACAACCGCATCGGCATCACGACATAGAGGGCCTCATCGTCCTCCACGTTCTCAAACAGGGCACTGGAGTTTGCATCACTCATGATCAGCTTCACCTGCTCCCGCTTCAGGGCGTTGAGTACATCCAGCACGTAGCTGACGTTAAAGCCGATCTCCAGCTCGCCATGGGGATACTGAACGTCCAACATCTCCACCGCCTCCTCCTGCTCGGGGTTGTTGGCGGTGATCTTCAGTTCGTTGTTGTCCAGGTTCAGGCGAACACCACGAAACTTCTCGTTGGAGAGAATGGCCGCCCGGGCAAAGGCACTGCGAAGCACCTCCCGGTCCGCGATCAGTACCTTGTCTCCTCCCTGAGGCAGGACTCGCCGGTACTCGGGGAAACGACCATCCACCAGTTTGGAGGTAAAGATGGCGTCCTCGGTCACGGCACGAATGTTGCCGTTACCGATGCACAGGGTGATGTCGGCATCCTCTTCGTTAAACAGGCGAACCAGCTCGATCACCCCTTTACGCGGCACGATAACCTGCTTTTCGGGGAGGTTGGCGTCAATATTCCGGTAGGCCACTGCCAACCGATGACCGTCAGTGGCCACCGTCCTGAGGACGCTGCCCTCAGTCTCGAACAGCATGCCGTTCAGGTAGTAACGCACATCCTGATTGGCCATGGAGAACTGAGTGGCTTCAATCAACTGCTTCAGCACCCCTTGCTTCAGGGTGAACTGCTGCTCTTCATGCCAGTCCCCCATGTTGGGGTAATCTTCGGCGGGAAGCGTGGTCAAATTAAAGCGGCTACGACCAGAGCGAATCATCAGCCGGTTGTCCTGCTGCTCGATCTGAATCTCCACCAGATCAGGCAGACTGCGGCAGATATCGAGGAACTTGCGCGCGGGCACCGTGGTGCGACCGGGGATCACCTCACCTTCCAGGGCACACTGCCCCACCAGTTCCACTTCGAGGTCGGTGCCGGTCAGTTTAAGTAAGTGGTCACTTACTTCCATCAGCACATTGGAGAGGATTGGCAGGTTATGGCGCCGCTCAACGGCTCCGGAAACCAGCTGCAGAGGCTTTAACAGGGCTTCGCGGTTAATGGAAAATTTCATCTTTGTCTCTCTGGATTAAGAGGAAAGTGTCCGGATGAGGTTGGCGTAATCCTCTTTGATGTCGTGGCTCTCTTCCCGCAGTTGCTCAATCTTGCGGCAAGCGTGCAGCACCGTGGTATGGTCCCGGCCACCAAAGGCATCGCCGATCTCGGGCAAACTGTGGTTGGTCAACTCCTTGGCCAGGGCCATGGCCACCTGACGCGGACGGGCCACAGAACGGGAGCGACGCTTAGAGAGAATGTCCGCCACTTTAATCTTGTAGTATTCGGCCACTGTCTTCTGAATATTGTCGATGGTCACCAACTTCTCCTGCAGGGCCAGCAGATCACGCAGGGCCTCGCGGACGAAATCGATGGTGATGGGACGACCGGTGAAGTTGGCGTTGGCAATCACCCGGTTCAGTGCCCCTTCCAGCTCCCGCACGTTGGAGCGCAGACGCTTGGCAATGAAGAACGCCACCTCATCAGGCAGGTGAATCTTGCTCTCCTCCGCCTTGCGCATCAGGATCGCCACCCGGGTTTCCAGCTCCGGTGGCTCGATGGCCACGGTCAGACCCCACCCGAACCTGGACTTCAGTCTGTCCTCTACCCCATCGATCTCCTTGGGATAGCGATCCGAGGTCAGGATGATCTGGTGGTTGCCCTCCAACAGCGCGTTGAAGGTATGGAAGAACTCCTCCTGGGAGCGATCCTTGTTGGCGAAGAACTGGATGTCATCGATAAGCAGTGCATCCACACTGCGGTAGTAACGTTTGAATTCTGCGATGGCGTTATTCTGCAGAGCCCGCACCATATCCTGCACAAAACGCTCAGAGTGCATGTAGATCACCTTGGCGTTGGGGTTGTTCTTCAGGATGCCGTTGCCCACGGCGTGCAACAGGTGGGTCTTACCCAGGCCGGTTCCCCCATAAAGGAAAAGGGGGTTGTAGGCACCACCGGGGTTATCGGAAACCTGAGTGGCGGCCGCGCGGGCCAGCTGGTTGGATTTACCCTCAACAAAGTTGTCGAATTGGTAAGTGCGGTTGATGTTGCTGCGGTTGCCACCGGCCACAGGGGTCACCTGAGGTGGCTCCACATGACCCACCGCCGGGACGGGCACCGGAGAAGCGGGCTGAACGGGCTTGGGCACACTGGTCTTTGCCGCAGAGGGGCGACTGCCGATATCAAACTTCAGGGTGGGAGCCTGATCGCCCATGGCCCCCTGGAGATAGCTGTTGATCTGATCCAGATATTTGTCCCGGACCCAGTCGAGCACAAAGCGGTTTGGGGCATACAGAGTCAGTGTCTGATCTTCAAATTCAGCCTGAAGTGGACGTATCCACATGCTGAACTGTTGAGCCGGCAGCTCCTCCTGAAGGGTTGCTACGCATTGCTGCCAAACAGACAAAGTCACCGTAATTACTCCGAAAAAATTATCACCCAAGGGCGACAATTCTACCCTTCCTAAAGGGTGATCGCCAGCCATTTACCTAAGTTATCCCCAATTTTGATCCTTGATCTTTCACCCAAAGATCTGCCGCAAAGGATCCCGGAGATCCCTGCTCAATTGCCTGAGCCACAAGGACTGGAAAGGGATCGCAAAAAACACTATACTCCGCGTCCGCAGGATCCGATCGCGATCGTGCTGTCTATATCTTGGGGTGAGAACACAGTTTTATCCACAAGACATGGGGGTGAGGAGATTTATTGAAAAATACCCATCTCCAGATTGACTAAGTAGGTCGACTTTTTGTAGAATTCGGCCTCTTTTTTGAACCGATTCCACCGCCTTGTGCGGGAGTCGAAGCTTAACTAAACGGTAAGAAGCTATGAAACGTACTTTTCAACCGAGCGTTCTGAAGCGTAAGCGCAACCACGGCTTCCGTGCTCGCATGGCCACCAAGTCTGGCCGTCAGGTGCTGGCTCGTCGCCGCGCCAAAGGCCGCGCTCGCCTGTCTGCTTAATCGTTAAGATTATGCAAAGCGCATCAGTGGTGCGTTATACCTTTGAGCGGGAGTTACGTCTGTTAACTCCCGCCCAATTCAAATCTGTCTTTGCTAACCCTGTCCGGGCAGCACATCCCCATATGACCCTTCTAGCTGTAGTCAACGATCTGAACCATCCTCGGTTAGGATTGACTGTGGCCAAAAAGCATGTCAAAAAAGCGTGTCAACGCAATCGTATCAAGCGTATAGTCAGAGACGAATTCCGCTTGCATCAGCATAACCTTCCCGGCGTGGACATTGTTGCCATTGCCAAAAAGGGCGTTGATGACCTGGACAATGCCACTCTCCACAAGCTGGTAGAGAAGCTACTAAAAAAGCTTTCTAAACGATGCAAAAGTTGCTCATCGGATTCATCCGACTCTACCAAAAGCTGCTGAGCCCACTTCTGGGGCAAAATTGCCGCTTTCAGCCAACTTGCTCTCAATATGCGATTGAGGCCATTACTGTTCATGGCTGTTTGAAGGGAAGTTGGTTAGCATTAAGACGAATATTGAAATGCCACCCCCTGCACCCGGGTGGCCGTGACCCCGTACCTCCAGCGAAATAAAGGTAGAGCTAAACCGGCCATGGACTCTCAACGTAATCTTTTGCTGATCTGTCTCCTGTTTGTCAGCTTCCTGCTGTGGCAACAGTGGAATGCAGATCACAACCCTCAGCCTCAGCCTGTTGCTCAGCAGAGCAGCACCCAGGTATCTAATGAGGTGCCCACCGGCACCGGTGTCGAACCCCTGCCGGAGCAAGTCTCCACCTCAGGCAAACTGGTCACCGTGACCACCGACACCCTGAAGCTGGTTATCGACACCCAGGGTGGCGATGTTATCGAATCCTCCCTGCTGAAGTACCCCGTAACTCAGGACTCTGTCGAGCCCCTGAAACTGCTTCAGCGTCACAACGGCTACAACTACGTGGCTCGTAGCGGTCTGATCGGCGCCCAGGGCCCTGATTCTGCTGCCCAGCGTCCCGTTTACCAGGTAAGCGGTGACAGCTTTACCATGGGTGAGCAGGGCGAACTGGTGGTGCCCATGACCTTCGTGGACGCCAACGGCATTCGCTTCGAGAAGCGCTTTGTCTTCACCCGTGGACAATATGATGTCCGGGTCGAATATAAAGTGGACAACCCGACCGCGAACAACGCCTCCATGCAGCTGTTCACCGAACTGCGTCAGAGCATCACTGCCGATGAAAGCAGCATGATGATGCCCACCTATCGCGGCGCGGCCTACAGCACTTCCGAGACTCGCTACAGTAAGTACGACTTCGATGACATGAAGGATCGTAACCTGGGCCAGGTCACCCCTGGTGGCTGGGTAGCCATGCTGCAGCACTACTTTGTGACCGCCTGGGTTCCCTCCGCCGACAGCCAGAACGACATCTACTCCAAGGTGTACGGCAGCAGCGAAGGTGCCATCGGTGTGAAGCAGCCTGTGACCACCGTGGGTGCCGGCCAGACCGCGACCTTCGACGGTCATTTGTACATCGGCCCCAAAGATCAGCAAGCCCTGTCCACGCTGTCAGAGACTCTGAACCTGGTGGTGGACTACGGCTGGCTGTGGTTTATCGCCGTGCCTCTGCACTGGCTGCTGACCGCCCTGCAATCCGTTGTGGTGAACTGGGGTGTGGCCATCATCGGCATGACCCTGCTGGTTCGTGGTGCCCTGTACCCCCTGACCAAGGCCCAGTACACCTCCATGGCGAAGATGCGTAAGCTGCAGCCCAAGCTGGAGGAGCTGAAGAAGAAGTATGGCGACGACCGTCAACGTCTGAGCCAGAGCATGATGGAGTTGTACCAGAAAGAGAAAGTGAACCCCATGGGTGGCTGTCTGCCTCTGCTGCTGCAATTCCCCATCTTCATCGCCTTCTACTGGGTACTGTTGGAGAGCGTAGAGCTGCGTCAGGCCCCCTTCATGCTGTGGATCACCGATCTGTCCGTGAAGGACCCCTACTACATCCTGCCTCTGCTGATGGGTGCCTCCATGTTCCTGATGCAGAAGATGCAGCCTGTAGCGCCTGGCATGGACCCCATGCAACAGAAGATGATGCAGTACATGCCGGTTATCTTCACCGTGTTCTTCCTGTGGTTCCCCTCCGGTCTGGTTCTGTACTGGCTGGTGGGTAACCTGGTGGCCATTGCTCAACAGTGGTACATCTACCGCTCCCTGGAAGTTCAGGGCCTGAAGTAACCCACCCTCTCTCTGAAAAGGCGGCATCGATGCCGCCTTTTTTTGTACAATACAGAAAACCCTTTAAAACCTATCCCAATGACCATCACCACAGACACTATCGTGGCTCAGGCTACGGCCACAGGTCGTGGCGGCGTCGGCATCATCCGCGTCTCCGGCCCCAACGCCGAGGCTCTGGCCAAGGCCCTGCTGGGCAGAGTGCCCAAGGTTCGCCAGGCAGAGTACCTGCCCTTCAAGGATGACCAGGGCCAGCAACTGGATCAGGGCATCGCCCTGCTGTTTAAGGCCCCCAACTCCTTCACCGGTGAGGATGTGCTGGAGCTGCAGGGACACGGCGGCCCCGTGGTGCTGGATATGCTGCAGCGAGCCATCATCGCCACTGGACTGGCGCGCTCCGCCCGGCCTGGTGAATTCTCCGAGCGGGCCTTTCTCAACGACAAGATGGATCTGGCCCAGGCGGAAGCCATTGCCGATCTCATCGAGGCCTCCTCGGAGCAAGCCGCCCGCAGTGCCCTAAAGAGCCTGCAGGGGGAGTTCTCCGGTAAGGTGACCGAACTGGTGGAGCAGCTCACCGTGCTGCGCATCTATGTGGAGGCGGCCATCGACTTTCCCGACGAGGAGGTGGATTTCCTCTCCGACGGCAAGATTTCGGCGGATCTGCAGCAGGTGCAGGATGCCCTGGCCCAGGTTCGTGCCAGCGCCCGTCAGGGTGCCCTGATGCGGGAGGGGATGAAGGTGGTGATCGCCGGTCGTCCCAACGCGGGCAAGTCCAGCCTGCTCAATGCCCTGGCCGGCAGAGAGTCAGCCATCGTCACCGACATCGCCGGCACCACCCGGGATGTGCTGCGTGAACACATCCACATCGATGGTATGCCCCTGCACATCATCGATACCGCCGGACTCCGTGAAGCCAACGATGAAGTTGAGCGGATCGGTATCGAGCGCGCCTGGGAAGAGATCCAGCAAGCGGATCGGGTACTGATGATGGTGGATGGCACAGAAACCAGCGACACCGATCCTCACAAGATCTGGCCCGAGTTCATGGACAGGCTTCCCAAGGAGATGGGACTGACCATCATCCGCAACAAACTGGACCTGACCGGGGAACACCAGCTCACCGAGCAGAACCAGGACTACCCGCTGTTCAAACTCTCTGCCAAGACCGGAGAGGGGATGGAGCCGCTGCGTCAGCACCTCAAGGCCTGCATGGGCTACCAGGGTGCCGGTGAGGGGGGCTTCATGGCCCGTGGACGCCACCTGGAAGCCCTGGCCAGGGCCGATGAACACCTGGTACTGGGTCGCGAGCAGCTGGAGGTGTTCCAGGCGGGCGAACTGCTGGCGGAGGAGCTCAGGCTGGCCCAGCAAGCCCTGTCAGAGATCACCGGTGAGTTCAGCTCCGACGATCTGCTCGGCCGGATCTTCTCCTCCTTCTGCATCGGTAAGTAGTTGCAGGAGAGTCATAAGATTGAACTCGGAGAGGCGCCAATAGGTGCCTCTTTTTTTTAACTAAATTAAGAAACCGGTCATCAAAATAGCCTGCGGGAGAAGCCGATTCCCATCTCATTAGGTCACTGTTCTGTCCTGTACGCCAGAGTAAGGGGGCCCATCAGGGCATGAAACGAAGCTGCCAGTGGCTCTGACCCTCAGTCTCACAACGCCGAATGGGACAATTCTAGCCGGCAGCAGTGATCAGAGATTTCCTGAAACTGCTATAAGACTGCCTTTCCTCTCACTCTCCGTATAATGGTCGCCAGAGACAACAAGGAAACCCCTATGACCCAACTCGCCCTGATAGTCGGCACCACCATGGGTGGCGCCGAGGCCGTCGCCGATGAACTGGCAGAGAAACTGCAAGCCCAGGATATCGAAGCCGAGATCCACTTGAGCCCGGATCTGGACACACTGAAACAGACGCAAAACTGGCTGATTGTCACCTCCACCCATGGCGCCGGAGAGCTGCCAGACAACCTCCAACCCCTGGCAAAAACCCTGGAAGATGCCGATCTTTCCAGCATTCGATACGCCATTTGCGGCATTGGTGACAGCAGTTACGACACCTTCTGTGGTGCGGCCAGAACCGTTAAACAGCTGCTTCAGCAAGGGGGCGCCACCGAGCTTGTGAATAAGATCGAGATCGATGTGCAGAGCCTGGAACTCCCTGAAGACAAGGCTTTGGTGTGGATCGATCAGCTGATCCCGATCCTCACCTCCTGATCCTTATACACATCTGATCCAAGGTTACCCACAGAAAAGATCTATATTCACAGATCTATGTGAGTAACTTTGGATCAAACTGGGATCTAACCTTGGATTAATCCACTCCCCTAGCGAACTCAAGATCTGCCTGTGTATAAAACCCCGATCTGATCCCAGCTTATACGGAAGTAGATCGCGATCTATTCACAGGGATCGATCGCACTTAAGATCCTGATGATCAAACGTAATTCCGGGTTAACCACAGAGATCGGCTCCCTTAAAAAGAGTAATAACAAAGATCTTATATAAAGATCTTTATGATCTATTAGTCGTCAGCCTGATCGCCGAGACTAAAAAATGACCATTTATCTCCGCTTCTGGCAATGCTAGAATGTCGCGCTTTTTCCAGGCTGAGTGACTAAAGGGGTAGTAAGGCAGATGCAGTCTCAGGATCAATATGACGTCATTGTTGTAGGTGGTGGTCACGCCGGCACCGAGGCCGCACTGGCCAGTGCCCGCATGGGAGTAAGGACTCTGCTCCTCACCCACAATCTGGACACCCTGGGTCAGATGTCCTGCAACCCCGCCATCGGAGGCATTGGTAAAGGCCATCTGGTCAAAGAGATCGATGCCCTGGGTGGTGCCATGGCTCGCGCCACCGATCGCGCCGGGATCCAGTTCCGTACATTGAATGCCTCCAAAGGCCCAGCTGTACGAGCTACCCGTGCCCAGACTGACCGTGCCCTGTATCGTCAGGCCATTCAAAACATCCTGTTTGCCCAGCCCAATCTCACCGTATTCCAACAAGCGGTGGATGATCTGGTGGTGGAACAGGATCGCGTGGTTGGGGTGATCACCCAGGCGGGGGTCCGTTTCGATGCCCGCAGCATCGTGCTGACCGTGGGCACCTTCCTGGGTGGCCAGATCCACATTGGTCTGGATCACTATCAGGGAGGCCGTGCTGGCGATCCTCCATCCAATGCCCTGGCGCGTCGCTTACGCGAACTGCCTTTCCGGGTCGATCGCCTGAAGACCGGAACCCCTGCTCGTCTGGACAGCCGCACCCTGAACTTCGATGTGATGCAGGAGCAGCCTGGGGATACCCCCATCCCTACGGTGTCTTTCATCGGCAAGGCGGAAGAGCACCCTCGTCAGATCTCCTGTTTCATCACTCACACCAATGAGCAGACCCATGAGATCATCCGATCCAACCTGGATCGCAGCCCCATGTATGCCGGGGTGATTGAAGGGGTGGGCCCTCGCTACTGCCCCTCCATCGAAGACAAGGTGATGCGTTTTGCAGACAAGAACAGCCATCAGATCTTTGTCGAGCCTGAAGGACTGAACAACATAGAGATCTACCCCAATGGCATCTCTACCTCCCTGCCCTTCGATGTTCAGCTGAAACTGATCCGCTCCATCCATGGCTTCGAGAAGGCGGAGATCCTGCGTCCCGGCTATGCCATCGAGTACGACTTCTTCGATCCCAGGGACCTGAAATCCAGCCTGGAAACCCGCTTTATCGAGGGGCTGTTCTTTGCGGGACAGATCAACGGCACCACGGGTTACGAAGAGGCGGGTGCCCAGGGGCTGCTGGCAGGCACCAATGCTGCGCTGATGGTGCAGGAGCGTAAGCCCTGGTCTCCTAAGCGTGACCAAGCCTATCTGGGCGTTCTGGTGGATGACCTTTCCACTCTGGGCACCAAAGAGCCCTACCGGATGTTCACTTCCCGCGCCGAATACCGCCTGCTTCTGCGTGAAGACAATGCGGATCTGCGCCTGACCCCCGAGGGGCGCGAACTGGGGCTGGTGGATGATGAACGTTGGGCTGCGTTCAACCACAAGGTGGAGGCCATTGAGCAGGAGAAACAGCGTCTGCGCGCCACCTATGTGCAGAAAACCGGTATCCAGGCGGAGGAACTCAACCCTCAGTTGAAAACCCCCCTGTCCCGGGAGGCCAACCTGGAAGAGCTGATTCGACGTCCTGAACTGACCTATGGTCAACTGATGCAGGTGACGGATCTCGGTCCAGGCCTGGAGGATCTCAAAGCCGCAGAACAGGTGGAGATTCAGATCAAGTACGCTGGATACATCGAGCGTCAGAAGGACGAGATTGCCAAGGCCCAGCGCAATGAGCAGACCCTGCTTCCGGAAGACATGGATTTCAGCCAGGTGTCCGGCCTCTCCAACGAGGTGGTCGCCAAGCTCAAGGAGCACAAGCCCGAAACCCTGGGGGCCGCTTCCCGCATCTCCGGCATCACTCCCGCAGCCATCTCGCTGCTGCTGGTATATCTCAAAAAACACGGTCTGCTGCGAAAAACCGCATAACCGCCAAACGCGGGGCTTTCCAAGCCCCGCTCATCACCGCATAATACCCTATTCTCTATTTTCCAAATCTGAAGGTACCTACACGTGTTAGCCACAAGGCTGGCCGAACTGGTGGCGCAAACCGATCTGCAGCTCAGCGATAAGCAGATGGGTCAGCTTGTGCAACTGGTCGAGCTGCTGAACAAATGGAACAAAGCCTATAACCTCACCTCGGTCCGTGACCCCCAGGAGATGCTGGTACGTCACATCATGGACAGCGTGGTGGTAGGCCCCCATCTTCAGGGTGAGCGTTTCATCGATGTAGGTACTGGTCCCGGATTACCTGGTTTGCCTCTGGCGATCTGCAATCCGGACAAATCCTTTGTCCTCCTGGACAGCCTGGGCAAGCGAATTCGTTTCATTCGAACCGTAGTGCATACTCTGGGGCTGGAGAACGTCACTCCGGTGCAGAGTCGGGTGGAGGAGTATCAGCCGGAACAGGGCTTTGATGGAGTGCTCAGTCGCGCCTTCGCCTCCCTGTCCGACATGCTGGAGTGGTGTCATCACCTGCCCGCTCCGCAAGGACGGTTCTACGCACTGAAGGGGCAGCTGGACGCTGAAGAGCTGGCAGCCATTCCAACAGGGTTCGAGATTCTGGGCCAGCAGGCGCTGCATGTGCCTGAACTGGATGCCCAGCGTCACCTGGTATTTGTCAAAAACCATTCGTAGATTTTTGGGGAACAGTCGATGGCAAGAGTGATTGCGGTAGCCAACCAGAAGGGTGGAGTCGGTAAGACCACCACCTGTGTCAACCTGGCCGCCTCCCTGGCCGCCACCCGTCGCAAGGTGCTGCTGGTGGATCTCGATCCCCAGGGGAATGCCACCATGGGCAGTGGTGTGGACAAGTACGAGGTGGAGTACAGCGCCTACGACCTGCTGGTGGAGGAGACCCCGGCCGAACAGGTGATCGTTCGCGATACCAGTGGCAAGTACGACCTGATTGCCGCCAACGCCGACGTGACGGCCGCTGAAATCAAGCTGATGGAGTTCTTTGCCCGGGAGGTTCGTCTGCGTAACTCCCTGGAGTCGGTGAAGGACCAGTACGATTTCATCTTCATCGACTGCCCGCCATCACTGAACATGCTGACGGTGAACGCCATGGGGGCCGCCGATTCGGTGCTGGTGCCCATGCAGTGCGAATACTACGCCCTGGAAGGGCTAACGGCCCTCATTGACACCATCACCAAGCTGGCGGCGGTAGTGAACCCCGATCTGGTGATCGAGGGGATCCTGCGGACCATGTACGACCCGCGTAATCGCCTGGCCAATGATGTGTCCGATCAGCTGAAACAGCACTTTGGCGAGAAGGTGTACCGCACCGTGATTCCGCGCAATGTGCGACTGGCCGAGGCCCCCAGCTTTGGGGCGCCTGCCATCTATTACGACAAGAGCAGTGCCGGCGCCAAGGCGTACCTGGCACTGGCCGGAGAGATGTTGCGTCGCGCCGAACGCAACGAGCCGGTCACCGAAGAGGTTTAAGGGGAAAGCATGTCAGCTAAGAAGCGCGGATTAGGCAAGGGACTGGATGCCCTGTTGGGAACCAGCCGATCTGTGGTGGAGAAGCGGGAGCAGCAGGCGCAGAGCGCCCCCCGTCCGGAGCCGGTAGCCCAGATTCAGCAGGATGGGTCTTTGGTGCACCTGAGGCTGGAGCTGCTGCAGCGCGGCATCTATCAGCCTCGTCGGGATATGTCCGAAGAGGCCCTGGAGGAGCTGGCGGAATCCATTCGTCGCCAGGGGGTACTCCAGCCTGTGGTGGTTCGTCCCATCGACGCCGGTCAGTATGAGATCCTGGCGGGCGAGCGTCGCTGGCGTGCTTCCCAGATCGCCGGTCTGGATACCATCCCCTGCATCATCAAGCCGGTGGCCGACGAAGCCGCCGTGGCCATCGCCCTGATTGAGAACATTCAGCGCGAAAACCTCAACGCCATGGAGGAGGCCATTGCCCTGCAGCGCCTGGCTGACGAGTTTGATATGACCCACGCCGAGGTGGCTGAAGCGGTAGGCAAGTCCCGAACCACGGTGACCAACCTGCTCAGGCTGAACAACCTCAACGACGAGGTGAAGATCCTGCTGGAGCATGGGGACATCGAGATGGGTCATGCCCGGGCCCTACTCAGCCTGGACGGTGATGCCCAGACACTGGCGGCCCGAGCCGTGGTGGCCAAAGGGATGACGGTTCGTGAAACCGAAAAGCTGGTCAGCAAGCAACTCGAGCCCAAACCGGTGAAACCACTCAAGGTGGAGGATCCGGATGTGACCCGCCTGAGAAACGAGTTAACCGACCGTCTCGGTGCCCAGGTCGCCATCCAGCAAGGCAGTAAGGGCAAGGGAAAGCTGGTGATCAGCTATGACAGCCTCGACCAATTAGACGGGATCATAAGTCGCGTTCTGGAAAGCTAGCCATAAAAACCTCCTTCGGGAGGTTTTTTTCTGCTTGTGATCATTTGCACAAACTAAATTTTTTTCGTACGGCAGGCAGGAGCAAAAAATCGCTCAACTCACAGAATTTGTCATTTTTTATGCATTGTAAAACCGTTAATTCTGTACTTTTGAATTCAATAATTAGATTAACCTAGCCAGTAGTGGTGGCGATCTGGGTGGTTTTTGACAGGTTATAACCAGCTCTTGTTGATCAATAACAAATATGCCCACCAACATGTGAGAAGCCTAGGGTTTTCAAGGTTTCAGCATCCGTTCGAGATCACAGTTTTCCAACCTCCGTTTGGTTGCATCGGCAAGGTAAGTAGGTATACTTTCGCTTGCTTTTAGGCAGATTAAGGGTTTTCGGACCCTCTCTTGAAAGATTACGGAGTCAAGGCGTTGAAACGAGACCCCAGACGCAAAGGCCGAATGACCGCACTGCGGTTAGTGGCCGCTCAAGCAATAGTGGTAGCTCTGATCAGTACGCTTTGTTTCGTACTTTGGGGAGAACAGCTTGCCTTGTCAGCCCTTATGGGCGGCAGTGTGGCGGTTATCCCCAACCTCGTTTTCGCAACTCTCACCTTCTCCCGCTTGTGGGAAAAGGTAACTGGTAGCATGGTTAACGCCTTCTACCGGGGAGAAGCGATTAAGCTGATGCTGACCGTAACGCTGTTTGTGCTGGCATTTGCGGTAGTTAAATCTGACCCTAGGGCCGTTTTTGGCTGCTACATTTCCGCCCTCATGGTGTTATGGATGGCACCTTTGTTGTTTCAACGAAAACATTTGGGATGAATCATGGCTGCAAATCCGCAGGAGTATATTCTGCACCACTTGCAGAACTTGCAGTATCGCGCTGGTAGTTGTAGCGCTGATGCGAGCGAGTACTGTTTTTGGACTTGGAACGTGGATTCATTGCTGTTTTCGGTTGGACTCGGCGTTTTCTTCCTTTGGTTGTTCCGTTCCGTTGGTAAAAAGGCCACTACTGGCGTTCCCGGCAAGCTCCAGTGCTTCGTCGAGATGCTGGTTGAGTTCGTCGATACCAGCGTTAAGGAATCCTTCCACGGCAAGAATAAGCTGATCGCCCCCCTGGCTCTGACCATCTTCGTCTGGGTTTTCCTGATGAACCTGATGGATCTGATTCCGGTTGATTGGCTACCCGCAGCAGCAGGCGCCGCTGGTGTTCACTACCTGAAAGTGGTTCCCTCCACTGACTTGAACATCACTCTGGCGATGAGCTGCAGCGTCTTCTTCTTGATGATCTTCTACAGCATCAAGGTGAAAGGCGTGTCCGGGTTCGTTAAGGAGTTGACGCTCCAGCCGTTTAACAACAAGTTAATGATTCCTTTTAACTTCCTGCTTGAGATTGTAGGACTGATCTCTAAACCTGTGTCTCTGGGCCTTCGTCTGTTCGGTAACATGTATGCAGGTGAGCTGATCTTTATTCTTATTGCTCTTATGTACACCGGTAACGTGGCTATCGGCGCGCTCGGCGGCTTTGCGCAGCTGGCGTGGGCGATCTTCCACATCCTGGTGATTACATTGCAGGCGTTTATCTTCATGATGCTGACTATTGTGTACCTCAGCATGGCTCATGAAGATCATTAATTTTTAAGACTAAGTAACAAATTAAGAGAAACTGGAGAATACGATGACTGCTATTGCTGTTGCTCTGCTGATTGGCCTGGGTGCTCTGGGTACTGCTATTGGTTTCGGTCTGCTGGGTGGTAAGTTCCTGGAGAGCGTTGGTCGTCAGCCTGAAATGACCCCTGCCCTGCAAACCAAGATGTTCATCATGGCCGGTCTGCTGGATGCGGTACCTATGATCGGTGTAGGTATTGGTCTGTACATCCTGTTCGTTGTTGGTGTTTAAGGCGACCCTTTAATCCAATGTCTTGGAGTTCCGGATACCCGGAGCCGACTTTGAATGGGTTTTGAGGAGGAGCCGTTGTGAATCTCAACGCGACTTTTATCGGTCAGACCATCGCCTTTATTGTCTTCGTCTGGTTCTGCATGAAGTATGTGTGGCCACCTTTGATGGCTGCCATCGAAGAACGACAGAAGGCAATCGCGGATGGCCTGTCAAACGCTGACCGAGCTTCCAAGGATCTCGAGCTGGCACAGGCAAAAATCAGCGATCAGCTGAAAGACGCCAAAGTGCAAGCCGGTGAGATCATTGAGCAAGCAAACAAGCGTAAAGCGCAAATTGTCGACGAAGCTAAAGTTGAGGCGGAAGCCGAGCGTGCCAAGATCATCGCTCAGGGCCAAGCCGAAATCGAAGCCGAGCGTAACCGTGCCAAAGAAGCTCTGCGTAAGCAGGTTGCTGTTCTGGCCGTCGCCGGTGCTGAGAAGATTATTGAGCGTTCCATCGACGTTGACGCGCATAGCGACATCGTTGAGAAATTGGCTGCGGAGCTTTAACAGGGGAGAGGGCATATGTCTGAACTGACTACTGTTGCACGCCCCTATGCCAAAGCTGCCTTTGAGTTTGCAGCGGAGCATCAGGCTATCGACAAGTGGCAGGGCCAATTGGACTTTGCTGCCGCGGTAGCTCAGAACGATGCGATTGCTGAGCTGTTGAATGGCGCCATTGCCGTCGATCAACTCGCGGAGATCTTTATCAAGGTCTGCGATGAGAACCTCGACGAGTTTGGCCAGAACCTGGTGAAGGTGATGGCTGAGAATGGTCGTCTGGCTGTTCTGCCTCAGGTTGCCACTCTGTTTAAACAGATGGCCGATGAGCAAGCAAGCCTGGTGGAGGCCGATGTGGTTTCCGCAACAGAACTTAGTGACGAACAGAAGCAGAAGATTGCCGAGTCTCTAGAGAAACGTCTCGAGCGCAAGGTAAAGCTGAACTGCACTGTTGATCCGCAGCTAATTGCTGGTGTTGTTATCAACGCTGGTGACTTGGTCATTGATGGCTCGGTTCGCGGTAAATTAAACCGCATGGCCGATACGCTGCAATCCTAACGGGGATTTAAGCATGCAACTGAATTCAACCGAAATCAGTGAACTGATCAAACAGAGAATTGAGAAGTTCAATGTTGTCAACGAAGCTCGCAACGAAGGTACCATCGTATCTGTAAGCGACGGTATTATCCGCATCCACGGCCTGGCCGACGTGATGCAGGGTGAAATGATTGAGCTTCCTGGCAACCGTTACGCAATCGCACTTAACCTGGAGCGTGACTCCGTAGGTGCGGTAGTAATGGGTCCTTACGCCGATCTGGCTGAGGGCGTAAAAGTTAAGTCCACTGGCCGTATTCTAGAAGTGCCAGTTGGCCGCGGTCTGCTGGGCCGTGTGGTTAACACCCTGGGTGAGCCCATCGACGGTAAAGGTCCTATTGAGGCCGAAGGCTTCGGCCCCGTTGAAGTAATTGCTCCCGGTGTAATTGACCGTCAGTCTGTATCTCAGCCTGTACAAACCGGTTATAAGTCCGTTGACTCCATGATCCCAATCGGTCGTGGCCAGCGTGAACTGATCATCGGTGACCGTCAGACTGGTAAGACTGCGATGGCCGTTGACGCCATCATCAACCAGAAAGACTCCGGCATTAAGTGTGTGTACGTTGCGATTGGCCAGAAGGCCTCCACCATCGCCAACGTAGTGCGCAAGCTGGAAGAGCACGATGCCCTGAAGAACACCATCGTAGTGGTTGCCTCCGCTTCTGAAGCGGCTGCTCTGCAGTACCTGGCTCCCTACTCCGGTTGTACCATGGGTGAGTTCTTCCGTGACCGCGGTGAAGATTCTCTGATCATCTACGATGACCTGTCCAAGCAGGCCGTAGCTTATCGTCAGATCTCCCTGCTGCTGCGTCGTCCCCCAGGCCGTGAAGCCTTCCCTGGTGACGTATTCTACCTCCACAGCCGTCTGCTGGAGCGTGCAGCCCGCGTAAACGCCAACTATGTTGAGCGTTTCACCAACGGTGAAGTGAAAGGACAGACCGGCTCTCTGACCGCTCTGCCAATCATTGAAACCCAGGCTGGTGACGTATCTGCGTTCGTACCTACCAACGTGATCTCCATTACCGATGGTCAGATCTTCCTGGAAACCGATCTGTTTAACGCCGGCCTGCGTCCTGCGGTAAACCCCGGTATCTCCGTATCCCGTGTAGGTGGTTCCGCGCAGACCAAGATCATCAAGAAGCTGTCCGGTGGTATTCGTACCGCACTGGCACAGTACCGCGAACTGGCGGCCTTTGCTCAGTTCTCATCTGACCTGGATGACGCCACCCGTGCCCAGCTGGAGCATGGTGAGCGCGTTACCGAGCTGATGAAGCAGAAGCAGTACGCGCCTCTGAGCGTGGCTGACCAGGCCGTTGTCATCTTCTCTGCAGAGAAAGGCTTCCTGTCTTCCGTACCAGTTAACAAGATTGGTGACTTCGAAGCGGCTCTGCTCTCCTACGTGAACGCCGAACATGCTGACCTGCTGAAGCTGATCAACGATTCCGGAGACTACAACTCCGACATCGAATCTCAGCTGCAAGCTGCTCTGGACAAGTTCGTAGCGACTCAAACCTGGTAACAGGGGGAGATAGAAGATGGCCGGCGCTAAAGAGATCCGTACCAAGATCGCGAGTGTAAAAAACACTCAGAAGATCACTTCTGCCATGGAGATGGTGGCTGCTTCGAAAATGCGTAAAGCGCAGGATCGCATGCACGCCAGCCGTCCCTACGCAGAGAATATGCGAAAGGTGATTGGTCACGTAGCGCAGGGCTCTCTGGAATATAAGCATCCCTACCTGGAAGAGCGTGAGGTGAAGAACGTCGGTTTTATCGTCGTTTCCACCGACCGCGGACTGTGTGGTGGTTTGAACATCAACATGTTCAAGCAGGTGGTGAAAGCCGCCACCGAGTGGACTGAGAAGGGCGCAACTGTGTCCTACGCAGCCATCGGTTCCAAAGGCGCAGGATTCTTCCAGAGCTTTGGTGGTGACGTTGCTGCACAGGCCACTGGCCTGGGCGACGCCCCCAGCCTCACTGACCTGATTGGTTCTGTGAAGGTAATGCTGGATGCCTACAACGAGGGCAAGCTGGACCGCCTGTACGTGGTGTACAACAAGTTTGTGAACACCATGAAGCAGGATCCGGTGATCGATCAGCTTCTGCCGTTGCCAAAAGATGACACCCAAAAACGAGCTCACGCTTGGGATTATATCTATGAGCCCGATCCGAAAGCTCTGCTGGATAAGCTGCTGGTTCGCTACGTCGAATCTCAGGTTTATCAGGGTGTAGTTGAAAATGCCGCGTCTGAACAGGCCGCCCGTATGGTTGCAATGAAGTCCGCAACCGACAACGCAGGCAACCTGATCGACGATCTGCAACTGGTGTACAACAAAGCCCGTCAGGCTGCGATTACGCAGGAACTGTCGGAGATTTGTGCCGGTGCAGCGGCGGTTTAAGGCAGCGGAAACGAGATAATCAGAGGATTAATCATGAGCACAGGTACTGTCGTTCAAGTGATCGGTGCGGTAGTTGACGTGGAGTTCCCACAAGACGCCGTACCACAGGTATACGACGCCCTGCACATCGACAACGATGGCGCTAAGCTGGTGCTGGAAGTTCAGCAGCAGCTCGGTGGCGGTGTTGTTCGTACCATTGCAATGGGTGCGTCCGAAGGTCTGCGTCGCGGACTGGTAGCTACCAACACCGGTAGTGCAATTAAGGTTCCAGTGGGCACTGCCACTCTGGGCCGTATCATGAACGTTCTGGGTGATCCCATCGACGAGTGCGGTGAGATCGGCGAGGAAGAAACGTGGGAAATCCACCGTGAAGCGCCCAGCTACGAAGACCAATCCAGCGCTACCGAGCTGCTGGAAACCGGCATCAAGGTAATCGACCTGGTTTGCCCATTCGCTAAGGGTGGTAAAATCGGTCTGTTCGGTGGTGCAGGTGTAGGTAAAACCGTAAACATGATGGAGCTCATCAACAACATCGCGAAGGCACACTCCGGTCTGTCCGTATTCGCCGGTGTAGGTGAGCGTACTCGTGAAGGTAACGACTTCTACTACGAGATGGCCGAATCTGGCGTAGTTAACCTGGATGACAAAGTTCAGTCCAAGGTAGCCATGGTTTACGGTCAGATGAACGAGCCACCAGGAAACCGTCTGCGTGTAGCACTGACCGGTCTGACTATGGCTGAGAAGTTCCGTGACGAAGGCCGTGACGTACTGTTGTTCGTGGACAACATCTACCGTTACACCCTGGCTGGTACCGAGGTATCTGCACTGCTGGGTCGTATGCCTTCTGCGGTAGGTTACCAGCCTACTCTGGCGGAAGAGATGGGTGTTCTGCAGGAGCGTATTACCTCCACCAAGACAGGCTCCATTACTTCTGTACAGGCGGTATACGTACCTGCGGATGACTTGACTGATCCATCCCCAGCAACCACCTTTGCTCACCTGGATGCAACTGTAGTACTGAGCCGTGACATTGCGGCCCGTGGTATCTACCCTGCGATTGACCCACTGGATTCCACCTCTCGTCAGCTGGATCCTCTGGTAATTGGTCAGGAGCACTACGACGTGGCTCGTGGCGTTCAGTCCAACCTGCAGCGCTACAAAGAGCTGAAGGACATCATCGCCATTCTGGGTATGGATGAACTGTCTGAGGAAGATAAGCAGACCGTTGCCCGTGCTCGTAAGATTGAGCGATTCCTGTCTCAGCCGTTCTTCGTAGCCGAAGTATTTACCGGTGCTCCTGGTAAGTACGTTTCGCTGAAAGACACCATCTCTGGCTTTAAGGGCATTCTGTCCGGCGAGTACGATGAACTGCCTGAGCAGGCGTTCTACATGGTTGGTGGCATCGACGAAGCCGCCGAGAAAGCGAAGAAACTGTAATCCGGTTGCGGAGAGGATGAGATGGCAGCTATGACACTTCATTTGGATGTAGTCAGTGCGGAAGAAAGCATTTACTCTGGCCGCGTTCAGTACCTGCAAGTTACAGGTGTTGAGGGCGAGTTGGGTATTATGCATGGCCACACTCCATTGCTCACCGCCATTAAGCCCGGTATGGTTCGCATCAAAAAGCAAGACGACAGTGAAGAGGTAATCTACCTGTCTGGTGGCATTCTCGAGGTTCAACCCGATAATGTCAGCGTGCTGGCTGATGTGGCCATTCGTGGTGAAGATATTGACGTTGAAGCTGCGGAAGCAGCCAAGCGTTCCGCCGAAGAGCATATGGCGAAAGCCTCTGCTGACCTCGACTACGAGGCCGCGGTTATCGAGCTGGCGAAGGCGATGGCGCAACTCCGAGTTGTTGAGACCATCCGCAAAGGCGTGGGCAGATAAGCTCCCGCTACGCTATGAAAAAGGGCGCCCTAGGGCGCCCTTTTTATTTTGATTCCATTCTGTCTAGCCGCGGCGATCCAATTGCAGCAGCATCAGCAAACTGATGACGATCAGCAGGACCGCCGGCAGTACCCACAGGCTGGGCCAGGGCTTGCCCAGAAGGGCATTGATCACCAGCACCAGGGCCGGACTCAGCAGGGCGTAGGCGTTGGCGGAGCTGCCGCCCACCACCAGGCTGGCGGACTGAAACAGGAAGAAGGTGAGCATGGTGGTGGCCGTGGCCAGCCACAGGATGGCGCCACTCTGGGCCAGGGTTGGCCAAACCCACTCCGGTTGCACCAGCAGCAGCGCCAGGGTCAGCCAGCCGGTCCCGGTGATCAGCGACCAACCGGTGACCGTGAGCATGGGCTCACCCCGGTGCAGGGTCTTGAGCACCAGGGGATAGCCTCCCATCAGCAGACAGGCCAGCACATAGAGGCTGTTGCCCGCGGGCCAGCCGTCCTGCATCAGCATCGACAACTCCCCCTCGGTCAGTACCCACAGCGCCGCAGCGACCCCCAGACACAATGCCAGTATCCGGATGGGATGAGGCGCCTGACGGCTTACCAGCCAACCCAGCAGACAGCTGAGCAGAGGGACCAGGGTGGTGAGGCTGCCCATGGCCAGGGCCGAGGCGGTTTCGCCGGCGAAGAACATCAGCAGGAAGAAGCCGGTCATCGGCAGGCTGATCAGGGCAAAGCGGCCCACGGACCGCCAGCCGGGCCAGCTCAGTTGGCGGTAGCGGGCCAGCAGCAGGGTGAAGCCCACCGAGGCGATGGCAAAGCGGCCCCAGGTGGTCCACAGAGGCGAAAACCCCTGCCCCATAAAGGCGGCGATGGGGAAGGAGGTGCTGATCAGCACCGCATAGAGCAGCAGGCCCAGGTGGGCCCGGACGACGGGGTGGTGCGGCATTGGGTGTTCCGGTGGCGGTCAGAAAACGGCGGAGCCAAAGCGGCTCCCTCGTTGTTATAGCATGGACTCAGAAATGCGCGCGAAGAAATGACTGAATAAGCTTGATAAAGTCCGCCTGGGCCAGCTTTGCACAGCTCAGGGTCTGCTCATGGGACAACTGGGTATCCCCCAGACCCTCGGCCAGGTTGGTGATGGCGCACACCGCCAGCACCGGCAGGCCACAATGGGCGGCGGAGATCACCTCAGGCACCACCGACATGCCCACCACATCCCCGCCGATGACCTGCATCATGCGGATCTCCGCCGCGGTTTCGAAGCAGGGACCGGGATAGGAGACAAACACCCCCTCGTTGAGATGAATGTCGTTGAACTGGGCCACCTGGTGCAGTTCACTGCGCAGCTCTTTGTCATAGGCGTTGGCCAGACTGAAAAAACGTTCGCCATAGGCGTCGTCGTTGGCGCCCACCATGGGGGTGCCGGGCATGGTGTTGATGTGGTCATTGAAAGCCACCAGGGAGCCTACCTCGATGCGCTCTGGCCTCAGTGACCCGGCGGCGTTGGTGACAAACAGCATCTCACACCCCAGCAGCTTGAAGGTGCGCACCGCGGTGGTCATCACCGACATCCCCTTGCCTTCGTAGAAGTGTCCCCTGCCCTTCATGCAGATCACCTCCACCCCTTCCAGGGTGCCCAGCACCAGCTCACCGCTGTGGCCCTCTACACCACTGACGGGAAAGTCGGCGAGATTCTGGTAGGGAATGACCACTGGGTCATCAATCTGGTCCGCCAGCACCCCCAGGCCGGAGCCGAGAATCAGGGCGCAACGGGGACGGAATCCGGGTTTGCGTTGGAGAATGGTGGCTTTGGACAGCTGGGGTGCATCCGGGGACATGGCGGGACTCCTCTGGGTTGGTGTGGATTCACTATAGGGAAGGGAGCTTGCCGGGGATATCGACATCTTTGGGTCGTATGTTTTGGAAAACAGAACGATAATAACCAGAAACCCTTAACACTTGAGCTGTCGATGACCCTGCTGACCGATACTGGCCGCATCAGCCTGAAGATGCTGCGTTACTTCGATGGGGTGGCCCGTCACCTGCATTTCGGCCGGGCCGCCGAGGAGATGTGCATGTCCAAGTCGGCCCTGAGCACTCAGGTTCGGGAACTGGAGCAGATCCTCGGCACCACGTTGCTCAGCCGTGAGCATAAACGGGTGACGCTGACCGAGACCGGGCGGCTGTTGCGGCAGGAGTGCGGCCAGTTGCTGGCGGCCATGGAGCGCTCTCTCAACGAGGTGCGTCAGGCTGCGCGTGCCCGCGGGCACAGCCTCACCATAGGCATCATCAGCTCTGCCCTGTGGGATGGGCTGTTCGATGCCATTGAGCGATTGCGTCAGCAGTGTCCGGAGCTGTCCATCCAGTTCCTGGAGCTGGCGCCTTCGGAACAGCGTCAGGCGTTGATGGACAGAAAGATTGATCTTGGGCTGTGCCGCATCGGTGACCGCCCGGCCATGAGCCCGCTGCAGGTGAAGCCAGTATTGGAGGAGCCGTTTTGGGCAGCCTTGTGGCAGGGACACCCCTTGGCCGATGAGTCCGAGGTGTCGCTGAGGCAACTGGACCGGCAACCCCTGGTGGGGTTTGATCCTGAGCATTCGGGCACCACCGCCAGCCTGATGGAGCAATGTCGGTTAACGGGGATCAGCCTGCCGCTGCGTTTCAAAGTGCGCGAGCCCCAGACCATGATGGCCTTTGTGGGGGCCGGCCAGGCGGTGGCTGTGGTGCCAGAGTGCTTTCGCCGTCAGCATTGGCACCGGGTTCAGTTCCTGCCTCTCAAAGAGCCGTTGGCGGCGGATCTCTGTGTGGTGTTTGATTCCGCGGCCGGTCATCCACTGCTGCAGCCCTTTATCCAGGCCCTGGAGGCGCAGCGGAGCTGATTTTCCCGTCATGAGTGGGTATACTTTTGCGCCTTAGCGACCAATATTGAACGGAACCCCATGACTCTGGAAATCGTCATCCTTGCGGCGGGCAAGGGAACCCGCATGCGCTCCTCTCTGCCTAAGGTGCTGCACGGCATCGCCGGCAAGCCTATGGTGCAGCATGTTATCGATGCGGCGGCGGCCCTCTCCCCCGTGGCCACTCACCTGGTGTATGGCCATGGTGGTGAGCTGCTGCAATCGGCCCTGTCCCATAATCCGGTGAACTGGGTGCTGCAGGCGGATCAGCTGGGCACGGGTCATGCGGTGGATCAGGCGTCCGGTGACTGGAGCGACGACAGCAAGGTGCTGGTGCTCTACGGTGATGTGCCGTTGATTCGCACTGAAACCCTGGAGCGACTGCTGGCGGTGCAGCCTGACAATGGCATCGGCCTGCTGACCGTCAATCTGGATGACCCCAGTGGTTATGGCCGCATCGTTCGTGATAACGGCAAGGTCAGCGCCATCGTCGAGCACAAGGATGCTTCCCCGGAGCAGTTGGCCATCGATGAGGTCAACACCGGTATCCTGGTGGCCCCAGGGGGTGCCCTCAAGCGCTGGTTGGCCAACCTGTCCAACGACAATGCCCAGGGCGAGTACTACCTCACCGACGTCATCGCCATGGCCGCCGCCGAAGGTGGCGTGGAGACCGCCCAGCCCGAGACCGCCATCGAGGTGGAAGGGGCCAACAACCGGGTGCAGCTGGCCACCCTGGAGCGCGCCTTCCAGGCACGTGCCGCCGAGCAGGCGATGCTTGCCGGTGCCACCCTGGCCGATCCGGCCCGCTTCGATGTCCGTGGTGAACTGACCGTGGGTCAGGATGTTTTTATCGACGTCAATGTGGTGATCCAGGGTAAGGTGGAGATTGGCAACAACGTTACCATTGGTGCCGGTTGCGTACTCAAGGACTGCCGCATCGGCGATGGTTCCGTCCTCAAACCCTATACCCTGGTTGAAGAGGCCAGCGTCGGTGAGATCTGCACCGCGGGTCCTTTTGCCCGTCTGCGTCCCGGCGCCGAACTGGTCCACGACAGCCACATCGGCAACTTTGTTGAGATGAAGAAGGCGACCCTGGGCAAGGGGTCCAAGGCCAACCACCTGGCCTACATCGGTGATGCCAAGGTTGGGGAGAAGGTGAACATAGGCGCAGGCACCATCACCTGTAACTACGACGGGGCCAACAAGCACCTGACGGTGATAGAGGATAACGCCTTTATCGGTTCCGACAGCCAGTTGGTGGCGCCGGTGACCGTTGGCAAGGGCGCCACCGTGGCTGCCGGCTCCACCGTCACCAAGGACGTGGGCGAGGGAGAGCTGGTGCTGACCCGCACCAAGCAGCGCCACATCAGCGACTGGCAGCGCCCGGTGAAGAAGCCGAAGTAGTATTTCAGTTTGATTAAGAAGCGGCCTTTAAGGCCGCTTTTTTATTGGGGTCTCTTGCATATTTCGTAACCTAACTTATACTTCGAAACTTTCGTTGCGAAACTTTTAGGTTGTCATGTCGAAACGTAATACCCAACAACGGCGCCATACCATCATCACTCTGCTCAATGAGCTGGGGGAGGTCAGTGTGGAAAGCCTGGCCCGGGAGTTTCAGACCTCTGAAGTGACCATCCGCAAGGATCTCGCCACCCTGGAAGCCAGCGGTTTGCTGCTCAGACGCTACGGCGGCGCGGTGCCTGTGCCCCAGGAGATCGTCAGTGACGATCCGGCCCATAAAGTTTCCAAGCGAAAGTTGGCCATTGGCCAGGCCGCGGCGGCGCTCATTGGTGACCACCAGAGGATCATCATCGACTCCGGCCGAACCACCGCTGCCATGATCTCCCAGCTGGGCAGTAAGCGTGGCCTGGTGGTGATGACCAACTCCCTCAACAGCGCCAACGCCATTCGTGAACTGGAGAACGAGCCCACCCTGCTGATGACCGGCGGCACCTGGGATCCTCACTCCGAGTCGTTCCAGGGGCAGGTGGCGGAGCAGGTATTGCGCTCCTACGATTTCGACCAGCTGTTTATCGGCGCCGATGGCATCGATGTTTCACGTGGAACGACCACCTTTAATGAGCTGATTGGCCTCTCCAAGGTGATGGCGGAGGCGGCCCGCGAAGTGGTGGTGATGGTGGAGTCCAACAAGGTGGGGCGCAAGATCCCCAACCTGGAACTGCCTTGGGAGAAGGTGAGCGTATTGATTACCGACGATGAGCTGTCCGATGAGGCGACGGCTCAGATAGAAATTCATGGAGTCCGGGTGATCCGGGCTTCCAGCCAAAGTTAATGGAGAAACGATTATGTGTGGCATTGTAGGGGCGGTAGCCCAACGTGATGTGGCCGAGATCCTGGTAGAGGGTCTGAAGCGCCTGGAGTACCGCGGTTACGACTCCGCCGGTATTGCGATCATCAACGACGGCAGCGAGCTGTCCCGGATTCGTCGTGTGGGCAAGGTTCAGGAGCTGGCCAACGCCCTGGCTGAGCAGCCTCTGAGTGGCGGCACCGGCATCGCCCACACCCGCTGGGCCACCCACGGTGAACCCAACGAGCGTAACGCCCACCCTCACCAGTCCAGCGGCGACATCGCCGTGGTGCACAACGGCATCATCGAAAACCACGGTCCCCTGCGCGAGCGCCTCAAGGGACTGGGGTACGTATTTGAGTCTGACACCGACACCGAGGTGATCGGCCACCTGGTTCACCATGAGCTCAAGTCCCACGACTCCCTGCTGGCGGCGGTACAGGCCACGGTGAAGCAATTGGAAGGCGCCTATGGCACGGTGATCACCGATCGCCGTGACCCCTCCCGGGTGGTGGTGGCTCGCTCCGGCAGCCCCCTGGTGATCGGCTATGGTGTGGGTGAGCACTTTATCGCTTCCGATCAGCTGGCCCTGTTGCCGGTAACCCGCCGTTTCGCCTTCCTGGAGGAGGGGGACGTGGCCGAGGTGACCCGTCGTGAAGTGAACATCTTCGACGCCGAGGGCAACCCGGTTGAGCGTGAGGTGAAGGAGTCCGAAGTGTCTCACGAGGCCAGCGACAAGGGGCCTTACCGTCACTACATGATGAAAGAGATCTACGAGCAGCCTCTGGCTCTGCAGCGTACCCTGGAGAACCGCCTCCAGGCCGGCATCGTTGCCCCCGATGCCTTCGGCGAAGGGGCCGATGAGCTGCTGGCCAATGTGAAGCATGTGCAGATCATCGCCTGTGGTACCAGCTACCACGCCGGCATGGTGGCCCGCTACTGGCTGGAGCAGCACGCCGGGGTTTCCTGCAACGTGGAGATCGCCTCCGAGTTCCGTTACCGCAAATCCCATGTGTTCCCCAACAGCCTGCTGGTGACCATCTCCCAGTCCGGTGAAACCGCCGATACCCTGGCTGCCCTGCGCCTGGCCAAGGAGATGGGCTACGAGTCCAGCCTGACCATCTGTAACGTACCCGGCTCCTCTTTGGTGCGAGAGTCCGACATGGCGTACATGATGAAGGCCGGTGCCGAGATCGGCGTGGCGTCCACCAAGGCGTTCACCGTGCAGCTGGCGGCCCTGTTGATGCTGACCGGCGCCATCGGCCGCCACAACGGCATGGATGAGACCAAGCTGGGCAACCTGGTGCACAGCCTGCAATCTCTGCCCACCAAGGTGGAGCAGGCCCTGAGCCTGAACGAAGAGATTGAGGAGCTGGCGGAGGATTTTGCCGATAAGCACCACGCCCTGTTCCTGGGCCGTGGCGATCAGTACCCCATCGCCATGGAGGGTGCCCTGAAGCTGAAGGAGATCTCCTATATCCACGCCGAAGCCTATGCTTCCGGTGAGCTGAAGCACGGTCCGCTGGCGCTGATCGACGCCGACATGCCGGTGATTGTGGTGGCGCCCAACAACGAACTGCTGGAGAAGCTCAAGTCCAACGTGGAAGAGGTGCGCGCCCGTGGTGGTCTGATGTACGTCTTCGCCGACAAGGAAGCCCAGTTCGAGTCCGACGACACCATGAAGGTGCTGCCGGTGCCACACTGTGATGAGTTCATCGCCCCGGTGATCTACACCCTGCCCCTGCAGCTGCTCTCCTACTACGTGGCGCTGATTAAGGGAACCGACGTGGACCAGCCTCGTAACCTGGCCAAGTCCGTGACCGTAGAGTAAGACCTAAGGTTGGAGAAAAGGCGCCCAAAGGGCGCCTTTTTTGTTGGCTTGGCCGCGGACTATCCTTTGAACTATGGATTCCGATCCCCATGCGCCCCTGTGGCGTCACGTCACCATCCGTTGTTACCGGGAGCTGAATGACTTCCTGCCCGTCGCATCCAGGGAGCGTCGTTTTCAGTTCAGATTCAGTGGCCAGGCCTCTCTGAAGAGTGTGCTGGAAGGGGCTGGCGTGCCCCAGGCTGAGATCGATCTGGTTCTGGTGGGTGGCCATCCGGCGGCACTGGACCACCCCATTACCGGGGGCGAGCGGCTGGAGGCGTTTCCTCTGCTCGAATCGCCGGCCCTGGATTCATTCACGCCTCTGCGCCCCAGGCCTTTGCCCGACACCTTTATCTTGGATGTGAACCTGGGCCGACTCGCCAGACTGTTGAGATTATCCGGCCTGGACTGTCTCTATCGTCGTGACTTGGACGATGGTGAGATTGTTCACCTGGCCGGCGAGCAGGGGCGGGGCATCCTGACCCGGGACAAGGGGATTTTGCATCGAAGTGCGGTGATTCACGGATACTGGGTTCGCAGTACCGATCCTGAGCGACAGCTGATTGAGGTGATCCATCACTTTGGTCTCGAGCGGCGGCTCAGGTTCTTCAGCCGCTGCATCCGCTGCAATGGGCTGTTGCACACCATCAGCCGGGACGATGTTCGTGATCGAGTACCCACCGGAGCCTGGCGGGAACATCGGCACTTCTTTGTCTGTGACGGCTGTGGTCAGGTCTACTGGCGTGGCAGTCACTATAGATCCATGACCCAGACTCTGACGCGGTTGGGGTTACTGTCGAAGACGCAGGGGCCAGAGAGTGGCCCCTGAAGGGGTTAGGACTTAGGCGCCATCTGGGTACGCAACCAGTGTTGCGCCCTGTCCAGGGCATCCATGGCTGGGACCTTGATGTCCGGTGCGACCCCGGAGCCTTCCCAGTTGAGTCCATTGGCGGAGACCACGGGTTTCATCAGGGAGAGTCGCAGCACCAGACGGTCGGTCACCTCCCGGACTCCTGCGTAGAAGCCGGCGCCACCTGTGTTGTCACCGATGACGGTTGCCCTGCCCCCGGCCTGCATGGCTGAGACAAAGAGTTCAGAGGCGCTGGCGGTGTTATCGCTGGTCAGCAGCACTATGGGCATTTTCTGCTGAAAGCGCGACAACTCAACAGGTTCGGCGTTGACCACATCCAACAGTTCATGGTCACGACCATAGAGTCGCCACAGTTCGGCGCCCTCCTTGAAGAAGTGACTCAGCAGGTAGCGCGCCAGATCCGGCGAGCCGCCTACGGTGTCTCTCATGTCGATGATCAGCGCGTCAGCCCGGGAGAGAAACCCCAGGGCCTGTTCCACCACCCCTTTGGCGTTCGGGTTGGGATGAAACTTGTTGAACTTGAGGTAACCGATGTTGCCCGCAAGGTAGCTCACCTGTTCGAAAGCATAGTTGTGGGTCAGCTTGCCGGGCGGATGGCTGAGTATGTGGCTGGCCTGAACTTGAGGCTGTTTCACATAGAGGCTGACGTGGGCATCTCCGGTGATCAGTCGGATCTCCTGCCCCAGGGTCTGAGCGAACTGGTCCAGTGTGGTGATCTGGTCATAGTGGCCAGCGTTGCGGCGGGCTTTTAGGAAACTCTCCACCTCGTCCACCCTGTCCGGGTTTAGGTAGTGATCCCTCATTACCGTCAGGGTCTGGGTTATCAATGGATCGATGGCGTCTGCCGTCAGTTTCTCAGACGACGCGGCAAAGGCCGGCAGACAGAACAGGAGCATCAGAAACAGTATCAGTGCCCGGGACATAATCCGGGCGAGTTTTTTTTTCAAAGTCATAAGTCACCAAAGTAGTAAGACAGATACAAGGAGCCACGCTCATCAAGGTGGCCAGGGTCCGGGCTGTCGGTGTTCAGACTTCGAAGGTGAGTCGGCTGCGATAGAGCAGGTTGGATTCTCGCCAGCCTGAGACTCTGCTGGGAGGCCAGGCGGTGACCTGGAACCAGGGGGGCGGCAGTGGCTGGGGAGTCAGGTAGCCATTGGCGGTCAGGGAGTGAGCTTGCCACGGCTGGGGTAAGGTCGGCTGTTCGTCTCTGTCGAGCTGACGAGGATGATTGAAGCTGGAGGCTCTGGGGGGCACCGCAGACACCAGCACCTTTGCTTGCTCCGTCTGCTGCCACTGCTGTGGACTGCTGATCCCGCCGTGATCCGGTGTGTCGGCCAACAGTAGGGCACACAGCAGCACCATCAACATGGTTAGCATGCCGCTGGTCAGCTGTCTCTGAATGCCTGATGCCTGGGTCACAATCGTCTCACCTCAACGGGTTACTTCTTCAGCATGGGGGGCCTCGGCCAGGATTTCAATAGCAGACTGGATTCGATAGAAAGCGCTTATCCTGACCATAAAAAGGTTTCGTTTTACTCCACAAGGCTTCGGCCTCACCATGCCGCCGATCGCCGGGAATGGGTCCTGGTGGCGACAGGGTGAGGTTGGAGAAGGTAGTGACCGAGTCTGTGTCCTCCCGGGTGGAATCCGGGGTACTGGCTCCCATCGGGGGGCTGTTTCTGTTTGCTGTGGCAACCGGCTATCTGATGAGTCTACTGCCCTTGTCGATCCCCGCGCTGAAGATGCCCGGTGAGATGGCCGCCTGGCTGGCCAGCGCCCTCTATGGCGGGCTACTACTGGGAGCGCTGTGGGTTGAGCCGCTGATCAACCGTTTGGGGCATCGTCTTGCCCTGATGCTGTCCTTGCTGCTGCTGTCCGCCACTGTGGCTGCCATGGCTACCCTGCCCCATCCGTTCCTTTGGTTGGTGATGAGGCTGCTGGCGGGCATGGCCACTGCCGGGGTGTTTGTGGTGGTGGAGTCCTGGTTGCTGTTGGTGGAGGATGAGCGCCAGCGGGCTGGCCGGCTCGGTCTGTATATGGCTGCTCTCTACGGAGGCAATGCCCTGGGTCAGTTGATGATCAATCTTCTGGGGTTCGAGGGGGCCTGGCCGATGCTGATGGTGATGGGGCTGATGTTGCTGGCAACAGTGCCGCCTCTGCTGAGCCGGGCCAAGGTCGGTTCGAGCGTCGAGGCCGAGTCTCACTCAGCACCTCTCTCCCTGAAGAGCCTCAGTATGCCTTCGATTTTGGGCTGCCTGATCTCCGGGTTGGTGTTAGGGCCACTCTATGGACTTATGCCGGTTTACCTCCATCAGCAGGCGCTGGTGTCAGAGCTGACCGGGGTGATGATGGCTCTGTTGGTTCTGGGCGGGATGGCGGTACAACCCCTGGGAAGTTGGCTGTCTGCTCGCTTTAGCAAGACCCTATTGATGGCTCTGTTCAGCCTGGCCGGGGCCATGGCGGCGGTGGTGCTGGTGTTGGCATCCACTCCCTTTGAGTTTGGCCTGGGGATGCTGCTGTTGGGGGCTTCGGCCTTTGTCCTCTACCCGGTGGCCATCAATCAAGCCTGTGAGGGGCGGGCCTCGGCTCAGATCGTCCGCATCACCCAGTTGATGCTGGTCAGCTACAGCCTGGGTTCGGTTGTGGGCCCCTTACTGGTTCAGGCCGTCGGTGCCCTCTCCATCGGGTTGCTTCAGTATCTTGGGGTGATATTTCTGGCCACCTCGCTCTATATGCTGGTCAGTGCGGCACGCCGCACTCCCGCCATCATGGAGCCGCCTGCTGGAATGGAGTGAGACCCTGTTCTGTATCTGGGTTCGGTGCTACCGTGGAGAGAACAGAGTAATGGCAGGGACAGCGTATGACCAAGCTGCACAAGGCGTATATCGGCGGCCAGTGGCTGGCGGGTGACCAGGGAAGCTTTGAGGTGGACGACCCCGCGACCGGAGAGGCCGTGGCCACCGTGGCCGATGTGAGCCTGGAACAGGTGAATCAGGCCATAGAGGCGGCGGACCAGGCCTTTCAATCCTGGCGCCGCCTTTGTGCGCAGGAGCGCGCCGACAGGGTGTTGGCCTGGTACCACCAGGTCCGGGACAATCGGCAACGGTTGGCGGAGATGATCACCCTGGAGTCGGGCAAACCGATCGTCGAAGCCATGTCCGAGGTGGACTATGGCGCCAGCTACCTGCGCTGGTACGCCGAAGAGGCGGTACGAGTCCATGGTCAGACCCTCCCTACTCTGCCCGGTGGCCGACGTCCCATGACGTTAAAGCAACCCGTGGGGGTGGTGGGTGTGATCACGCCCTGGAACTTTCCCCTGGCGATGATTGCCCGCAAAGCGGCGCCGGCGCTGGCGGCGGGCTGTACCCTGGTGATCAAGCCTGCGGCGGAAACGCCCCTGACTGCGCTGATGTTGGCCGAACTTGCCGAGCAGGCGGGGCTGCCCTGCGGGGCGATCAACCTGGTACCCGGCACCGATGCCGCTGCCATAGGACGGCGCCTGTGCACCCACCCCAAGGTTCGCAAGCTCTCCTTTACCGGTTCAACGGCTGTGGGAAAAATCCTGATGGCCCAGAGCGCTCAGGGGATCCAGGGGCTGTCGTTGGAGCTGGGGGGCAATGCCCCCTTCCTGGTGTTTGATGATGCCAACCTGAAGGCGGCGGTGGAGGGACTGATCGCCTCCAAGTTTCGAAACAGCGGACAGACCTGCGTCTGCGCCAACCGCATCCTGGTTCAGCGAGGCATCTATGACAAATTCATCGCACGACTGAAAACCCGTATGGCCTCCCTGACCCTGGGCCCGGGCTCCCTGCCTGGTGGCGACCTGGGCCCATTGATCAGCGACCGGGCCATCGCCCGAGTCGAGGAGCTGGTCGAACAGGCGGTGGCGGCCGGTGCGGTTCAGACCCTGGGGGCCGGTCGGGTCGGAGGGGCAAGCCGGTACTACTCCCCTACTCTGTTGGAGTCGGTGACCCCGGAGAACCCCATCTGGTCTCAGGAGATATTTGGTCCCGTTGTAGCGGTGACGCCATTCGACAGTGAAGAGGAAGGGATTGCCCTGGCGAATCACACCGAGGCCGGGCTGGCCAGTTACCTCTTCAGCGATACCCTTTCCCGGGCAATGCGGGTGGCCGAGTCTCTGGACTTCGGCATGGTGGGCATCAACGAGGGGATCATCTCCAGTGCCACCGCCCCCTTTGGCGGCATCAAGAGTTCAGGCCTGGGCCGTGAAGGCGGTCAGGAGGGGATGGATGAGTACCTGGAGACGAAATATCTTTGTCTCGGAGGCATGGGGTAAGTGTGATCCGGCTAACGGTTGTTCCACGTACCTAGCATACCTGGTTCTCAATTAATAATGGTTTGTTAGAAAAAACTGATATAATCCGCACCGAGTTGTAAACATGGAAAGGTTTTGCAGTTATGGCCCCTCGTAATAGCGATGCGCAAGCCAAGCCCATAAAGGTGCAGGCGGCGGATCCCCGCAAGATGGACAGGTTCAACCCCCGTAATCGGATCTACGTTCGAAAATCCCTAGGTCAGTGGACCACCTTGCGCCGTCAGATGGGCTGGGTCTTCATGATCCTGTTCCTGGGCATGCCCTGGCTCCCCTGGGGGGAACGCCCCGCGGTGCTGTTTGAGCTGGCCCAGAGAAAGTTCTATGTCTTCGGCCTGGTGATCTGGCCTCAGGATCTGCTGCTGTTGGCCTTCCTGTTTATGATTGCCGCCTTTGCCCTGTTCTTCTTTACCACCTATCTGGGCAGGGTGTGGTGTGGCTATACCTGTCCGCAGACGGTGTGGACCTTCATCTTCATCTGGATTGAGGAGAAGATGGAGGGCGGTCACAACAAGAGGATTAAGCTGGATAAGGCGCCCTGGAGTGTCGACAAAATCAAACGCAAAGGTGCCAAACATGGATTGTGGCTGCTGGTGTCACTGATCACCTCTCTGACCTTCGTCTCCTACTTCTACCCGGCCACTGAGCTCTACCTGGACTTCTTTACCGGCAACGCCAGTGGCGGCGCTTACTTCTGGGCCGCTTTCTTTACCCTGGCCACCTACGGCAATGCGGGCTGGATGCGGGAGATCATGTGTCTGCATATGTGTCCCTATGCCCGCTTCCAGTCGGTAATGTTCGACAAGGACACCTTCTCCGTGGGGTATGACGCCACCCGAGGCGAAACGCGTGGCCCGCGAGGTCGTAAGCAGAACCCCAAAGAGATGGGGCTGGGAGATTGTATTGACTGCAATCTCTGTGTTCAGGTGTGCCCCACCGGCATCGACATCCGTAATGGCCTGCAGTATGAGTGCATCAACTGTGGTGCCTGTGTGGAGACCTGCGACGATGTGATGGCCAAGATGGGCTACGACAAGGGGCTGATCGCCTACACCACCGAGCGCAAGCTCGAAGGGGGCAGCAGCAACGTGATGCGTCCCAAGCTGATAGGCTATGGCATCGCCATGGCGGTAATGTGTGTGGCTTTCGGGGCGATGGTCAGTGCCATCAAACCCCTGGAGGTGGACGTCATCCGCGACCGCAACATGCTCTACCGTGAAACCAATGAGGGACTCATCGAAAACGTCTATACACTCAAGGTGCTCAACAAGAGTGAGGCTTCGGTAACCTTCGACCTGAAGGTTGAGGGGCTGGAGGAGTATGAGTGGGGTGGGCCTCAGCAGGTGGTTGTGGGCGGTGGCGAGGTCGCCAGTGTTCCTGTGGCCCTGTCGGTGGACCCCTACTATCTTAAAGATGCGGTTATCGATATCGACTTCGTTGCCAGCGGCGATGTGGACCAGGCCTTGGTTACCGACACCCAGGGTTCCCGTTTCATCAGTGTGAGATAAAACGGATAAAAGTGTAAGAAAACGGGCCTTGTGCCCGTTTTTTATTCGAAAGGAATATTTTTATAATTTTCCTCTTGCGTAACGAATTCAGCTCCCTATAATGCGCTCCCTGTCGACGGGGCAAAGCGGGTCATCAAACACCGCGCTGAGCAAAACGTCGACACCCGGAAAAACCTTTAAAAATAGGGCTTGACGGGGGATGAGGAAAGCGTAGAATGCGCAGTCTCAGCAACGAAAACAACGTTGCACTGCTCTTTAACAATTAGTCAGACAATCTGTGTGGGCACTCGCGCAGGATTGA
>NZ_JBLXDO010000022.1:37514-73492 GCF_048263965.1 Ferrimonas sp. | reverse complement strand
TTGTTTGGCGACTACACAATAACCTTTCCAGCCGTTTTCGTATCTAGTTCCCGCTAATGTGCGAAGAACCTAAAAAAAGCCCGGTAGAACCGGGCTTTTTTTGAGGTCGCTTGCTGTTACAGCAGGGACAGAGCTGCGGAAGGCAGCTGGTTGGCCTGGGCCAGCATCGCAGAGGAGGACTGAGACAGAACCTGCTGCTTGGACAGCTCGGCAGTTTCTTTGGCGAAGTCCACGTCCTGGATACGGCTACGGGCGTCAGATACGTTGGTCTGAATGTTACCCAGGTTGTTGATGGTGTGGTTCAGACGGTTCTGAGTCGCACCAAGGTCAGCTCGCTGAGTGTCAATCTGAGCGATGGCCGCATCGATGATGTCGATGGAGTTCTGGGCACCACCAGCAGTGGAGATATTGATGCTGGCAACACTCTCGAAGCTGGCGTTGTTGGTACCGGCACCGGCAAATTCAGTTGCACCGGCGTTGGCGAAGGAGAAGGACTCGGAACCAGAGATCTTCACTTCACCAGTCTTCACGTTGGCACCGGCCAGAGAATCAGTGCCATCCAGTTTGAATTCAGCGGCAGTAATAGTACCACCAAACACAATGTCTTCACCGTCGGCGTTGGACAGAGTCAAGGAAGACTTGTCAGACGGGTCGGCGAAGGAAGCGGTCACACCAGAAGAACCGGTTACACCGTTGATGGCTTCAGCCAGGGCTGTCAGGTCGCTGGAGCTGGACAGGTTGTAGTTTACAGTCTGACCATTCAGGGTCATGGACTGGGCACCGGTGCTGGCCACGTCACTCAGAACTACGTCATTGGACGCTTCAGCTTGGGCGGTCATGCCCTGGGCCTGAGCGGCGGTGTTGATGGCCGTAGCGATGTCCTTAGCGGAATCACCAGCACTCCAGGTAATGGCACCAGTGGTCTTGCCACCTTCAGTCAGAGTCAAGTCAGTCTCAGCGCCGATACCGTTGGTTGCAGCAACTGTGTCCATAGCTGTACCAGTCAGAGACATAGAGTTACGACCGATGGAGGAGGCGCCTACGTTGGACAGAGAGATGGACATGGTCTGATTGGAGTCAGCACCAATTTGGAAATTCTGAGAACCGTAAGAACCATCCAGCAGTTTCTGGCCACCGAATACGGTGGTGTCGGCGATACGGGTCAATTCTGTTTGCAGAGCGCTGATCTCTTTCTGCATGGAAGAGCGGTCTTCTGCAGAGTTGGAGCCGTTAGCAGATTGCAGGGACAGGTCACGCATACGCTGCAGGATGTTGGTGGATTCCTGCATGGCACCTTCAGCGGTCTGGGCGATGGAGATACCGTCGTTGGCGTTACGCATTGCAACATCCAAACCGTTGATCTGGCTAGTCATACGGTTGGAGATCTGCAGACCTGCAGCGTCGTCCTTAGCGGAGTTGATGCGCAGACCGGAGGCCAGACGCTCCATGGAGGTCTTGGTCGCCATGTTGGCCTTGTTCAGGTTACCTTGAGCCTGCATTGAAGTGACGTTGGTATTTACACTTAAAGCCATGATGTCTTCCTCGTTAACTCGGGCGTTATTGCCTTAATTGTCGCGCCGAGTTGTGTGGCGCGTCCTGGTTTCAATAAGGGTATCGGCGGCGTTTTTCAGTCCTTTAGCCCTTTTTGCATTTTTTCCAAAAAAACACAAAAGAACAATATCCCTTACATTTCAAGCACTTAAGTTCAGGCATAAAAAAGCCACCGAAACCAGACACAATCGCGTTCGATTTTGTGATCCAGTTAACAGTGGCTCTTGCGGACGAACTCTAGATGAAGTCGAACAGTGTAGTGCTGTTGACCCTGCCAAAGGTCTGAGTCAGGGCATTCATCGCCAGGGTCTGGCGCTCAAACTCGGAGATGGCCGCGGCGTAATCCAGATCTTCCAGATTGGATTTCACCCCTTCCGACACCAGCTTCATATCCGAGTGCTGGTTTTCAAAGGTGTCCAGCGCTTTCATGCGGTTGCCCACCTCGGCACGCACCCCGGTGGCGTGGTTGAACACCTCGGTGATGTCGCCCAGGAGCTGGCCATACTCCGCCTGCGCCTGGGGACTCTTCAGCCCCTCTTCCGATTCCAGCATCTCGATGGCCCGGTTTATGATGCTGAAGGGATCGCGACTCTCCTGCTCCGCCATGGAGAGGCTGTCGCCGATGCTGGGATCGCCGCTGATGGTCACTTCGATGCCATCGAAGGCCAGGGGCTGAGTGGGATCAAACGCGGTGGGGCCGGTCACCAGGGTGCCGCCATCGTCATACACCTCATAGGCCACATTACCGGCACCGTCATCAACGAAATCAAAACGGTATCCCGGGGCCTGGGTCAGTGCCGGATTGACCACCTCGGCGCTTTCCACAAAGAACTTCTCGGTCATGGTGGCGCCGACATAGTCGGCCTGATAGTCACCACTGGCGATGGGCACATTAAAGAACACCTCGTCACCGGGGTCGTTCACTGGCAGGGTCACCCCGTCGCCGATGGTGGCGGTACGCTGGCCGGAATTGCCCACGTAGGTCACCACGCCGCCCGCATTCACGAAGGGCTGGGTGTCGCTGGCGGTGCCGGCGAACAGATAGTTGCCCGACTCATCTTGACTGTTGGCCAGAGACACCAGGGCATCCAGATTGGAGCGCAGATCGCTGGCGTGAACCTTGCGGCTGTCCCAGGAAAGAGAACCGTCGTTGCCCTCTAGCATGACATCTTTCATGCCCATCACCAGAGTCTCGTAGGAGGCCAGATAAGGTTCCTCCTGTGACAACCGGTTGTTGGCCAGGTTGATGTTGGCCTCGTACTGAGCCAGAACCGCAGATTGCTGCTTGAGGTTCTCGATGGCGATGTTGGCCACAGGGTCATCGGCGGCGGTGCTCACCTCTTTGCCACTGGAGAGCTTCTGCAGCGTCTTGTTGTTCTGCGATTGCAAGTTGGTCAGGTTGTTGGTGTTCAGGTTATAGAACTGAAAGGTGGAAACGCGCATCCCCGCCCCCTATCGCAGTGAACTGAAGAGTGTGTCGAAAGTTTCTTTGGCGACGGTCATCACCCGGGCAGAGGCCTGATAAGCCTGCTGGAAACGCATCAGATTGGCCGCTTCCTCATCCAGGTTCACACCAGACTCGGACTCGACTCGATTCTGCGCCTGGGCAAACACTGATTGCGCCGAGGTCATTGCCACCTCCTGGGCGGCCGCCTGGCTGCCCACCTCGGTGATGATTCCCTGGAAGGTATCCGCCAGGGTGGACTTACCCCCATCCTGCAGCTTGATGTTGGGAATGTTCCCCATGGCTACAGCGTTGGCGTTGTCCCCCACCGCAAAGTCCATATTCAGCTTGAAGCTGCTGGTGGCGGTGGTGTTGTCCTCAATCTTTACCGAAAACCCAAGGGCGGAGATGGTATCGCCGGTATAGACACCATTGGCGAGGGCATTCCCGTCCTTGTCCGTCATGGTGTAGGTGTTCTGTCCCGGAGGAGCAGAGGTTGGGTCATTAGGGGTGATCGACAGGTTGACCTCCCCTGAAGGAAACGAAGCGTTGGTCCTGTCTACGGAGACCAGGGTGGCTTCGCCGTCACCGGCGGTGGTTTCCTTGGTGTACCCGGCGGCCGCCAGCGCACTGGGGTTGTCGATCTTCAGGCTGAGTCCCTTGGCCGCGTTGGCAGTAGGCATCAACGCCCACTTGTCTCCGGCCACGGGAGCCCCACCACTGGTGTCCTGAATGATGCTAAACCCTTCTGCCGAGACAAAGCGGTTGGCATTATCCGGGTCGGCGGTCAGGGTGCTGGTCTTACCGTACTCATCGGTGATCTGGTAGTTAGCCCCGTCCCACACCAGGGTGTATTTCCCCCCGGTCAGAGCACTGGTGTCGTCGATTAAGACATTCATTTCAGTGCCGCCGGCATTACTGCCAGAGGTCGAACTGCGACCAATAGACATCTCTGGGCTATTGATGTCAGCAAACAGATTCTGGCCCACGTTGCCATCCAGATCGAACCCGTTGGCCTGGGCGGTGTTGAGTGCATCCGCCAGCCCCAGGGCCATCTTGCCCAGATCGCGCTCAGCGGGCAGCAAGACGTTATCACGGTAGTCCATCAGTGCCTGAAGCTGTCCGCCAACATCGCGGCCATCCAGGGTGATCTTGTTCTGACCGGTATCGACGGTGTAGCGAAGTTCATGACGCACCGGATCCCCATCGGTGGTGCCGAGTTCCAACTGGTTGGGGCCGGACACCAGCATGGCGGCGCCGCCCATCATCACGCTCTTCACCCCGAAGTCCTGCTCAATGACGTTTACCTGGACATAGTCATTGAGCTCAGTGATCAGCTGATTCTGGTAATCCAGCAACTGCAGGTCCTCGCCTCCCACCTTCATCAGCTGCCCGTTGATGTCCGCCAGCTCTTTGGTGATGGCGTTTACCCGATCCACTGTCACTATGACCTGCTCGTTGGTCTGACGCAGTTGGGAGGTCAACCCTTCGGCTACGGTATCGAACGCGCCCTCCAACTGCCCCAACGCAACCAGCACGTTATCCCGGGCACTCAGGTCATTGGGGATGTCCGCCATATTGTTGATGGCTTTGAAGGCGTTATTCGTGGACTCGGGAATGGCATCGCCGGAAACAGAGAACACCTGGTTGAGCTCGTCCGCTTTGCGCCAGGACATGTTGGCGTAGGAGAGCTGACTGGTGGACAGATGTAACTCGCGCATGGCGTAACTGTTGTAGATACGCTTGACGTCAGCCACATAAGTTCCGGATCCAGCGAAGCTGCCAGCGATAAACAGTGACTGAGAAGTACGCTGCTCAGCCACCTGACGGGAGTACCCTTCGGTACCGACGTTGGCGATGTTATTCGAGGTGACCTGCATCTGCTTCTGGGCGGCCATGACGCCAGAGCGGCCGATATTCATCAAGTCTGCCATTATTTACTCCCTTGAGAGGAGGACACCGCCCCCTCCATCAAACGCTTCATCACCTGCAGTACCTTGTCGGCATACTGAGGATCGGTGGCATAACCAGCCTGCTGCAAGCCACGGATAAACCCTTCGTCGTTGCCCGAATCCAGCGCATCCTGATAACGCGGCCGGCGAACAAAGTCGACGAAGTCCTGAAAACTCTGTTGGATGTTGTCATACACCCTGAACTCGGAGCGCCTTTTCACCGGCACCCCCTGCTCGACCTCAAGGGCATTGATCTTGACGCTGTCGCCCTGCCAGCTGCTGCCCGCCTTGATGTTAAACAGGTTGTGGCTGCTGCCCTCTTTGGAGGGGAGCACCTTGCGCCCCCAGCCAGTCTCCAGTGCCGACTGGGCCACCAGCAGCTCGGGGCTGACCCCCAGCTCCTTGGCGGCTTTGCGTGCCTCTGGCATCAGGCTGTTGACGAAGCTCTGTGGTGAGGAGAAGTCCACCGGGTTGATGGCCGCGGCCAGAGGTGGACGGGGCGCCTCCTGGGCAACCTTAACAGGCTGGGTCTCTGCTGCTGGCTCCGCCCTGGAGGCCGGGTTGGCCGCAGAGGCCAGCGGTGCATGAGGGGCGATGCCATTGTTGGAGCCGCGCAGCATCGACGCCGGTGTCAGGCTCTCATCCCCCCCCAGTTGGGCCACAATCAGTTCCGCCAGCCCCAGGGTGCCTTTACCAGCCAGCTCACTGACCAACTGCTGGTCCTGCATATCCCGGTAGAAGTTGGTGGTCTGGCTGTTAAACGGCGAGTCGCTCTCAAAGGCGGCATTGGCACTGCGCATCTCCTTGAGCATCATCCCGAGGAAGATCCCTTCAAACTGCAGTGCCACCTCCTCCAGGGAGGCATCCGGATCCGCCTGGGCCTTCTGCCTCAGGTCATCCATGGCTGCCAGGTCCAGGTAGTGCTGATTCTGCTGCTTCAAAGGATCCATGTTGCCGCCTAGATGATGATCAGTTCGCCGCGCAGGGCGCCGGCCTGAGACAGGGCTTCGAGGATGGCCATCAGGTCCGAGGGCGCGGCCCCCACCTGATTCACCGCCCGTACCAGTTCGTCCAGGGTGACGCCGGGATCAAACTTGAACATGCGACGGGCAGACTCGTTGACGCCGATGCTGCTCACCGGGTTGTTCACCGTGTTGCCGCCGGCAAAGGCGCCAGGCTGAGAGGTGCTGAAGGCCTCGCTGATGGTCACGGTGAGGCCACCATGGGTGATGGCCGCCGGCAGCAGACGCACCTCGCTGCCCACCACTATGGTGCCGGTGCGGCTATTTACGATCACCTTGGCAGACTCCTCTGCCGGCTCCACATGGAGATTCTCCAGGGTGGCCAGGTAGGCCACTCGCTGAGAGCGATCACGGGGAGCAGAAACCTGAATGGAGGTGGCGTCCTGGGCGCGGGCCACACCCGGGCCGAGCAGGCCGTTGATGGTGTCCGCCACCCGTTTGGCGGTGGAGAAATCCGGGCGGTGCAGGTTAAAGGTAAGGAAATCCCCGTTGGCGAACGGACTGGGCACACTGCGCTCGACGATGGCGCCGTTGGGAATACGGCCCACAGTGGGGGTGTTCTGAATCACCTTGGAGCCATCAGCGCCCTCGGCGGAGAAGCCGGACACCACCAGACTGCCCTGGGCCAGTGCGTACACCTTACCGTCAGCACCTTTGAGGAAGGTCTGAATCAGGGTGCCGCCACGCAGGCTCTTGGCACTGCCCACAGAGGAGACGGTGACATCGATCTGCTGGCCGGGCTTGATAAAGGGAGGCAGGGTGGCGTGCACCGCCACCGCCGCCACGTTCTTGGTCTTGGGGCGGGTACCGGGCGGCAGGTTAATGCCGAAGTTGGAGAGCATGGTGGCAAAACTCTGCTCGGTGAACTGTCCCTTCTCACCGGTACCGGGCAGACCCACCACCAGGCCATAGCCGATCAGTTGGTTGTCGCGGACACCCTGAACATCGGTGATGTCCTTCAGACGCATCGCCTGAGCCGGCAGGGCCAGAACCAGAGCCATCAGTACGGCAAAGAGTCTCATCCTACTCTCCTAGAAGGGCCACAGGGGACCGTTGAAGAAGGCGGCCAGCCAGCCGGTCTTCTGGGATTCAGCAAAGGTGCCGGTACCGCTGTACTGGATGCGGGCATTGGCGACACGGGTGGACTCCACGGTGTTGTCCGGCTTGATGTCCCGGGGACGAATCAGGCCGGTCAGACGGATGTACTCTTCACCGTCGTTGATGGTGATCCACTTTTCCCCCCGAATCACCAGGTTGCCGTTGGCCAGCACCTGCAGGACGTTCACTGAGATGGAGCCATTGAGGCTGTTGCTCTGATCCGCGTCGGCCTCTTTGGAGAGATCCAGCTTCTCCTTGTAGTTGAGATCCAGAGTCTGACCGTTGATGGTCACCGGGCCACCGCCGGCGGTGATGGGATCGAGGGACATGGAGTTGTCCTTCTTCATCTCATTGGTGGCGCTCTTCTTGGCCTTGGTGGCCTCCACCAGCTCTACGGTGATCACGTCGCCGACCCTGTGGGCCTTGATGTCGGAGTAGAGCTCGTTGGCGTAGGCATCCTGATAGATGGAGCCGGTGTTGACCACCTGGGTCGGAGGCAACTCGGGGTAAACCGGGGCGTAGTAGGGATCATCCGGAATCGGGGCACCGGGCGAGGTGCACCCTACCAGGGTGATCAGGCTAGCTGCGGCTATCCAGTGTCTCATCTAAGGCTCCTTAGAGTTGCTGGTTCAGGTTGGCCAGCATCTGATCCACGGTGGAGATCACCTTGGAGTTCATCTCGTACACCCGCTGGGCTTCAATCATGTTCACCAGCTCCTCGGTCACATTGACGTTGGAGGTTTCCAGGGCGCCCTGACGGATGGAGCCCAGACCATCCAGGCCGGGTACACCGGCGATGGGCGCGCCACTGGCGCCGGTCTCAAGGAACAGGTTCTGACCGATGGGCTCCAGACCACTGGCGTTGACGAAGTTGGAGATCTCAATCTGACCTACTACCACGTTGGCCGCCTGGCCGGGAACTCGGACCGACACCTCACCCTCGGAGGAGACGGTCACCGACTGGGCATCTTCCGGGATGACGATGCCTGGATCCAGCACGTAACCGGAACCCGGAGTCACCATCTGCCCCTCTTCGTCCAGGGTAAACTGACCGTTTCGGGAGTAGGCCTGGGTACCGTCTGGCATCTGAATTTGGAAGAAACCGGGGCCGTCGATCATCAGATCCAGGCTGTTGTTGGTGGTTTCCATGTTGCCCTGGGAGAAGATGCGCTGGGTGGCCGCCACCTTAGTGCCGGCGCCCAGGGTCAGGCCGTTGGGCAGCTCGGTGTTCTGGGCGCTGATGCCCCCAGCCTGGTTGATGGTCTGATAGAGCAGGTCCTCAAACACGGCGCGGCTCTTCTTAAAGCCCACGGTGCTGGCGTTGGCCAGGTTGTTTGAGATGTTGGAGATTTCAGTCTGCTGAGCGTCCAGGCCTGTTTTACTGATCCAAAGTGCCGGTTGCATACTCTTTACCCTTTAAATGTCCGTTACACCCGCAACAGTTTTGCGGCTGACCTGTCGTTCTCTTCGGCGGTTTTCATCATCTTCAGTTGCATGTCGAATTGACGCTGCATCTCGATCATGCCCACCAGTTCATGTACCGGGCTGACGTTGCTGCCCTCGACAGCACCCGCCACCAACTCCACCTCTGCATCGGGCAGGTAGGCTTCGCCGCCAAAAGCACGGAACAAGCCATCTTCGCCCTTGGTCAGAGTATTGATTGGCGGGTTAACCATCTGAAGCTGGTCCACCTCTTCCATTGCGTTGGCCGGTGCGCCCTGAGGGCGCACGGTGATGATGCCGTTGGTGGCGATCTCCACCTTCTCTACTGGAAGAGGCAGGAAGATAGGGCCTGCTGCACCCATGATGGGGCGGCCCTGGGCGTTGGTGAGCATGCCACCTTCGTCGATCTTCAGCGAGCCGGCACGGGTCAGGGCCTCGTTGCCCTGCTCATCCTCGACCACAAACCAGCCTTCACCCTTGATGGCCACGTCCAGGCTTCGCCCGGTCGTCTTCAGGCTGCCGGCATCGAAGTTACTGGCCGGACGCTCATTCATGGCGAACACCCGGGTGGGCAACCCCTCACCGAACGCCTGCATGCTGCGCGCCTGATGCAGATCCGCCTTGAAACCGTCGGTTCGGGCGTTGGCCAGGTTGTTGGCATGCACGCCCAGGGCGTACATGTTCTGGCTGGCGCCTGATGCGGCGATATAAAGCATCTTGTCCAAGGGTGACTCCCACAGTCGGCAATGACGTTAACTAGCCAAGGGAATGCAATAGCTATGCCAAAATCAAAATCGCAGCAATATGGCGGTTCAGGGGGGATTCAGAAATGAAAGGAGGGGAACAAGGGGAAAGGGGTTGCCGCCCCCGGCAGGGGCGGCAATCCAAGCTTAGCGGATCTGCAGGATGTTCTGCTGCAGCTGGTTGGCGATATCCAGGGCACGGGAGTTGGCCTGGAAATTACGCTGGGCGCTGATCAGGTCCACCAACTCGGTGGTCAGGTCGGTATTGGACTGCTCCAGGGCGGCGGAGTTGATAGCACCGAAGGTCCCTGTGTTGGGTTCACCCAACAGGGCTTCGCCGGACGCCTGACTCTGCTTCCAGGAGGTGTTGCCCTGTTGGGTAAGACCCTGCTCATTGGCAAAACGCGCCAGAGCCACCTTACCCAGGGGCACTTCGGTACCGTTGGAGTAGGTCGCACTGATCAGGCCGTCGGCCGCCACTTCTACGTTGGTGAGTCGACCTACGGTGGAGCCGTCCTGCTTCAACTTGGTCACCTCAAACTTGGAGGCGTACTGGGTGGGGTTGTCCATGCGGAACTCCACCCGCTGGGTACCATCGGCCCCCGGGCCAATCACGCCAGCACCTCCGGCCACAGTCCCCAAAGCCACGGTTTGAATCATGGTGGGGTTGGAACCAGTGTAGTTACCGGTGTCATCAAAGGTCAGTACCGCCGCAGTATGGCCACTGGCGCTCTGTGCGGCCACCCCCAGGTTGTCTGCGGTGCCATCACCGTCGGTGTCCTGATCCCAGGTGCCATTGATCGAAGCACCTGCGGCGTCACCGATATTCACCGGTTTGTCATCCATGGTGAAGAAGGTCAGCCACTGGTTGTTGCCGGTTACCGCACCACCAGGTGGTTTGACAAAATACTGGGTCATGATGTGCGGCTCACCCAGGGAGTCGTACACAGTCACCGAGGTGGCGTTGTTGTAGGTGGTCGGATCCGTGGGGTCGAAGTTGGCCGGATCATGGGAGATGTCCCCGGCATTCACGTTGATGGACACATCCACTACGGCGGTCTTCTGAGGCTGACCGGCGGTCTGAGGAATCTGAACAGGTGCAGTCGTCGACAAACTTACGGAGGAAACGGAACCATCGTCGTTCACCGGCAGGGCCATCAGGTAGTTACCCTGGGAGTCCACCATAAAGTCGTCGTCGTTCAGCTTGAACGCACCGGCACGGGTGTAGTTATAGTCCTGGGAACCAAACTCGGAGATGGTGACGAACATGCCGTTACCGTTAATAGCCAGATCCAGGGCGTTGTTGGTGAACTGCAACGACCCCTGGTGGAACTGCTGAGCGACCTGAGCGGTGGCCACACCACTGCCCACGTTGGTCTTGCTGTTGGTAAACAGGGAGTTGGAATAAACGTCGGCAAACTCGGCGCGAGACTCTTTAAAGCCAATGGTGTTCACGTTGGCAATGTTGTTCGACGTGGTATCCAGATCCTTCTGCGCGGCATTCAGACCGCTGAGTGAGATATTGAATGACATGCTCGTTCCTCGTTAAGAGCCTTCTGCGACCGCCAATACGTCAGACAGCTTAACGCCGCCGACACCGCGCAGATTCAGGACTGTATCGTAGTTGGCACCGCCCAGGGTCACGCTGCTGACGTGGCCATAGGTGAACACCGGTAGAGTATCGGTCTTGCCGCCAACCAGGGCCTCAGCGGTAAAGCTGTAGGTGCCCTCCGGCAAAGCTTCGCCGTCGGCATTTTTGCCGTCCCAGCTAAAGTCGACGTTGCCGCCATTGCCCACAGGCACTTCGAAGGTTCGGACAATCTGCCCTGCCCCATCCTTCACCTTCATGGTCATGTTCTGCGCCCCGGATGGGGTAGAGATCACGCCGGTGACCGGGCTGGCGCCGTCCGAAACCGCCTTGTCTGATGGGATCAGCACCTTCTGACCTACCAGGCTGCTGGCCTCAAGGGCCTGGCTGGAGTTCATCACGGTGTTCATGTTCTTGATCTCATCGTTCAAGGAGTTGATCCCATCAACGGTGGCAAAGGAGGACATCTGAGAGATCATCTGATCGTTGTCCACCGGCTTGAAGGGATCCTGCATGGACAACTGCTGAGACAGCAGGGAGAAAAAGTCTTCCTGAGTCAGAGCCTGGTTGTTGTCCTTGGTTGTGGGAGTCGCTTCTTGCTGCCACTTGAGGGAGTTTAAGTAACTGTTATCGATGGTATTACTCATCCAGTCCCCCTTTATTTACCAAGTCTGAGAGTTTGCTTAGCCAGGTTCTTGGCGGCGTCTGCCACCTCGACGTTGGCCTGATAGCTGCGGGATGCGGAGATCATGTTGGCCATCTCCTCCACCACGTTGACGTTGGGCTTGAAGATGTAGCCCTCTTCATTCGCCATGGGGTGGTCAGGGGCGTACTCCTGAATCAGCGGCTTGTTGCTCTCCACAATGCCGGCCACGCTGACACCACCCAGGGCTTCCAGCTCCTTGCTGATGCCGGCGCCATGGGGCCCATGCTGATGGGTAGCGAACTCCTCAAGGCGAGCGGCAAACACCGGCTCACGAGCACGGTAGGTGTCACCTGAGCTGCTGGAGACGCTGTTGGCGTTGGCTACGTTACTGGCGGTGGTGTTGAGGCGCACGTTCTGCGCCATCATGCCGCTGCCGGCAATATCGAGAATATTAAACAGGCTCATGGTTATTCACCCCGCAGCGCTTTGCGCATTCCCTGGAACTTGCCGCCGAGAAACTCGAGGGTCATCTGCTGTTCCAGGTTGTTCTGCATGAAGTTGTTGCGTTCAATGTTGACATCCACGGTGTTGCCGTCGCCGGTATCGGGCTGCAGCGGCACTCGGTAGGCCAGGCCGCCAATGGGCTCTCTGCCGATGTTGAAGTGGTCTTCGTGAGTCTTGGACATGGAGATGCCGCCCTGGGCGGTTTTGGCCTGACTCAGGGCCTGATCGAAGTCCACATCCTGGGCCTTGTAACCTGGGGTGTCAGCGTTGGCGATGTTGTTGGCCAGCACTTCGGCACGCTGGGAACGGATCCCCAGGGTGTGTTGATGAATGCCCAGTGCTTTATCGAACGAAATGGCCATCTTTGCCTCCTAAACGCAGTCTTGCCCTAGAAAAGCAAAAGGCGTGCCAGTGGCACGCCTTTGTTGATAAAAAGAGAGGCTATCGCTTTCTATGTATGATTCCAGCAGGGAATCTGAGCATTTCGAACTGGTCGGTGAGACCGGCAAGGGACTCGGAGGCACCCAGCACCAGATAGCCACCCGGGTTCAGGGCGGCAGCAAATTGCCGCAGGATCTTGCCCTTGTCCTCCGCAGAGAAGTAGATGAGCACATTGCGGCAGAAGATCACATCAAACTTGCCCAACAGGGCATAGCTGTCCAGCAGATTGAGCTGACGGAAATTGACCATGCGCTGCACGTCATCCCGGACCTTCATCCCCTTGGGGGAGGGCTGGAAAAAGAGGCGGCGGCGCTCCGGCGACAGGCCCCGGGTCAGGGCCAGCTCGTCGTACTCGCCGGCCTTGGCCTGATCCAGGATCTGGGTGGACAGGTCGGTGGCAACAATGTCCACGCCGTTCATCAGCATTCCGGGGCGCTTCTGCCGGGTCTCATGGACCACCATCGACATGGAGTAAGGCTCCTGGCCTGAGGAGCAGGCGCTGGACCAGATGCGGATAGAACGTCCCAACTTGGCGAGTTCGGGCAGAAGTTCATCCGCCAGCAACTGGTAGGGATAGTTATCGCGGAACCAAAAGGTTTCGTTGGTGGTCATCGCCTCAACGACGGCGGTTCTGAGTTTGCTCTGCTCAGGACGCATCGACTGCTTCACCAGGTCGGACAGACTGTCCAGACCAAAGGATTTCATCAACGGACTTAGGCGGCTACGTACCAGATATTGCTTGTTGTCCCCCAGTACGATACCGCACTGCTTCTGCAGGAAGGCGGCAAAGGTCTGGTATTCCGTAGGAGCTAAGGTTTTGGTTGGCACCGAATCAGGCCTCTTTCAGGTAGCGATCGATCGCTCCTGCCAATTCATCAGGATTAAATTTGGCGATGAAGTCGTCTGCACCCACCTTCTTCACCATGGCTTGGTTGAACACGCCGCTGAGGGAGGTGTGCAGGATCACCTTCAAAGAGGTGAGCTTGGGGTTATCCCGAATAGACGCGGTCAGGGTGTAACCATCCATCTCAGGCATCTCGATGTCGGAGATAATACCACCAAATACCTCGCCGATGTCCTCTTTATCTTTGACCATCTCCTCCAGCTTACGCAGGGCTTCCAGGCCATCTTTGGCCAGTTCGATCTCCAGGCCCAGTGGCTCCAGGGCGCGAACCACCTGCTTGCGGGCTACGGAGGAGTCATCCACCACCATGATGCGGCGCTTACGCTCGGAGATAGGGCTGAGGTTGGCCGCGACATCGTCACTGATGTCGGTCTTGGCCGGAGTGATCTCGTCGAGAATCTTCTCCACGTCCAGAATCTCGACCAATTCATTATTAATGTCGGTAACGGCAGTCAGATAGTTGCTGCGACCACTGCCCTGCGGCGGTGGCATCACGGCATCCCAGTTCAGGTTAACAATGCGCTCGACACCCGACACCAGGAAGCCCTGAACGGAGCGGTTGTACTCACTGATGATGATGAAGCAGTTTTCCACATCCTGAGTGGGACGGCCTCCAATCGCAGCAGACATGTCGATAACGGAGATGGTCTGGCCACGGATGTGCGCCACACCCCGAACCAGGCTGTTCAGACGAGGCAGGCTGGTCAGCTTAGGACACTGCAGCACCTCCCGAACCTTAAATACATTGATCCCAAAGGTTTGCCGGCCATTGAGCCGGAATAGGAGAAGTTCGAGGCGATTCTGCCCGACCAGCTGGGTGCGCTGGTTCACCGAATCTAAGATGCTAGCCATTGGTGGAGTCCTTATAAAAAGCTAAAACAAAGGCACAGATATTGCTGCACACCCAACCGACAAATTGTTGGCACCGGAACATTTGATATGATGCAGCTGCGTTGTATCAATTTCCCCAAGCGTGTTCAAGTATAGGTTATCTGTTCGGTGGTTAATTTCCATGAAGCTGTATGCATTCTTACTCTCCCTGCTCTTTAGTGTGTCGGCACTGGGTGAAACTTCTTTAGACATGATCGAAGAGGCCGCTTCCCAGTATGCCCTCGGCGTGATCGAGGTGCCGGACGGGGCACGTATCCAGGTAACCGCCAGCGAACTGGATAAGCGCCGTCACTTCGAAAGTTGTGACACCCCCCTGCAGGCCGAGGCCCCGGCAGTCAAAGGCAACACCCGCTACCTGACCGTTAAGATCCGCTGCGAAGCCCCCGAGCCCTGGCTGGTGTATGTGCCGGTTCAGATCGCCCTGGAGTACCCGGTACTGGTGGCCAGAATGGCTCTGGGACCCAACACCCTGCTGGACGAATCCATGGTGGAGCTCAGGTACGTCAACAATAACAGCCTGCGAGGGAGTCATTTCAGTTCACCAGATGAGTTGAATGGTGCCAGACTAAAAAGACGCGCGGCGGCAGGTCAGGTAATCACCAAACGCAATGTCTGCCTAGTGTGCAAAGGGGATCCGGTCACCATCGAAGCCAACAACGATCACCTCTCCATTCGCACCTCAGGTACCGCCATGAGCAGCGGCTCCATAGGCGACGCCATCCGGGTCCAGAACAGCCGATCCCGGAGAATGGTGGATGCCTACGTCACCGGAGTTGGCCATGTGCGGGTGAAAATGTAAAAATTACCCTAAAGCTTCTGGCCGTGCGGCCGATACCAGTGTCAGAAGAGCCCAAATACACAGCGACGGAGCCACATTATGGCTATCGACATCAACAAACTGAGCAGCGGTACCGCAGGCCTGCAACCGGCCCGGCGGGCGGTGACCCAACAAAGTCAGCCCGAAGGGAGCAGCGCTCAGGCTGCCGCCAAGGGGGATGAGGTGAAGCTGACCCAGGAAGCCCAGCAACTACAGCGGGCGGAGAAGGTGATGCAGGAGACCCCAGAGGTTAACAGCTCCAAGGTGGAAGCCTTGAAGCAGGCGATCTCCGAAGGTCGCTACCATGTTGACCCAGACAAGCTGGCTGCCAACCTCTCCCGTTTCGAGAGTGAACTGACTGGTGAGTGATACCGGCATTCACGCCTTGATTGGCGCTCAGCAAGAGCGCCTGTCTACCCTGCTGCGCCTGTTGGAGCAGGAGACTGACGCATTACTTGAGCGGGATGCGGACAAAATTGAAGCCCTGCTCAAACAGAAACTGGCGCTGCTGGACCAGATTGCCGGCGGCGACAAGGCACTGGAATCGCATCCGCAGGTGGCTGACATCAAGGCGGACACCGACGCGATGGCCGGGGTGACCCGCTGCCGCGAGACCCTGGCGGAGTGCCAGGTGAAAAACCAGCATAACAATCAGCTGGCTGACCAGTCTCTGGCCAGCCTGGGTCGCCTGCAGCAACTGCTTAATGCCACCCGAAACCCTAATGCCCTGACCTACAACCAGGAAGGCTCCACCACCACGGGCGGACGCCTGGGCAAGGTGATCAAGGCCTGAAGGTAAACAGTTCAAAAAGAGAAGCCGGCGATGAAGCCGGCTTTTTTTATGGCATCAGGCCCATTAGCGCCTATGTGCCTGGGCCCGCACCATATCCATGGGCTGCCAGCGAGTGTAACTGGAGCCCGGCATCAGGGTCCCCACCGCCTGCTCCAGCTGCACCTGTTGAATCACCAGGATATCTTCGGAGTCCGGGTCACGATTCCACCACCCCAGTTCCCCCTGCTGGCGGTTCTGCAAAGAGACCCGATCCCCCACCCGTACACCATGGCGGCTACCCAGGTTGATGGTGACCCGCTCCTGATCCACAGAGAGCACCCGTCCGTGAAGCGGACGACAGTGCAGGGTGCCGTCGATGTCCTGGGCCATGGCCACCACCTGCTGGCGAATCTGCCTGCCGTAGTCACTGTTCCAGAAGTGGCTGGAGCCCAGCTCCACCGCGTCGCTGCGCTTGAAGGGCCAGTCGCCCTGGGTGCGGTAGCGCTTATGCCAGATCATCTGCCCGGTCAGGCCGTCATAGATGTTGAGGTTGGCCCCGAAGTAGCGGTTGCGGTCATCTTCAAACCACCCCAGAGTGGTCTCATGAGGATCCAGTGTCAGATCATCGATGGAGATGGCCACAATATACTGACTGTTGTCGTCCCGGCTCATCTCCCTGGCCCACTGCTCGCCGTATTCCTGGTTCAGCTGACCAAAGCTGACGCTGATGTCACTGCGCTCATGGGCAAACAGAGAGGTGGCCTCGCCATTGATGGTGTTGGCCAGCAACCGGGTCAGTGCGGCATCAAACTCATAGAGGCTGCCCGGTACCAGGTGCTGCCGATGCACCACATCGGCCCGTGGCAGAGTCAGGGCAAAGCGAAAGCCGGCGCCGGCACACTGATTGCCCACGGCGCGGACATCCGCTCTCAGGGTCACCTCCAGAATGCCGTCACCGATCGATTCAGACAGCAGCTGATACTCCCCTACCTGAGTCAGTTCCGTGGCTGGCCCCAACACGCCGTTTACCATGATCTCGCCCTGGCCAGATTTCGCCAACGCGTTCCGAATCGCCTCCTCCCGCGCCTTGGTCAGGTCATCATTGCCTATGGGGGCGCTGCCGCTCAGGGTCAGCCACTGGGCCGAAACCGGTGCCGCCAACAGGCAGACACCGAGCAGAGCCAGGTGTATGGGGTTAGACATCGCTTTATCGTCCTCAATGCAGTTGGCGTAAATAATGCAATGACTGTGCCTACATTTGCCACTAAAGCGCCGGGCTTCTTGGCCGATATGATACAGAGAACCGTGAATGCCCAAGCCACTGGAGATAGCGATGAAAAAGGCCATAGGCGTCCTGTGCCTGTTTTTGTGGGGCTGTGCCACCCCTCCGGCAGAGCCACCGCCACAATACAGTGTGAGCGGCAAAGGTTTGCCGCACAGCAGTGCCGTGATTCATCTGGCCCAGCGCATCGCCGAAGATCTTGAGCGCAATCACGACCTGCCGGACAAGACCAAGCTTATCGCGGTCACCACCCCGGTGTGGCTGGATGAGCTGGAGAGCAGTGGCCGGCTCGCCCTGCAGCTGGGTGACGGTCTGGTTGGCGCCCTGCACCAGAGAGGGTTCAACCTGGTAGAGCTCAACAGCAGCCAGCAGATTCGGGTCTCCAAGCAGGGCAACCTTATTCTCAGCCGGGATTATGAACGGCTGCAAGCCAGCCTGCCGGTGAGCCAGGTGCTGATTGCCACCCTGAGCCGGGACAGCAGCGGGGTGATCATCAACAGTCGCCTGGTGGATATCGCCAACAACAGGGTGGCCTCCACCTCCCAGGCCTTTCTTCCCTGGCAGGAGTCCTCCGGCTACCTGGAGCAGAGCAACAGCATCACGGAACAGGGTGGCCTGCTCTACCGACAGGAGCAACCAGGAAGAACACCGGTGAGGGAGGTAAACCCATGAAACGACTCGCAGCCGCTGCGCTAATTTTCCTGGCCGGGTGTCAGAACAACGCTTATGTGGAGTATGAGCCTGTCCCACCCCAGGAGTTTCCCATACTCACCGCCAAAGGGATCGCCCCCATCTCGGCCCAGTTGGGCGATAACCGGGACCTGAAGGTGCAGCAGGCGATGCGGGCGGCCAAACTGGATGCCTACCGGGAGCTGGCAGAGCAGATCTATGGGGTGAGGGTGTCAGGCACCGGCCGGATGGACCAGCAGCTGCTGCAGAGCGACCAGTTCCAGACCCAGGTGGATGGCCTGGTGCGGGGTGCCGAGGTGGTGCGCATCTACCCTGTGGGTGACAACTATGTTGCGGAGCTGAAGCTGGACTATAAAAAGGTGTGGCAGCTGTATCAGCAGGCGCCGAGGCAGAGAATCAAAAACGTGATCTATTACTGATAAATTGGCGACTGACGCCTTATTAGTGAATAAAACTGAAAAGCGGAGGCCGATGCCTCCGCTTTTTTGTGACCTGGATCCGATCGAGTCTCAGTGTCGATCCAACCTGTGCCACTCTCCGTTGTCCAGTTTGTTAAAAACTCGTCGGAGCAGTTGGGCCATATTCAGGTAGCGGGCACGGGCCCCGAGCGGGGCAATCTGCTCCCCCGCTTCCAACATGCGCGAGCGCAGGTCATCACACCAGGCGACCAGCTGTCTGGGCAGCAGTTGCTGGGAACGCCAACCCAACCAGTACAGGCCCTGAAGGGGCAGGCTCAGCAGGAACAGGGTACTGGCGACGATCTGAGGCAAGCTCTCGGGCCCCAACCACTGAAGCTGAAACCACAGGCAAAACACCGCCACCGGAGGCATGACCCGGATGGCCAGTTCAGTGGCTTTTATCACCCTGTACTCTGGAAACAGAGGGGCCAGCTGAACCGCTCTGGGCCACTGTTTCATGTAGTGATTGCCACATCTCAGTGTTTCAAAAAAGGTCATGCTTCACTCTCCTTTATACAACGGGAGACGGATCACAGATTCGTTAAGTGTATCACGTCCTGATTCCGCTTCTTCAGAAAAGTATGGGTAAAATGGTCATACCTTTCTAGGAAGATGGTTGAATTTCGGCCCATTAGGGGACCTGAAAATGCGACATCGGTCGCAGATACAGCGGGTCTATACTGTAACTTCTTACCATCTTCGGTCGTTATCGACTTAACCGCCCCAGGGCGCAGTCGGTTGTACGCAAGTAAATCACTTAGGTGTATGAATAATGAGCAAACTTGTTCTCGTTCTTAACTGCGGTAGCTCCTCCCTGAAATTCGCCGTAATCGATGCAACTAACGGTGACGAGCACCTGTCCGGTCTGGCAGAGTGCTTCAACCTCGAAGATGCCCGCATCAAGTGGAAGCTGGATGGCAACAAGGGCGAAGCCGCCTTGGGTGCCGGTGCCGCCCACTCCGAGGCTCTGGACTACATTGTTGGTACCATCCTGGCCAGCAAGCCTGAAATGGCTGACCAGCTGGTTGCCATTGGTCACCGCATCGTTCACGGTGGCGAGAAGTACACCAAGTCCATGCTGATCACCGATGACGTTCTGGCCGGCATCGAAGAGTGCGCTTCCCTGGCTCCTCTGCACAACCCAGCTCACCTGATCGGTATCCGCGCTGCCCAGGCTGCCTTCGCTGCCCTGCCACAGGTTGCCGTATTCGACACCGCTTTCCACCAGACCATGCCTAAGGTTGCCTACAGCTACGCCATCCCTCAGAAGCTGTACCGTGAGCACGGCATCCGTCGCTACGGCATGCACGGCACCAGCCACCTGTTCGTATCTGGCGAAGCCGCCAAGGTACTGGGCAAAGAGGTTGCCGACACCAACGTTATCACCTGCCACCTGGGCAACGGCGGTTCCGTAACCGCAGTTCGCAACGGTCAGAGTGTTGACACCTCCATGGGTCTGACTCCTCTGGAAGGCCTGGTAATGGGTACCCGTTCCGGTGACCTGGATCCTGCCATCATCTTCCACCTGGTAAACAACCTGGGTTACACCCTGGATCAGGTGAACAACATGCTGAACAAAGAGTCCGGCCTGATGGGTCTGTCCGAGAAGACCAACGACTGCCGCGGCATCGAAGAGGGTCACGCTGAGGGCGACGCTGGCTGCACCCTGGCTCTGGAAGTGTTCTGCTACCGCCTGGCCAAGTACGTGGCTTCCTACACCGTGCCTCTGAAGCGCGTTGACGCCATCGTATTCACCGGCGGCATCGGTGAGAACTCCATGCTGATCCGTGAAACCGTTCTGAACAACCTGGCCATCTTCGGTTACGAAGTGGACGCCGAGAAGAACGCTGCTGCCCGCTTCGGCAACGACGGCATCATCACCAAAGACGGCTCTCCCGTTGCCATGGTTATCCCAACCAACGAAGAGTTTGTTATCGCCAGCGATTCTCTGGCTCTGATCTCCTGATCCAATGAAGTACACTGAGCCACGCAAGTGGCTCAGTCCTTTTTAAGAGGTATTTTATGTCTCGCTCTATCATGTTGATTCCGGTAGGCACAGGCGTCGGCCTGACCTCCATCAGCCTGGGCATGGTCCGCGCCCTTGAACGTCAGGGTGTCAAGGTCAACTTCTACAAGCCTGTTGCTCAGCAACGCCCCGGCGATACCGGCCCAGAACGCTCCTCCACCATTCTCTCTACCTCCCCCACCATCAATCCACCAGAGCCCTACTCCATGGATCACGCCCAGCAGCGCATCAGCGCCGGCGAGACCGACGTGCTTCTGGAAGAGATTGTTGCCCGGGTGAAGTCCGGTGATGAGGGTACCGAGGTACTGATCGTTGAAGGTCTGGTGCCTACCCGCAGCCACCCCTTCGCCAACACCCTGAACAGCAAGACCGCCAAGACCCTGGATTCCGACATCGTGTTCGTAATCAACCCGGGTGCCGACAGCGCGGCCCAGGTGCAGAAGCGCCTGGAGATCATCCTCGATGAGTTCGGTGGTAAGAAGAACAAGCGTATCCTGGGTGCCATCATCAACAAGATCGGCGCACCTGTGGATGAGCGCGGCCGTGCCCGCCCAGACCTGTCCGAGGTGTTCGAGCACGACCAGGTGGTTCGCGGTGACCACGCTGACATCTTCCAGCTGTCTGCCAACTCCCCGATTCCAATTCTGGGTGCGGTACCTTACAACCTGGATCTGGTTTCCCCACGCGCCTCTGATCTGGCCAAGCACCTGGGTGCCCGCCTGATCAACGCCGGTGAGATGCACTCCCGTCGTCTGCGTCGCGTCAGCTTCTGTACCCGCGCCATCCCCAACATGGTGAACCACCTGCAAGCGGACACCCTGCTGGTTACCTCCGGCGACCGTTCCGACATCGTGGTTTCTGCCTGTCTGGCCGCCATGAACGGCACCAAGATTGGTGCCCTGATGCTGACCGGCGGTTATGAGCTGGAGCAGCAGGTTCAGGATCTTTGCGCTCAGGCGTTCGACACCGGCCTGCCGGTGATGATGGTGGACACCAACACCTGGCAGACCGCCCTGAACATCCAGAACTTCAACCACGAAGTGCCTGTTGATGACTCTGCCCGTATCGAACTGCTGCAGGACTACGTTGCCGGCCACATCGATCGCAAGTTCATCGAGAACATGGCCAGCGATTCCAAGCGCGAAAACCTGCTGTCTCCAGCCGCCTTCCGCTACCAGCTGACCGAGTTTGCCCGTCGCGCCAACAAGCGCATCGTGCTGCCTGAAGGCGACGAGCCGCGTACCGTTAAGGCTGCCGCCATCTGTGCCGAGCGTGGCATCGCCAAGTGTGTACTGGTCGGTAACCCCGATGAGGTTCGCCGTGTGGCTGCCCAGCAAGGCGTGACTCTGGGTGACGGCATCGAGATCGTGGATCCTGAGACCGCCCGCGAGCGTTACGTTGCTCCGATGTGTGAGCTGCGTAAGAGCAAGGGCCTGACCGAAGTGGTTGCCCGCGAGCAGCTGTCTGACAACGTGGTACTGGGTACCATGATGTTGGCCGAAAATCAGGTAGACGGTCTGGTATCTGGCGCAGTTCACACCACCGCCAACACCATCCGCCCGCCTCTGCAGCTGATCAAGACCGCACCTGGCGCCTCCCTGGTGTCCTCCGTGTTCTTCATGCTGCTGCCTGACCAGGTTCTGGTGTACGGTGACTGTGCCATCAACCCGGATCCAAACGCCGAGCAGCTGGCTGAGATTGCCATCCAGTCCGCCGACTCCGCCAAGGCCTTTGGCATCGAGCCTCGCGTTGCGATGATCTCCTACTCCACCGGCAGCTCCGGCCAGGGTGCAGACGTAGAGAAGGTTCGCGAAGCCACTCGCATCGCTCAGGAGAAACGTCCTGACCTGATGATCGACGGCCCGCTGCAGTACGACGCGGCCATCATGCCTAACGTTGCTGCTTCCAAGGCCCCTGACAGCCCAGTAGCCGGTAAAGCCACCGTGTTCGTCTTCCCCGACCTGAACACCGGTAACACCACCTACAAGGCGGTTCAGCGCTCTGCAGACCTGATCTCCATCGGTCCTATGCTGCAGGGCATGCGCAAGCCCGTGAACGACCTGTCCCGTGGCGCCCTGGTGGAGGACATTGTCTACACCATCGCCCTGACCGCCATCCAGGCCGACGCATAAGACGAAACTCAGGTTTCGTCAAAAAGCTGCCCCCAAGGGCAGCTTTTTTTATGTTTGCTCTCCAATGAAGCCCATATTCTCCCCACTTCACAACGCCTTTTTGTCAAACCGGATCCAGTGAGCTTTTTCACAGTATCTGCTCAGGAGTTCGCAGGGGAAGGGTTCATTTTTTCCGACCAGATCAAAGTTTTTGCGATTTGCTGGAGCAAATTCAAAATAATCCAGCGAATGAAGAAATATATTGATAAAGTCCCCGGTGCCAGCTTTTACCTGCAAAAGCTCGTAAAGTTCGGCTAAGGTTTTGAATAGAATTCGACCCCCAAAAAAAAGAAAATGAGGATGAGAGATGTCTGACAACAAACAAGGCTCCGCCTGGAGCCGGTTATGGCAACGGCCCAAAGCCAAATGGCTGCTGGGTATCCCAGTAGGTGCTTTCCTGGCCCTGGTCGTAGGCGGCGTAGGCGTATACGGCACCCAAGTTGTGCTGCACGCCACCAGCACCGACGACTTCTGTATGACCTGCCACTCCAACCACTCCCTGCGGGATGAGGTTCTGGCGTCCAGCCACGGCAACAACGGCGCCGGTATCACCGTGACCTGTGCCCAGTGTCACCTGCCTCCAGGTGGCTTCGAGTACCTGGTTAAGAAGATCATCGTGTCCAAAGACATCATCGGTTACATGACCATTGATGGCTTTAACACTCAGGAGTGGCTGGAAGCAAACCGCAAAGAGCAGGCTGACCTAGCTCGCGATTACCTGCGTTCCATCGATTCCCGCACCTGTACCAGCTGCCACTCCAACATCTATGAGAACCAGCCTGAGTCCATGAAGAAGATCGCCAAGAAGATGCACGAGCGTAACTTCAAGAAGGCTGAAGACAAGCGTAAGACCTGTATCGATTGCCACAAAGGCGTAGCGCACCCCTACCCCAAGGGTTAAGCCTGAGGACCGGGTCCGATTCTGGGGGTCAGGTGGACACGGTCGCGGTACGATACACAGAATAAAAATCCGGGCCATAACCGGATGAAAGACGCTTTAAGCCCGCCAATTGGCGGGCTTTCTTTTGCCTGCTCGCCCCCATCACAGACCACAGCTACTCCAGTATAAGCACGGTCTCCGGGGTAAAACTGAGGCCAGCTGGGGATAACTGACAGCAAAAAGCCCGCCTTGATCGGGCGGGCTTTTTTTAACCTAAGTGACTTTTTTGGACAAAAGAACCTTTAGATCAACAAGTTACGCATCTGATATTGATCTAATAACAGGCTTGTCCACAGGTTTTGTGGATAACCTTTAAAAAGTCTAATTGTGGAGACTCTGCTGAAGCACCATCTCTGTATAGGAGATTAATCCAATTACCTCATGGTTTTCAATCACCGGAGCCTGATTAATGCCAAATTGTTCAAACAGGCGGGCACAGTAGCGAATATCCATCTCCGGGTGAACCGGCAGAACCGGCTTGGACATGATCTCGTAAAGGTTCACCCGATCAGGCGCCTTGTCCCGGGCCATCACCTTCTTACCGATGTCGGAGAGTAAAACCAGACCGTACTCGTCGTTCTCATGACGCTTGCTGATGATCAGCGCCTCGGCGCTGTGCTCACGCAGCACCTCCAGCCCTTCGGACACGGTTTTCAATCCATCGAGCATCACCCACTTCTGGGCCATCACATCCTTAACCTTGATCAGTTCCTGATTCATATCTCGTCTCCAACCCGTTCTGACAGGCTCTCAATCTGGTGGGCGACGCCCACGACATCCTCTATATCCAGTTGCAGCGCAATGCCCGTGCCCGGTGAGCTGTCAAACTCACCCACTTGAGCCAAACGCTCCAGAATGTTGCGCGCCAGGTGTTCCTCCACCACAAACAGAAGGACATCCCTTTGCATATCCAGGTGCAGACCGAAGAAGGTCTTCTTGGGTTTGAGTCCTTCCCCCCGGGCGTGGTTGATCAGGGTGACGCCGGTGGCACCGGCATCACGGGCTGCCTCAACCAGTTGATCGCTCTTATCATCCTCGACGAAGGCGATGATCAGTTTAAAGCGCATGCTCTACCTCTTCGAAACTCGTTGAATCAGTGCGGTGAGTTGGGCATAACCCATCACACTGATCATGGGAAACAGGCTGGCAAAGGCGATAAGGCCAAAGCCGTCAATCATTGGGCTTCTGCCCGGAATGGTGCTGGCCAGCCCCAGTCCCAGGGCGGCCACCAGGGGTACGGTTACGGTGGAGGTGGTGACCCCCCCGGAGTCGTACGCCAGGGGAATGACATTCTTGGGAGCATAGGTGGTCTGAACCACTACCACCAGATAGCCCGCCAGGATATACCAGTGTATGGGGTCTCCCACCACAATGCGGTAGGCCCCCAGGGAGATGCCAATGGCGACCCCCAGGGCAACCGCCAAGCGCAGGCCCATGGGCTGGATGGCGCCCCCCGAAACCTCCTCCGCCTTGATGGCTACCGCCAGCAGCGAAGGCTCGGCAATGGTGGTGGCAAATCCAATGGCAAAGGCAAACAGATAAACCCAGTAGTAATCCTGCCAGCTGCCCTGCCCCTCAATTCCGAGGAACTCTGGGTTGGTCAGTTGAGTGGCCATCAACTCCCCCAGGGGGAAAAGAGCACGCTCCAACCCGACCAGGAACAGGGCCAGCCCCAGGATCACCGCCACAAACCCCGCAAGCACCTGCTTCAGGTGGGGGACAGGACGCTTGAGCACCAGATACTGAAAACCGAAGAGTACGGCGACGATGGGCACCACATCGCCCAGGGTGTCGATGAGGGTATTAACTATGTCTATCAGCCAATCCATGTACGCACCACCCCGAACATAAGAACAAACTGCACCGGCAACAGTGAGGCAAAGGCGATGAGACCAAAGCCATCCAGCATGGGGTTCCTCCCCTTGATGGAGCTGGCCAGTCCCACCCCGAGGGCGGTCACCAGAGGCACGGTTATGGTCGAGGTGGTCACCCCTCCGGAGTCGTAGGCGATGCCAATGATCTCCTTGGGCGCAATCATGGTCAGGGCCATGACGATGACATAACCACCGATGATCAGCTTGTGCAGCGGCCATCCCTTGAGGATGCGCACCACCCCCAGCAGGATGGCACAGCCTACGGAGAGAGCCACAGTCAGCCGCAGCTGGGTGGCGTAGCTCTCCTGAGCTTCCTCAGTCTGAGCCAACAGGCCACCGGCTGCCGCCACTTCGGCGGCTTCATCGGCCACAGCAATCAGCGCAGGCTCCGCCACCGTCGTGCCAAAACCCAGCAGAAAGGCAAACAGCAGCAGAGGCACCAGGGCACCCTTGCGGGCAAAGGCCTGAGCCAGTGTTTCACCTATGGGGAACAGGCCCATCTCCAGGCCAAATACGAATAGAGTCAGTCCAATGACCACCAGTCCCATTCCAAGGACAATATCGATGACACTGGGCAGCGGCTGTTGCAACACCGCCAATTGAAAGAGAGCCACCACCAGAACGATGGGCAGCAGATCCCGGCAACTTCCTAATAAAGCCAACAACGCTCGATACACACAAGCTCCCGCATTTCCTATGCTTTATACCAATTTAACTAATTATCTGATGACGACTGCTGGCTCAAGTTGCCCCACTCTGCATTGTAAGGCTGACTGTCAGAACCACTGGCAGTTGAGTCTCACTCCACGATTGAAACACTGTCTCCGGCGCACCAGATAGAACACTGACTTAATGAAATTGGTATCATTTATGCCCCGGCCGCGGGTTACCCCAAAGGCACAAGAACACAAAAACCACTTACATTTTTACAACAAATTCCTTGCCAGTTAAGTGGATATTTGTTGGGAAAAGAAAAAAGGGTGATCTTGATCAGACTTTCGCCGCCACTTCAGAAAATTGTCATTAGTATCAATTGTTAATCTGGTCGCAAAACCTCCTGCCCGGATCGCGCGCTAAACTGCGGCTAGTGTCGTTTCCCAGCCACTGATATAGTGTCTGCTCGCTCCGCCATGAGGACCCCTCCACTGATGACCCGAATTACCCTGCTGCTTTTTCTGATGCTGCTGGGTGGTTGCAATCCGACCACAGGGCCGGATCAACCCCCTGAAAAAGTGGCCGTGGAGTTCTTTGAAGCTCTCTATGTAGACAAAGACATCAACCGGGCACTGCCCATGGTCAATGGTGAGCTCAAGGGGCTGTTCCATCACTACAAGCTGGCCAGTCAGGTGCAACGCAACCTGTTTGCTCTCTACATGGAACAGGCGGAGGTGGAACTCTCTTCCACCAATGCGGACTTTTTTCGCCGGCGAAACTCCGACATCCTGGTGACCATCAAGCTCAAAGGGTTGGTGAACGGCTACTTAAGGCAGGACCTGCGAGAGATACGTCTGCAGGTTATCGACAACCAGTGGAAGGTGACCGAGATAAAGGATGACCGTTGGCTGACCAACGGCTGACCAATGGCTGCCCCTCGACAGGTGACGGACAGACACAAAAAAACCAACGCCACAGCGTTGGTTTTTTTTATGACCCAGGGAGATTAATCCAAGTAGGCGTCTTCATCCAGATCAACGGGCAGTTCGCCAGCGACTTCATCTTGAACCTGATAATAGGCTTCTTCGTAATCTTGCATTTCCATAAACCCGCCTTACTCCTGAATAGTGAACTCACCACATCTGTCATGTGAGTAGGGTAAGTCTACCACTCAGCCGCCCATTCCACGAACATTTCACCAAAAAACGGCATTTGTAAGAATATTTCTCCACAGGGGGCCTTTGCGTGTAATTTCACAGAAAAACCGGCCGATTCCGAAGTTTTTTTTCATCAGTCTAATCGGTACCTGAACACCTTCAGTCCTTTATCCGGGTCAGACTCAGGAAAGGTGGCCGGGTTGGCCAGCTGTTCCATCAGAGTCAGGGCCGGGGCAAACTCCGCCACCTGTCCCTTGAGGAAGTCACGGCTGAGCTCAGGAGCATTGAGGCACAGCAACGCTTCTCCCCCTGGTGCCAGCAACTCAGGCAGACGTCGCAGCACCCTGCAGTAATCCTTGGTGGCGATAAAGCTGCCATGCTGAAAACTTGGAGGATCCACCACCACCAGATCATAGGGGCCGAGCTTCTTGAGCTTGCCAAAGGTCTTGAACAGATCATGGGCCAGGTAGCGCACCCCCTGCCCCAGCTCATTCTTGGCGTGGTTGCGTTTACCTGTCTTCAGCGCGCCGCCGCTCATGTCCAGATTTACCACAGATTCGGCCCCTCCGGCACAGGCAGCCACGGAGAATCCACAGGTGTAGGCGAACAGGTTGAGGACACGCTTCCCCTTGGCATGCTGACGAACCCAGTGCCGGCCCTCGGCCATGTCCAGGAACAGACCGTGATTCTGGCCTCGCATCAGGTTGACCAGATACTGCTGCTCCCCCTCAACTATCCAATGCGGCTCGGGGATCTCGCCGGAGATCTGAGTGGTCTGGGCGGGGGAGCATCCCCTGTCCTGCCATACCAGATGCAAAGGCTGGTCATCGCTGACCTGTTTCCACCAGGTGGTCACCTGTTGCAACCACAGCTCCAACTGAGGTTGCTCCGGTGTGGTAAAGGTGGTCAACAACAGTACCGGAGGGTAAAGGTCCAGAGTCAGGCTTTCCAACCCTGGATAGCAGTGACCCCGGCCATGGAACAACCGCTGGGCCTGGCCGGATTCAAGAGAGTCTGGCAGATGTGGAACGAGATCAATCACTGTGCGCCCTCCAGGGGACGGCGAACGGGTTTGCCGGTCATGGTTACCGTGATGGCCAGGCTGCGGGTCTGGGGCTCTCCCTCCAACAGCGCCGCCAGCCAGCGGCCGCCCCGGGTCGCCTCGAGACCAATCTTGACGATCATGGTCAAGGGCACAGACAACAGCATGCCGACGGAGCCCAGCAACCATCCCCAGAAGATCAATGAGAGGAAGACCACCAGGGTGGACAGGCCCAGGCCCCTGCCCATCATCCGCGGTTCAATGACGTTCCCCATGAACATGTTCACCGCCACGTACAAGCCGGCCACTCCGGCAGCACCGCCGGCCCCCAGCTGGATCAGCGCCAGGGCCACGGGGGGCACGGCCGCAATGATGGAACCGATGTTGGGAATGTAGTTAAACAGGAAGGCCACCACGCCCCACAGGATGAAGTAATCCACCCCGAGGAGGTAGAGGCCGACACCGCAGATCACACCCGTCCCCAGGCTGACCAGGGTCTTGATCGCCAGGTAGCGGTTGACCGAGTCCAGGAAGCGGTCAATCTGTTGCATCCTCATGTGGGGGTCGTCCAGGGCATAGTGCAGCTTCCTGGGCAGGCTGGAGGCTTCGAACAGCATGAACACCACGGTGAGCACGATCAGCAGCAGGTTGGCCATCACCGCGCCGATGCCGGAGAGCATGTCGGTTGCCAGGCTCATCAGTTTGCCCGGGTCGAACTGCTCCTTGAGCACCTCTATGGAGATGGGCACATTGAAGCGCGCCGCCAGATCCGCCACGGCGTGGAACTGGTCGGTCAATTGACTGCGGTACTGGGGCAACTGGGCAGTAAAATCGTTGATGGAGCTACCGATCAGGGCCCCGAGCCAGGTGCCAACAGCCAGTACCAACACCATCACCATGATGATGGCCAGCCCCTTGGGTAATCCCATGCGGGTCATCAGCCGTACTAAGGGGCTGCAGATGATGGCGATGAAGATGGCCAGCAAAAAGGGCACCAAGATGGTGCTGGCGCTTTTGATCCCGGCCAGGACCACCACCAGGGCGGCGCACACCATCAGGCTACGTTGAAATGAGCTCATAGTAATCCGTTGTCTGGATGAGAAGAACACAGTATATCTTGTTATCTTAAATAGATAACGCTCGATTGACAGGCTATGGAGTCACCAAGGAGAGAGGATGACGAGTACTGAAAGCCAGCACCCGGGTTCGCACCGCTACTATTGCAGCTTTGGCGCCAACCTCCAGCCAGAGGAGAACGCCACTGAAGCCCTCTCCTGGCTGTGCGAGCAGTTCCAACGGGTCACTGTCAGCGGTGTGGTCACCACAGAGCCTGAGGAGATGGAGTCTCTCCTGCCCTTTATCAACTTTGCCTTCTGGTTTGACAGTTCATTGTCGCCAAAGCAGGTGAAATCCCGCTTTAACCGGCAGGAGGAGCGGCGGGGAAGAGACAGGAGCGACCCTCAGTGCAGCATCAAGGATCGCCCCCTGGATCTGGACATTCTCTCCGTTGACCGGGTTCCTGAGTTGGCCGCTCAACCGGATTACCTGCTTCCCCTTCTCAACCAGTTGCTCAACGACACTCCGTTGGAAGGTGAGACGGTGCCCATTGTTCTGGGGTCGTTAAAGTTGGGCGACGCTGCGACCACCATCTACCGGGATGCGCGCACCGGTCATATAAGGGTTGTTGACCAGCATCCATAGTGCCTTCCAGATGGGATCCAAACCGCCCTCTACCTGCAGCAGGGTGCGACTGAGCACCTGCTGCCGATACGCCTCCCCATGTTCGTCCAGAAACAGAATCGGCCCCGGCTCTATGCTGTTTACCCGCACATCCGGGGCCAGCTGTCTGGCCCAGGACTGGGTAAGACTGTCCAAACCCGCCTTGGTGGCGCAGTAGAGGCTGTAATCCGCATTGGGGTGATGCACGTAGATATCGGTGAGATTCACTATGCAGCCAGAGGCCTGTGCCAGGGCTCCCTTGAGCGCCTGAACCAGCTGGTAGGGTGCCTGGAGGTGAATGCGGTGAAGCTGGGTAAGCTGCTCAACGCCCACAGCAACATCGTCTGGGTCGGGTTGATACAGGGAGGCGTTGTTGAGCAGAAGGTCTACCCTGTCGACATCCGACAAGATGGCATCGGCCCACTGCTTTACCTGCCGGGCGTCGGTGAAGTCCACCCTGGACGCAATGAGGTTGGGGTGGCTCGCTGGGCTGGAGCTCAGGTACTGCCCATAGACGCGATACCCCTGCGCCAACAGCCGCCCGGTGATGTATTCGCCCAGGCGGCGACCACAGCCGCTGACCACGGCAACAGGTTGCATGAGTTTGAACTCCTTGTGGAAATTGATCGTATGCTAACTTTGTATGTGTAACACAGATTCAGGAGCGTTGCTCCCGAACCTATGGCTTGGATGAGGAGGCAGGCATGAAGATTCTTGTCACTGGCGGCACAGGGTTTGTTGGCAGCAGGCTGCTGAAACAGTTGAGCGGGGCCCACGAACTGGTTGTGATCAGCCGTCATCCGGAGCAGTCCGGGCGACGGCTGCAACAACAGGGGATTGATGCCGAATGCGTGGGCATCGAAGCTCTGCCCTGGCTCCAGGGGGTAGACGCAGTCATTAACCTGGCCGGCGAACCCATCGCAGAAAAGAGGTGGAGTGGCAGGCAGAAACACCTGATCTGCGACAGCCGCTGGCGCCTGACCCAGACCCTGAGCGACTGGATACTGGGGCTGGATTCTCCCCCCAAGGTGTTCATCAGCGCCTCTGCCATCGGCATCTATGGCACCGACTCCGACAGTCACATGGATGAAGATACGCCGCTGGTCTATGACAAGAACGACTTCGCCCAAAGGGTGTGCCACACCTGGGAGTATCTGGCAATGCAGGCGGCGCCTCGCACCCGGGTCTGTGTCCTGCGAATCGGACTGGTCCTGGGAGAGGGCGGTGCCCTGAAGAAGATGCTTCCAGCGTTTCGCGCCGGGGTCGGCGGCCCGGTGGGCAATGGCAGCCAGGCCATGTCCTGGATCCACATCGATGATCTGGTGGCGGTGATCGGCTATCTGATGATGACTGACAGCTGCCAGGGAATTTATAACGGCACCACGCCCACACCGGTCAGCAACAAGGAGTTCAGTAAAGCGCTGGGACAGGCCCTGCGTCGCCCCGCCTTCATGACGGTACCGGCAACGGCACTGAAGTTGGCCCTGGGAGAGATGTCCTCCCTGCTGCTCAAGGGCCAGAGTGTGCTCCCCAACCGGCTGGTTAGACACGGATTCGACTTCCGCTATCCGGAACTGCCTGGGGCGCTGCAGGCCCTCCTTGGACGCTAGGGCGTGTTGACCTTTGCTGAATATTTTTGCGCCATCATCCAGCCACTAAGGCCTCGATGTATCGACATTGTGCCCAAACTGAATGGATACCTAGACTTAGCAAAGCGCCCTTCGGGGCCGGACTGACAACGACTACTCCTCGTCGTTCGATTTTGACGTAGAGTCGTACCAACACAACGTGATATCTGCGAGCTCAGTTGAAATAAAACGGGCTTCAGGCAAGGCGGCCAATCAATGCTCTATGGGCCTAAAGCAAGATTGGCAAACGCAGCATGAAGTCCGTTTTAATCAACCCGTAGGGAAGTCGCCTTGAGTGCTGACTCTGTGTTGTGACTCTTTAGAAGGGCAATAACCATTCCTTCAGAGTCACGCCTTGATTCATCACTCAAGGCAACTTCTGAGCAACACAGCTACCACGTTGGGTTGGTACCTAGCCTACAATCGAACTTCTTGATTAGTCGTCGTCATCCTCGGCCAAATTCTAAACACCAAAGATAAACACGCCCTAGACCCGACAGTAAAAGGCCGCGTAAACCGCGGCCTCTTCATTGTGATTCCTCTCTAACCGCCCCTGAGCAACGCGCCGCACTGATTGGCCAGCAGGCGGCGGCAGGCCAACATGCCGATGGACCCTATAAGCAACGCACCCAGTACCGGGATCAGGAACCACCACAGGGTGTGTCCGTTGACCACCAGGTTGAACACCTGACTCTTGAGCAGAGCCAGGGTGAGCTCGGTGACCACCACAGCCAACAGGCCGGCGACCGCCCCCAGCAGCAGAAACTCCCAGGCAACGGCGCGTCGCAGCAGACTGCCTGCCGCCCCCAGGGTACGCATAATGGCCAACTCCTGGCGACGGCTGGCCATGCCTGCCTCAGTCTGGGCAATGAGCACCATGGCGCTGGCCAAGACCACCACCAGCAACACCAGGGTCAATGCCAGAGAAACCTGGTCTATCACCTCTCTGAGCTGAGTGATGATGGATCCCACATCGATTACCGACACAGTGGGAAACTGCCGTATCAGCTCGCCAACCAGGCCGGCATCGCCCTGCGGGTGCTTAAAGCTGGCGATGTAGGTGGCCGGGAAGCGCACCAGATCCGCCGGGGGGAAGATCATGAAGAAGTTGGGCTGCATGGTTTCCCAGTTCACTTTACGCAGACTGGTGACCTCCACCTCAACCGGCTGAGTATCTATGGTGAAGGTGAGCCGATCGCCAAGACCAATGCCCAATCGCTCTGCCACCCTGGACTCCACAGACACCTCTCCCCGCGCATCCCCTTCAAACCAGTTACCCGCCACCACAGGGTTGTTTGGCGGCAAGCTGTCCCTGAAGGTCAGGTTGAGCTCCCGGCCAATGCCGGACGGCCCCTGTCTTGGCTGCTGCTCTCCCTCCTCCTTGGTCACAGGCTGACTCACCTGTGCACCATTGATGGCAGAGAGACGACCGCGGATCACCGGATAGAAGTCGGTCGCTTCCACCTGACGGCTTGAAAGGAAATTGCCCATCTGCGGCAGCTCATCCAGGCTGATGTTGACCAGGAAGTGGTCCGGGGTCCCCTGAGGCAACTGCTTCTGCCAGTCGGCCAGAATGTCCTGACGCAAGGCGAGGATGGTGAGCAGCAATACCAGAGAGACGGAGAAACCCACCAGCTGCACGGCATTATCCCGGGCACGGCGCCTGAGCCCGGCAATGGCCAGCTGCAGAGGCGTGCCGGTGCGCATCCCCAACTGACGCCCCCAATTCAGCAGAAGCCAGGCCACCAGCAGCAGCAACAGTGCCAGGGCAGCCCCGCCAATCAGCAGGACACCGGTCATCATGGCGTTGCCGCTGTAGATGTATGCCAGCAGAGCCAGGGCGGCAACGGAGAGCACGCCGTTGAGCCAGCCCTGCCATCTCACCGGTCCCAGGTCTTTTCGCAACACCCTCAAAGGGGGGATGGCCAGAAGGCGCAGCAGGGGGTAGAGCGTAAAGCCAAAGCCCGCCACCAGGCCGGTAGCCGCTCCCAGGGCCAGTGGGCGCGCCACGGAAATCTCACCCTGGCTGAGCTCCTGTGGCAACCAGGCCAGCAGAGCCTCGGCCCCTATCAATCCCACCATCAGACCGATGGCGATGCCCAGCAGGGTCACCAGAGAGAGGTGGGTGACAAAGATCCCCCGTACCTGATTATGGGACGCCCCCAGGGTCTTCAGCATGGCCACCGCATCATAATGGCGAAGGCAGTAGCGCTGAGTGGCGACAGAGATGGCCGCACAGGCCAGGGCTATGCCCAGCAAGGCGGTCAGGAGCAGGAACTGTTCCGCCCGCTGAATGGCGCGGGACACAGGTGAATCCTGGCTGCGCACATCGACCCAGCGCTGAGAGGTAGTCAGGCGGCCATTGAGCCACTTGGCGTAGCTCTTGATGGCCTCAGTGTTGCCGACGAACTGATAGCGCCAGCTAAGGCGACTGCCAGGCTGAATGACGCCGGTGGCGTCTACGTCTGACAGGTTCATCAACACCACGGGCGCCGAAGCGAACAGGTTAAATCCACCATCCGGAAGGCGACGAATGGCCTGATCGAGGCTGAAACTGGCTTCCCCTATCTCAGCCAGGTTGCTCTGCTCTATCCATCCTGCCAGCCGGCTGTCCAGCCATAGGGCCCCGGGCTCTGGCAGAGGGGTCAGAGACTGGCCCACCAGATCGATGCTGCCCCGAAGCGGGTATTGGGGCGACACCGCTTTCACCGTCACCAGTTGGAAGCGCTCCTCAGAAAAGAGCATGGACTGAAACTCCAGAGTGGTGGACACCTGGAGTCCTGCCTCCCTGGCGGCTTCAAGCCAGGCCGGGTCCACCTGTTGGGGAGAGGAGAGAACCCGATCGGCGGCCAGGAAGGTGCTGGCCTGACGCACTATGGAGGATTGCAAACGGTCAGAGACCAGGGCCAGGGCGGTGACCGCCGCCACCGCCAAGATCAATGCTGCCCCAATCAGCCTGAGCTGGCCATGGGCAAGCTCCCGCCTGAACAGCCTCCATGCTAAGGGGAAGATGTTCATAGGGCCTCCAGCCTGCCGCTCACCATCTGGACTCGGGTCGCGCAGCGTTCAGCCAGCTTGAGATCATGGGTCACCAGTACCAGGGTGGTGTGGTGCTCCTGATTCAATTCAAACAGCAGATCCTCCACCTTAGTGCTGTTGGCCTGATCCAGATTCCCTGTGGGCTCGTCGGCAAACAGGATATCGGGTTGACTGACAAAAGCACGGGCAATGGCCACCCGCTGCTGTTCGCCACCAGAGAGCTGGTTGGGAAAATGATCCAAACGGTGGGAAAGCCCTACCCGCTGCAGCATATTCTCCGCCTGGGTTCGGGCATCGGTATTGCCCGCCAACTCGACAGGCAGCATGACGTTTTCCAGGGCAGTCAGGCTTTCCACCAGCATGAAGGACTGGAAGATGAACCCCACCTTACGGCCTCGAAGATTGGCTCTCTGCTCCTCATCCAACTGATGCAGCGGCTCTCCTGCCAGCCAGACCTCCCCGGAGGAGGCCATATCCAGGCCAGCCAACAGGGCGAGCAGGGTGGATTTCCCCGCCCCGGAGGGCCCGGTGACGGCGATGGACTCGCCCGACTTGACTTCCAGGTCAACGCCCTGAAGGATCTGAAGTTCACCATCCAGTGTTGGAACCTTCTGTTCCAGTCCCTGGACTCGAATGGCTAGCGTAGTGTTTGAATCCGGCATAGTTATGATAATTCGTTCCTTTTTAATGACAGTTATACTGCTTTTTCCGTCCATTGTTTTCGCTAACAGTGTAACCATTCTTATCTTAGGTGACAGCCTGAGCGCCAGTTACGGTATGAGCGAGCGAGAGGGGTGGGTCCATAAACTCAATACGGACCTGGAGGGAATTCAGCTTATTAACGCTTCGGTCAGCGGTGAAACCACCGGAGGGGCACTGAAGAGGCTGCCCAATCTTCTGCAGCAGCATCAGCCTGACTGGGTCTTTGTTGAGCTTGGCGGTAACGACGGCCTCAGAGGCTTCCCACCGCCGCTGTTAAAGAAGAATCTGAGCAGGATTCTTGATCAATCGATGGCCGCCGGCAGTGCCGTGATGTTGTCTCAAGTGATGGTCCCGCCCAACTACGGTCAACGTTATGCCAACCAATTTGAGCAGGTGTTTCAGGATCTCAGCCATCAGTATCAGGTTCCCCTGATCCCTTTCTTCATGACCGAAATTGCCCCCTACCCTCACCTGATGCAGCGAGATGGTATCCATCCGAACAGAAAAGCCCAGGACAGCATTGCAGACTTTCTGCAGCCCTACTTTGAGAGACATGCCAAGGGTGCGGAATAAAGAGCATAAGCTGAGGTGAACAGCCATCGGAAGGTGGCTTACTGGATGATACACACCGTAAAGGTGAGACTTGCCGGCACGCTTTCTGAAATCCAAAAACGACAAAAGCCACCCGTAGGTGGCTTTCTGTTTGGTGGAGCTACACGGGATCGAACCGTGGACCTCTTGCATGCCATGCAAGCGCTCTCCCAGCTGAGCTATAGCCCC
>NZ_JBLXDO010000022.1:0-37414 GCF_048263965.1 Ferrimonas sp. | reverse complement strand
TGGTGGAGCTACACGGGATCGAACCGTGGACCTCTTGCATGCCATGCAAGCGCTCTCCCAGCTGAGCTATAGCCCCAAGCTTGGCTGCACATCCCGGGAAGCATTCCCTGAGTGCGAGGCGCATTGTATGGACGCCCCCAAAATGTGTCAACCGGTTTTTCAGGAATTAGCTCTGTTTGCTACAAATTCAACCGCCTTGGTGATTCTGGCCACAGACCTTGTACGACCTATCAACAACAGGGTCTGATCCAGGCCTGGTGACTGGCCGGCGCCGGTCACGGCAACACGCAGAGGCATGCCTACTTTACCCATGCCCAGCTCCAGTTCAGACGCGGTGTCCTGAATGGCCTGATGGATGGCTTCTGCATTCCAGTCTTCCAACGCTTCCAGTTTGGCTTTCACCAGCTCCAGGGGCTGCTGGGCTACCGGGCGCAGGTGCTTCTTGGCTGCGGTGGCATCGAACTCTTCAAAGTCTTCATAGAAGTAGCGGCTGGAGGCGGCCAGCTCTTTCAGAGTCTGACAGCGCTCGGCCATCACAGTGATCAGCTGCTCAAGGGCAGGACCATTCTCCAGATTGATCTGCTGATCCTGCATGTGCCACTGAAGGTGCTCTGCGACATAAGCGGGGTCCATGCTCTTCATGTAGTGCTGGTTGAGCCACAACAGCTTCTCAGTGTTGAACGCAGAAGCGGACTTGTTGATGGCGTCCAGGCTGAACAGATCGATCATCTCCTGGCGGGTGAAGATCTCCTGGTCACCATGGGACCAGCCCAGACGAACCAGGTAGTTGAGCAGGGCTTCAGGCAGGTAACCGTCATCGCGGTACTGCATCACACTCACGGCACCATGACGCTTAGACAGCTTGGCACCGTCATCACCCAGGATCATGGAAACGTGGGCGAACTCGGGAACCGGTGCACCCAGCGCCTTATAGATGTTGATCTGACGGGGGGTGTTGTTGATGTGGTCTTCGCCACGCACCACGTGGGAGATGCCCATGTCCCAATCATCAACTACAACACAGAAGTTGTAGGTAGGAGAGCCATCGGTGCGGCGAATGATCAGGTCGTCCAGTTCGTTGTTGGCAATTTCGATGCGGCCACGAACGTGGTCATCAAATGCCACGGTACCTTCGACAGGGTTGCGGAAGCGGATAACAAAAGGGGCATCCTGATCGGCGCCGTCGCGACAGGTGCCGTCGTAACGCGGCTTCTCACCGTTGGCCATCTGAGTTTCACGCAGCTCATCCAGGCGCTCACGGGTGCAGTAGCACTTGTAGGCTTTGCCCTCTTCGATCAGTTGATCGATGAGCTGGTTGTAACGGTCAAAACGCTTGGTCTGGTAGTAAGGGCCCTCTTCCCAGTTCAAGCCCAACCACTGCATGCCCTCCATGATGGCATCGATGGCTTCCTGGGTGGAACGCTCCAGGTCAGTATCCTCAATGCGCAGTACAAACTCGCCACCCATGTTACGGGCATAGAGCCAAGAGTAGAGGGCAGTACGGGCACCACCAACGTGCAGGTATCCCGTGGGGCTGGGTGCAAAACGCGTTTTAACAGTCATAACCTTCTCTAGAATCTTTCATTCAGTGGTCCTGCCTATAGAGACAGGAAGAAAATCGCACTATTCTAGCAGAACTCCATGAGGGAAACCCAAAACTGTTTTGCTTATATATGGAGGCGATGAGTTTCCATGGTTGATGGTGCAGACTACTTCTATGAGTTCGGGGTTCTATAAAGACATTTGTCTGCAAATCCAGCAGCTTCGATCTTTAGCTGAACCTATTTCGGCCAGGGCGTTCGATAAGTCGCCACATGGCGGGTTTCGGGGAGAAACCTGTTGACACCTAAGGAGTGCCACCTATAATACGCCTCCGTTGCTGAGGGCGATTAGCTCAGTTGGGAGAGCACCTGCCTTACAAGCAGGGGGTCACTGGTTCAAGCCCGGTATCGCCCACCATTTCTTCAGCACAGTGTGAAAACACCACATATTATGTGGGCGATTAGCTCAGTTGGGAGAGCACCTGCCTTACAAGCAGGGGGTCACTGGTTCAAGCCCGGTATCGCCCACCACTTACTTTTGATGAGTGGTTTTTGCCATTTGTCAGCCACAGTTTGCTGTGGGCGATTAGCTCAGTTGGGAGAGCACCTGCCTTACAAGCAGGGGGTCACTGGTTCAAGCCCGGTATCGCCCACCACTTACTTTTGATGAGTGGTTTTTGCCATTTGTCAGCCACAGTTTGCTGTGGGCGATTAGCTCAGTTGGGAGAGCACCTGCCTTACAAGCAGGGGGTCACTGGTTCAAGCCCGGTATCGCCCACCACCTTAAAAGAAAAGCGAGTCTTCGGACTCGCTTTTTTTGTTTCTGCCATTTGAATTGTCACCACGACCTCACCTATCCCTGCCCCACTAAAAATCATCTGGCGATCTGCACTCTTCGTACTAGGTTTATACCAAGAGCATAGGAGAGTGACGATGGCCGATATTTCTCAATCAGCCTCCAGGAGCAGCATTGCGGAGTACCTGCGTCATGTTCAGGGGCTGGATCCGGCGTCCGCAGATCAGGAAGCCGGTTTAATTATCGATAACTTCGAGCGGATGAAGGCAATGGGGTACATCAAGGGGTGGTGCTTCGATGAAGGGGGGCACCTGGATCTGATCCCCACGGACGAAATTGCCCACCTACTTGGCGAGGAGCAATAGAGACCCGGTCTGTAAAAGCGAGTGGCTCATTTTGGGGGAAGCAGCTCAGCTCCCCCCATAGTTAAGCGGGCTACTGATAACCCATGGCGGTTGCCACCACCATCACCAGGGTAGCCATGCCCATCATCAGCAGGGTGAAGCGCCAGATAAAGCCCACCCACAGCGGCCACTCCAATCTGGCCACCCCCAGACACCCCACAAGGCTGGCCGACGTTGGAATGATGATGTTGGTCAACCCGTCCCCCAGCTGGAACGCCAATACTGCCACCTGACGGGTCACCTGAAGCATATCGGCCAGCGGTGCCATCAACGGCATGGTCAGGGCTGCCTGACCACTGCCGGAGGAAACCAGTACGTTAAAGAGAGACTGGAACCAGAACATCACCACGGCGGCGGCCTGAGCACCCAGTCCTTCGAAGGCGCTGCCAGCACTGTACAACAACGAGTTGAGGATGGAGGGCTCTGCCGGGTTGTCGCCCCCAAGAAGCAGGATGATGCCTTTCGCCAGGGCCACCACCAGAATCGCCGGCATCAGGATGGCGGCACCATGAGTAAACTGGTCACCCAGTTGGTTGAGGGAGGTAAAACGACCACCTATGCGGCCGATGATGCCGATGACCAGGCCTATCACCATAAACTGGGCGGCGATCTGTGGGATGTAGTACCCCTTGGTGATGACCCCCCAGGTCACCCAAACCAGGCCCAGCAGCAGGGTCAGAATGATCCCCTTGTCCAGGTTGTCCATGGACTCCGCCTGATTGCCCTGGTCACTGCGATCACGCCAATATTGATCGGATGCATAGCTGGGAGACAACTCGGGCTGACGACGGATACGGCGGCCATAGCGGTAGAGATAGATCATGCCGGCAAGGGTAAACAGTGCCCAGAGCCCCATACGCAGAGGAGCGCCAGACAGCACAGGCACCCCGGCAATGCCCTGGGCAATGGCCACACTGAATGGATTCATCCAACTTGTGCCGAACCCCACCTGGGTCGCCACATAGGAGCAGCAAACCGCAGAGAGGCTGTCGTAGCCCAACCGCACCATCATGGGCACCAGAATGACGCAGAAGGCCACCGCCTCCTCCCCCATGCCGAAGATGGCTCCTCCCAGAGAGAAGAGCAGAAACAGCATCGGAGGCATCAGATCCTGGTAACGGGCCGACCGATGAATCATGGAGACGATGGCCCTGTCCATGGCGCCCGTGGCCATGATGATGCCAAAGGCTCCACCGATCACCAGCAAAAAGGCGATGATGCCGATGGCGCTGCCCCATTTGGAGCCGGAGACCAAGCCTTCAAAGAGAACGTTGGTCAGGCCGGAGCCCCCCTCTTCGGAGAACCAGGGCATGGCCAGTGGCTCCTCAGCGTAGCGGAAACTGCCCTCCACCAGCAGAGTGCGATCCCCCACCTGATGAACGTCAAACATCCCGGCGGGCACCACCAGGGTGGCCAACCAGGCAAGGATCGCGAGGAAACTGAGCAAGACCAGTGCATTGGGCACTCTGGCAGCGAGGGGGCGGGACATGACTTCTCCTACAAATCTGATTTCTCTGCCCGAGCTCGGGCGGCCATTACCTTATCCTTTGGCTCACGCTAAGTCAGCGCCGAAGTAGAAATTTGCGGCAACGGCTTTACAGATAAGTGAATCACCCTCACTATATAAACAATTAACTTTACTTAATGACATAAAAATGGACGCTCGCCCCTACTACACTTTCGGCATCACCCTGCTGATCACCCTGATCAGTGTCAGTGGCATCGCCCTGCCCTACCCGATCCTGGCGCCTCTGTTTCTGGATCTGGGGCACCCGGTGGGGCAGTTTCTCGGGCTGCCGCCCAAGCTGCTATTGGGGGTTGCCCTGGCCATCTACCCTGTGGGTATTCTCATTGGGGGGAACTACATCGGCGCCTGGTCCGACAGGGCGGGACGCAAGCGGGTGCTGGCCTGGACCATGCTGGGGGCGGCACTGAGCTACGGTCTGACCGCCTGGTCCATCAGCCTGGGCAGTTTCTCCCTGTTCGCCCTGAGTCGATTGCTGACCGGGCTGTTTGAGGGCAACCTATCGGTGGCACGGGCGATTGCTGCGGATCTGCATCCCAGAATCGACCGCACCCGCGCCTTCTCCTACCTGAGTGCCATGGGTTATGCCGGATACCTGGTGGGACCCTTGGTGGGGGGCATGCTGCTGCCCCTGGGCGCCAGCCTGGCGTTCTGGGTCGCCGCCCTGGCCTGTGCCGCCGCACTGGGCCTGATACTGGTTGCCCTGCCGGCGGACAGCCCCAAAGGGACCAAAGAGGGACAGGGCAGCAGCCTCAGCCTGTTGACCCAGCCCAAGTACCGCAGTTTTTTTGCCTGCTACCTGTTGCTGATGTTGGGACTCAACGGCTTCTACGAGTTCTATCCGGTGTGGCTGGTGGAGTACCTGGCCTTCGACAGCCAACAGATAGCCTGGGCCACGGTGCTGCTCACCAGCGCAATGATCGCCACGGCGACCCTGGCAACCATGAAGGTCAAACGGTTGCTGGGGCTGGTGCCCTCGGCTCTGGTGGGCATGGTGTTGTTTGCCCTGGCCATCGCCAGCTTCCCCTATGGCTCCGGCCAGTACATCGCCAGTTTCGTCGCCGCAGGCGCGGGCATCGCACTGTTCAACGCCATGGTCCCCAGTTACCTGTCAGAGCAGGCGCAGGGCAGTGACGGTCAGGGGCAGTTGATGGGGCTGCTGACCACGGTGTTCTGCCTTGGCAACGTGATTATCGCCATCCTGGGTGCCCTGCTGGCCCTGTTCGACACCCGACTGGTGTTGATGCTCAGCGCCCTATTGAGCGTCATGGCGGCCCTGCAGTTTCATCGCCTGAGCCGCCATGGCCTAACGGCCCCGAAGCAAAGCGCCGAGACTAGCTCTCCAGGTAGCGGCGGCGCAAGTGTGCCAACAGAGGTTCTGCGCTCAGGGGACGACCACTGATCTGCTGGGCCACCTGATTGAGATCCTGACCACCTCCCTGATGCCAGATCTTGCGCGCCATCTGCTCACACACCCAGAGGTGGCGCTCCGGCACCGGCTGCTGCCAGCCAGGTTGCTGCCTTAACCCCTCAAACTGCTGCGCCGCCAGCATGGCTCCCAGGGCATAACTGGGGAAGTAACCAAATTCGGCAAAACACCAGTGGATATCCTGCAGGCAGCCCTCCCTGTCGTTGCCTGGGGTCACTCCCAATAGCTGTGCCATTCCCCGGTTCCAGGCATCGGGCAAGTCAATCAGCGGAAGGTCACCGGACAGCAGCGCCTGCTCCAGACGCAGCCTCAACAGGATGTGGGCCGGGTAGGTCACCTCATCCGCCTCTACCCGAATCAGGCTGGGCTCTACCCTGTGGACGTGAGCCTGAAGGTTGGCGGCACTCAGCGCCGTGTGGCTCCCCCACTCCTGCTGCAGCTGCTGTGACAGCCAGTCCAGAAACTCAGGCTCCCTGGCCAGTTGCATCTCAAACGCCAGCGCCTGGGCTTCGTGCAACCCGGCAGACTGGACCCTGGCCATGGGCGTCTGGTGCCACCTGGTGTCGATCCCCTGTTCAAACCGGGCATGACCCACCTCATGGATCATGGAGTAGAAACCGGAAAGCAGGTTGTCTCTGTCGTATCTGGAGGTGATGCGAACGTCCCCGGGCACTCCGGCGGTGAAAGGGTGGGTACTGACATCGATGCGTCCGGCTCCGCGGTCAAAGCCCAACTGATGTGCCAGGCGTTCGGCCACCCGCTTCTGCTCCTCCACACTGATGCTGGGCAGAGGCTCGGCACTTCGCTGGGCACTGCGCTCACAGGCTTGCTGAATCAGCTCCGGCAGTTGAGTTTCGATGGGAGCAAACAGGGCATTGAGCTGCGCCAGATTCAGGTCGGGCTCAAACTTTTTCAGCAGCGCCTGATAGGGCGCTTCAGCGGGCTCGGCCCGTCTGGCCCCCTCCTCCTTGAGCAGTGCCAACAGAGGGCTGAAGGCCTCGGCAAAGTGTGAAAATCGGCTCTCCTCCCTGGCCTGACGCCAGGCGGTTTCGCACGCCACAGACAGGGTGACCTTGCGACGGACGAAGGCCTCATCCAGCTGGCTCGCTTCCCGATGGCGTCTCGACATCAGGGTGAGCATCCTGTGCTGCTCGGCCGTGTCCGCTGGCGCTTGCGCCAGGGCCTCGGCGATCCAGGGCTGATTGAGACGACGGTGGATCTCGGAGTGGATCTCCGCCATCGCCTCCCCTCTCGCGGCCTGGCCAGCGTCGCTGCAGAGGGTCGCCTGATCCCATTCCATCAGGGCCAGAGCGTGCTCCAGCCGACAGATTCCAGCAAATAGTTGCGCTAAGTCACTCGAGCTTTGTGTCATGGATCCATCCTTGCTAATTGCGCTTAAAAATTCGTTAGGTAATAGCGCATTTGTTTGGCATAGTAATAAATCAATTATATTAATTCTTAAAAAAAGAAAGAATCCGTTATGGACCTCCGTCAACTACGCAACTTTGTCACTGTCGCCGAGCAGAGCAGTTTCACCCGGGCCGCCCGTATCCTGGGTGTGGCCCAACCTGCGGTGAGTACCGCTATCAAGAAACTGGAAACTGAGCTGGGCCTGGTGCTGCTGCACCGTCAGGACAAGCGTGTCCAGTTGACCGCCGAAGGCCAGGAGCTGTTGCCTCACGCCAAGGAGATCCTCTCCCGGGTTGAGCTGGCCGAGTCCGCCATGACCCGACTGCAACAACTGGGTCGCGGTGAGGTGAAGATCGCCCTGCCGGGCATGATTGGCTCCTACTACTTCCCGGCCCTGCTGATGGCCTTCCACCACAGGTATCCCGAGCTCAAACTGTCCCTGATCGAGGCTGGCACCCGCGAGATCCAGTCGATGATTGAGCGCGACGAAATCGACATCGGCATCGTCATAGACGGAGACACCCAACCCACCCTGGAAACCATCCCCCTGACCAAGGAGGAGATGATCGTTGCCTGTGCCCTGGACCACCCTTTGGCGGAACAGGAGTCGGTCAGGTTTGACGAGTTCCTCGAACACGAGCTGGTGATGTTCAAGCGAGGCTACTACCACAGGGAGCGGATGGACCAGATGGCCAAGGCCCACAACAAGGAGCCGCAACTGGCGTTCGAAACCAACCTGATTGAGCTGATTCGCTCCATTGTACGCCAGGGCTTCGCCATCACCACGGTACTGAAAATGGTGGTGGACAATGATCCTCAGATCAAGGCGGTCTCCTTTGCCGAGCCGCTGTTTATGGACCTGCACGTGGCCTGGAAGCGGGGCCGCGCCCTGACCCAGGCAGACCGGACCTTCCTGGACTTCCTGCTGGAACAGCGGGACAGTGCCAAGTCCATCTAATCCAATCCAGATCAAATGAAAAGGCCGGTATTCACCGGCCTTTTGTCGTTTCAGGTTACCGCATCCGGCTGGTTTTCCGGCGCTGCCTGAACGAAGGGGGTCAGCTCCCGACAACGACGGACTATGCCGTTGATGAGCGGATACTCCCCCATGGGCAGCTGGAAGCGCTCGGCATTGTACACCTGGGGAACCAGACAGAGATCCGCCATGGTCACCTGATCCCCGACGCAATAGAGTCCGGCACTCTGCTCGAGTTGCAGCTCGAACCCGGCAAAGGCGGTCTTAAGCCAGTGATGATACCACTCCATCTTCTGCTGGTCTGTCACCCCCAACTCTGCCGTGAGGTACTTGAGCACCCGCAGGTTATTCAGGGGATGGCAGTCGATGGCCAGGTTCTGGGCCAGTGCGCGGGCCCGGGCACGTCGGGTCGGCTCATCGGGCAGCAGTGACGGTTCAGGGTAGGCCTCATCCAGATACTCGATGATTGCCAGGGACTGATTGAGTATCAGGTCTCCATCCTGGAGCGTGGGCACCAGATGGTTGGGGTTAAGCACGCCATAACAGGGCTGCAGTTGCTCTCCCCCATTGTTAACCAGGTTGACCGAGATGTTCTCGTACTCCAGCCCTTTCAGGGCGCAGGCGATCCGAACCCGATAGGCCGCGCTGGATCGCCAGTATCCGTACAATTTGAGCATCGGCAACGGGGACTCCCTAAGACTCTTCCAGTCTCTGTTCTATAGCACCAAATATGGAATTGTGCTGAGAATCAAGCATTTCAATTCTGACGATATCACCAAATTGCATAAATGGTGTCACCGGCTTGCCCTGGTCAATGATCTCCAGCATCCGCTTCTCTGCCAGGCAGGAGGAACCGGCACTGCGATCGTAGTTGGACACGGTTCCTGAGCCGATGATGGTGCCACTGCCCAGGGGACGGCTCTTGGCAGAGTGGGCCACCAGGGTGGGAAAGTTAAAGGTCATGTCCACACCGGCATCAGGACGGCCGAAGCACTCGCCGTTGAGGTGGGTGATAAGCGGCAGGTTGACCTTACCATCCGCCCAATGCTCACCCAGCTCGTCCGGGGTCACCGCCACCGGCGAGAAGGCGCTGGAGGGTTTGGACTGATAGAAACCGAACCCCTTGGCCAGCTCGCCGGGGATCAGGTTTCGCAGGGACACGTCGTTCACCAGCATCAGCAGCTTGATGTGGTCCATCGCCCCTTCTGGGCTGGTGCCCATGGGGACATCGTCGGTAATCACCGCAATCTCAGACTCGAAATCCACTCCCCAGTCGGTGGTGGGCATGCGGATCGGCTCATAGGGCGCCAGGAAGGTGTCGGAGCCCCCCTGATAGATCAGAGGATCGGTCCAGAAGGATTCGGGCATCTCGGCACCCCGTGCCTTACGCACCAGCTCCACATGGTTCACGTAGGCGCTGCCATCGGCCCAGTGGAAGGCTCTTGGCAATGGCGAGTGGCACGCCTGCTGCTCAAAGGGGATGGCGTCGGCCAGGGCACCGTCATTGAGCATCTGGTAGCGGGCCTGCAGAAGCGGCCTGGCCACACTCCAGTTGTCCAGGGCGGCCTGCAGGGTGGGGGCGATCTCCACGGCGGAGACGGCCCGGGTCAGGTCGCGGCTGACCAGCATCAGTTCGCCATCGCGACTGCCGTTGTTCAGAGTGGCTAGTTTCATCTGTTGTTCCTTATTCGGTCACCTGCCAGCTGTTGGCGTAATCAGGGTTCTCCAGGGCCTGGGCCTGGTCGGACAGCTCCAGGGGATCCCGGGTGTCCACCATCACCGCCACCTCGTCGGTAAACTTCTTGGCGTAGGCCTGGCCGGCGGCAAAGGCCTTGGGGTGCGGTCCATGGGTGAAACCACAGGGGTGGAAGGTCACCATCCCCGCCTCGATGTTGTCCCGGCTGAAGAAGTCCCCGGCGTGGTAGAAGAGCACCTCATCGAAGTCATCGTTGTTGTGGTAGAAGGGCACCTTGAGGGCCCCGGGGTCACTCTCGATGGGCCGTGGCACAAAGGTACACACCACGAAGCGGCTGGCGACAAAGGTGGTGTGGGCCGAAGGCGGCAGATGGTACCTGTGGCTCATCAGGGGGCGGATGTCCCGCCAGTTGATGCGCACCGGCGCCAGATCCCCATGCCAGCCGATGGCATCCAGGGGGTTGAAGGGGTAGCTGACGGTGGAAAACTCTCCCAGGCGCTTGATGTTGACCCGCCATGGCGTCTCACTCTGCTGGGCCAGGAATGGATCATTGATCTGGGGCAGGTCCAGCATGGCCGGATCGAAGATGGCGTGGGGCCCTACCAGGCCCTTGTCGGGTAGCTGAAAGCTGTCGCCTGTGGCTTCAATCATCAGGATCTGCAGAGGCTCAATCACCTCCAGTCGCCACATGGTGGAGCGGGGCATCATCAGATAATCACCGGTCTCCAGAGTCATGTGGCCATAATCGCAATAGAGCTCGGCGCGACCGGCATGGACAAACATCAGCTCATCGCCGTCTGCGTTGCGCATCAGCTCGGTCATGTCGGCATCCAGGTGCCAAAGACGCATCTGACAATGGCTGTTGTGCAGGAAGGCGGGCACCTGCCAGGGGATGGACGCCCTTTCCTGCTGACGATTCAGATCCAGGGCGCGGGGACGCAGGGGCCCCTGCCACTCGCTCCAGCCCGTGGGCGGGTGGCGGTGATGGAAATGGGCCGCGGGCCCGAAGAATCCGGCCCGGCCCGCTTCACGCTCATAGATCGCCTCTTCGGGCAGATCCGCATGGGCCTGACGGGAAACTGTCCCCTCCTTATGGGGAAAACTGATCCACTTTCTCATGGAGACCTCCTTGGAAAAAAATCCGATCCCGGGGCACGCCGGTCAACGTGCCCCAGCCGCTTGCATCAGATGACGCCGCGGCGGATCTGATCCTCCTCGATGGACTCGAACAGGGCCTTGAAGTTGCCCTCACCGAAGCCCTCGTTCCCCTTGCGCTGAATGATCTCGAAGAACACGGGGCCAATAACGGTCTGGGTAAAGATCTGCAGCAGGATGCCATCCTTCATGGGCGCACCGTCGATGAGGATGCGCAGGTCGCGCAGACGGTCCACATCTTCGCCATGACCCTCTACCCGGTCGTTGATCTTCTCGTAGTAGGTGTCCGGTGTGGGCATGAAGTCCATGCCGCCGGCACGCAGATCGGTCACGGTCTGGTAGATGTCCTCTGTGGTCAGGGCGATGTGCTGAATCCCCTCCCCTTTGTACTCACGCAGGTACTCCTCAATCTGCGACTTATCGTCGGAGGACTCGTTGATGGGGATGCGGATCTTGCCACAGGGGCCGGTCATGGCCCGGCTCACCAGGCCAGTCAGCTTGCCTTCGATGTCGAAATAACGGATCTCGCGGAAGTTACCGATACGCTCGTAGAAACCGGCCCACTTGTTCATGTTGCCCTGGAACACGTTGTGGGTCAGGTGATCGATCTCGATAAGCCCCTTGTCATTGGCGGCCAGAGTCTGTTGCCAGTCGGCGTAGAACTGAAAGTCCACGTCGTAGATGCTCTGGTCACCATAGCGGTCGACGAAATAGAGGGTGGAATCGCCGATACCCTGGACCGCGGGGATGTTCAACTCCATGGGGCCGATGTTGCCATCAAAGCGCTCGGCGCCGTTGGCCAGGGCGTGCTCCAGGGCCTTGCCGGCATCCTGCACCCGCCAGGCCATGCCGCAAACGGAGGGACCGTGGGCGACGGCAAACTCGGCGGCCTGACTGTGGGGCTGAGCGTTGATGATGAAGTTGATGTCGCCCTGGCGATAGAGCCAGGCTTCTTTGCTGCGGTGCTTGGCGATCTCAGTGAATCCCAGCAGGGCAAACAGCTGCTTGAGCTTGCCAATGCCCTCGGCATTGGGGGCGGTGTACTCCACAAACTCGAAGCCATCGGTCCCCAGAGGGTTGTAATCCATAGAGGTCATTTTCTTCTCCCTTGTTGATCGCTGTGGACCGTCCGCCCTTCTGTTTATGGGTGAGGCGGTACGGCGGCGGCGACAAACCTTTTGTCGACACACTACTCATACCAACTTCATCAAGTATTTACTCACTAGTGCTAGCTTAAATTGCCCCACTCTATGTTGTAGGACTCACTGTTAGAACAACCAGCAGCTTCGTCCTACCCTTGATTGGGACAATTTCTTCGGCGCACTAGGCAGACCACTTACTTAATGAACTTGGTATCACCAAACGCTAACAAAGGATGGCGGGGCGTGACAGAGATCACAGGAAAGAGAGGGGGAGGAGAAGATGTCACCCCTGGTTTACAGGGGTGACATAGCACTTTTAAATCAATTATTTACGCTTTTTTCCTATGCCGTATTCCCGCAGCTTGTTGGCGATGGCCGTGTGGGAAACCCCCAGCTTCTTGGCCAGCTGACGGGTACTGGGATAGGCGGGATAAAGGCGTCTGAGCAGGCTGGACTCGAACTGCTTGACCGCTTGCTCCAAGGTGCCCTCGAACTCCTGGTCGAAGTAACCAAAGCCCTCGGTCCAGGCGGGCAGACGCAGATCGTCCGAGGTGATCTCTCCCAACCCCTCGGCCATGGAGACCGCCCGGAACAGGGCGTTCTTCAGCTGGCGCACGTTGCCCGGCCAGGCATAGTGGCGAATGAACTCCCGGCACTCACCGGAGAGTTGTCGGGACGCGCTGCCCAACTGCTGGCTGTAGTGCTCCAGGAACAGCTCAGCCAGGGGAACGATGTCTGCCTGACGCTCCCGCAGAGGCGGCAACATCAGGTTGAGCACATTGATGCGATAATAGAGGTCTTCGCGGAATTTGCCCTGCTGGCACAGGTCGGAGAGATCCTTCTGGCTGGCACAGATGATGCGCACATCCACGGCGATCTCCTCGTCGTCCCCGACCCGGCGGAAACGGCCATCCTGAATGAATCGCAGCAGCTTCACCTGAAGCTGGGCAGACATGTCTGCCACCTCATCCAGGAAGATAGTGCCACCGTTGGCCTGCTCGATCACCCCCTTCTTGATGGGCAGGCCGGGCGCAGACGCCAGGCCAAACAGCTCGCTCTCCGCCACCGCGTCAGGCAGGGAGGCGCAGTTGATCACCACGAAGGATTTTTCCGCCCTCAGGCTGGCGTCATGACAGGCGCGGGCCATCAGCTCCTTGCCGGTACCGGTCTCGCCGCTGATCAACAGGGGAGCCTCCAGCTGGGCCATGCGCCTGGCCTGCTCCAGCAGCGCCTTCATCTTATCGCTCTGAGCCAGCACGGTCTCAAAACCGGTCACCTGCTGTTGCAGGGCATTAAACTGCTTGCCCACCCGGGAGGGGGATTTCAGCAATACTACGGCACCGGCCAGGGAGGTGCCCTCGGAACCCGGTTCTGGCAGGTGAATGGGAAACATCTCCGCCAGATAATCACTGCCCTGGACCTGTACCCGGCTGGCCTGGGGAAGCACCTCATCGGACTGCAGCCAACGCTGGAAGCCAAACCCCTGTACCCAGTTGCTGAGCAACTGCCCCTCCACCTCATCGCGGGCGCTGCCAAGAATGGCCACCGCGGAGTCGTTGGCCATGGTGACCTTCAACTTGGTGTCGATGGAGAGCACCGCATCGGGCAGTGTACTGAGGAGGGTTTCCAGAGCGTAGTGCTCACGCTCGGAGGGCATAAAGGGAACGGTGCGGACATCCTTTACCGCGTCAATTTTACGCAGGATAGGCAGCAGTACGGCGAGTTCATCGAAGCTCAAATCCGGCAGCTGCAGGTAGATGTAGCCCTGACTCTCTGCATCGATGGCGTTGACGTTGATCTGGTGCTGCTCCAGCACTTCCAGAATCGCCCTGGCCAACCCGATGCGGTCGTCACAACTCACTTCCAGGCGCATAAAAGGTCCTAAATTGCTGTTCGATAAAGGCTCATGATACCTCTATTCGTCTGAGCGCACTACGCTGTCAGTAATTGTTTACAATTTATTGGGCATTTTTTAGCCAGAGATCGGAGCTGTTGGCATCTCTTTTGACCGGCCTCCGTGGGGCGGATGCAGAAAAAAGGGCACCCGAGGGTGCCCTGATACGGCCCAGACGGAATCAATCCAGTAACTGGTCGGTCTTGGCCGCCATGATGAAATCGTTTTTATGCAAGCCACTGATGGCGTGAGTCCACCAGGTGACGGTCACCTTGCCCCACTCCAGCAGAATACCGGGGTGGTGGAACTCAGCTTCCGCCAGCTCCGCCACCTTGTTGGAGAAGGCCCAGGCCAGCTTGAAGTTTTTAAACTTGTAGACCCGCTCCAGCTGCATGACCCCGTCATACACCGGCGTGGACCAGTCGGGGATCTCCCGCATCAGCTGCGCCAGCTCTTCATCGGATACGGTGGGCGCACCGGCCTGGCAGGCTTCGCATTTCATTTGTGACAATTCAGACATTAGCTTTTCCCTTTAGGGCCTGTAGCCCTTAGCTTACTTTTTGTTTTGGCGGAAATTTAGGCTCATGCAACCCCAACTCCTGGGCCTGCTTGACCAGGGACATGAGATCCAGTTCGGCGATGTCGAACAGGTCGTCCAGGTGATTCAGTACATAGTAGATGGGCTGCATGATGTCGATGCGGTAAGGGGTGCGCAGGGCATCCAGCACCGACATGGTCACCCGCTCAGGCTCATCGGAGAGGGCATAACGGGTCTCACCCGGGGAGGAGAGGATGCCGCCGCCATAGATGCGCAGCCCCTGCTCGGTCTGCACCAGACCAAACTCCACGGTAAACCAGTAGAGCCTGGCCAGAAATACCCTCTCCTTGGGCGAGGCGGCCAACCCCAGCTTGCCATAGGTGTGGGTGAAGTGGGCAAAGGCCGGGTTGGTCAGCAGCGGGCAATGGCCAAAGATCTCATGGAAGATGTCCGGCTCCTGCAGGTAATCAAACTCCTCCCGGCTGCGAATAAAGGTGGCCACGGGAAACTGCTTGTCCGCCAGCAACTCGAAGAAATGCTGGAAGGAGATCAGTGCCGGCACCTGGGCGGTGCGCCAGCCGGTGGCCTGTTCCAGTACGGCATCCACTTCCGCCAGCTGAGGGATGCGATCCGCTGGAAGATTCAGCTTACGCAGCCCCTCCAGATACTGGTCACAGGCCCGTCCCGGCAGCCAGCTCATCTGGCGGGCCAGCAGCTCGCTCCAGATCCGGTTCTCTTCCTCGCTGTAATGAATGATGCCCTGCTCATCCGGCTGACGGGCTACGTAACTGGTGCCTTTCATAGGGCCTCCTCCAGGGTACTGCTCTGGCTCAGGGGCGCCAGGGCCTGACGCAGATCGGCCAGCAGGTCCTCGGCGTTTTCCAGCCCGGCTGACAGACGGATCAGGGTATCGCTGATCCCGGCTTTCTCCCGGTCCACCGCCTCGTAGGTGGCGTGGGTCATGGAGGCTGGATGCTGCACCAGGGATTCCGCATCCCCGAGACTGACGGCGATGTTGAACAGCTTCAGCCGGTTCACAAACGCCACGGCCGCATCGAAGTCCGCATTCAGCTCCAGGGCCAGGACGCCTCCAGCTCCGCCCATCTGACTGCCCAGCAGGTGGTACCCCGGGTGGGTCTTGAGCCCGGGGTAATAGACCCGGGTCACCGCGGGGTGCCCCTCAAGAAACTCCGCCAGAGTCTGGGCATTGAGGCAATGCCGCTCCATGCGCAGGGCCAGGGTTTTCATGCCGCGCAGAATCAGCCAGGCGTCATGGGGGGACAGCACCCCGCCAATGTCCTTGAGGCTGCGGTGACGCATCAGTTCCAGCGGCTCTCCGTCGGTGCACACCACCCCGGCAATGACGTCACCATGGCCATTGAGGTACTTGGTGGCACTGTGCAGCACGATGTCGATGCCCAGACTCTTGGGCCGCTGCAGCAGCGGGGTCATGAAGGTGTTGTCCACCACCGAAGTGAGTCCCCTGCGGCTGGCCAGGTTGGCCACCGCTTGGAGGTCATACACCGCCAGGTGGGGATTGACCGGGGATTCCAGGAACAGCATGCGGGTGTTGGGACGGATGGCCGCCTCCACCGCCTGCAGGTCGGCGAAGTCCACCTGGGTGACCTCGATGCCAAACCTGGGCAACTGCTCACTCACCAGGGAGTGGGTGCAGCCGTAGAGGCAGGTGTTGCAGATCAGGTGATCGCCACTGCTGAGCAATCCCAGGAACACGGCGGAGACCGCCGCCATGCCGCTGGCGAAGGCGATGGCCCCCTCGGACTCCTCCAGGTGGGCCATACGGCGCTCAAACTCCGCCACCGTAGGGTTGCCCAGGCGGGTATAGATGGGACCGCTCTGTTCCCCGGCAAAACGGGCAGAGCCGGTCTGTACGTCGTCGAACACGAAGGTGGCCGACTGATATAAGGGCGACACCAGACTGCCCTGAGGTTCGCGGAGATGGCCGGCGTGGATCACCGCCGTCTCCGGATGCATCTTTGAAGCCATGTTGCTTAACTCCCCAATACGCACCCCTCAGTTGGATTTATGTGTATCAGATTCGTGATCTGGGGCGCACTTTTATAGCCCTACCATAATCCAGCGGTCTCAAGGCAACAGCCTGATGGACAAATCCTCTCCCGGTTTAATGTAAATTATTTGTTACGATCCACGGTTTCCCTGGCCCGTTTCAGGGCGCCAGCGGACCACCGGGTAAGCTCACCCAGCAGCCTGCCCTGCACCTTAATCAGCTTGGGCCTGGGGGAGATCAGCGGCAGGGGTCGGCACAGGGCCTGGGCCTGATACCCCAGGCGGGCGGTGAGCATCCCCGCCCCCAACCCCTGGGCGACCCGGGCAGACAACTTACCGGTCAGCTCCGCGGTAAGCAGTTGACCCCCGAGATCCAGCACCAGTTCGCTGCCACCGGCATAGATCAGGTTCACCAGCATCTGCCGCACCAGCGACAGGCGGCCCAGGTAGCCGGGCTCGACTCCATAGAGTTTGGAGAGCTCATCGAGCATCTTCTGGTTGCGCCACAGCATCAGCGCCATGTCCATCACCGCCAGCGGGCTGGCCGCCAGCATCACCGAGGCCTGGGCAGAGTAGCGGTAGATGATCGCCTCGGCCTGCTCATCCAGAGGGGCCACCAGGGTGGTGTTGGCCAGATCCAGCAACTCCGCATCACTGTGGTGAGGCTGCTGGCAACGTTCGAACTCTGGCCAGCGCTCTGACGCACCGGGCAGCTCCTGCTTCAGCCCTTGCAGCAGGGGCATGGCCGCCCCCACCTGCTCGCTGCCCACCAGGGGATCCAGCTCCTCTCGCAGGCTCTGGCGGCTCTTGAGGCGTCGCAGTCGCGACAGCTCTTTGACACTCAGGCTGAGCACCCCGCCCAGTGCCAGGGCGAAAAACAGGGCGTAGAGCCCGAACAACCAGGGGCTCTGCTGCCAGGCCCGAACCAGGGTAAAGCCACTCTCGACCAATATCAGCGCCGCACCACTGGCCAGCACCGCCCTGCCCCACCAGCCCATGCGCCTTTTTGGGGGAAGGGGCTCTACAGACTCCACCGCAGCTTCGGCCTCCTCCATGGGCTGTATCTGGGTCTCCAGCTCCGGGCTGAACTCTTCGGCGGCTTTAATGGGTTTCATCGCATCTTGTCTCCAATGAGAAACTGCAGGGCGTAATCCAGCCTCATGTGGGGCAGCGCATCCTGCCCATCCCACCCCGGGGGACTGAAGGGCTGAAAGCAAAAGCCCTGCTCCTGCCAGAAGCCGTTACCAGGCAAAGAGGCCGGTACCTCTCCGGGAAAGCGCACGCTCTTGGCGCCGCTCAGGTCGGCGCCGGAGATCACCGACACCGTGCGGCCGTCGCGCTCCACCTGTCCCTGGCGGGTGGCATTGATGGCACTGAGCACCAGGGTCTCCATCTGGGTGCCAAAGTACCTGGGCTGACGCCGGGACGATTTCATCAGGCTGTGCATCAGCTGCAGCAGGTTGTGGTGCTGGTCCACCGTGAGATGGTCCGCCTTGGTGGCGGCAAACAACACCCGGTCAATCTTGGGCCGGAACAAGCGGGTGACCATGGAGCCCGGTCCGTAGCGGAAGCTGTGACTCAGGGCCTGAAGGGTCTGGGCCAGCTGCTCCACCTGGTCGCGCCCCTGATTGAGGGCAGAGAGGCAATCCACCAGCACCACCTGACGATCCAGCTTGGCAAAGTAATCCCGGAAGAAGGGGGTGACCACCTGGTCCCGGTAGGCCTGATAGCGGGACACCAGTGTCTGGCGCAGGCTGGACTCCTCACCCAGACCGGCCAGTTTCTCCGGCGGCAGGGGGAACCAGGCCAGTACCGGAGCGCCTGCCAGCTCCCCTGGCAACAGGGCCCGGCCCGGTTGCAACAGGCTGGCCCCGCGCTGCTGCTTAAGCGTCAGCAGCAGGCTGGCGTACTCCTGGGCCAGTTCGGCGATGTCCGCCTCGGTGGCATCGGTGCTCAGGGCGGCCGCGCGGGCACACCAGGACTCGGTCAGCTGCCGCCAGGCGGGCAGTTGCAACTGGGGCCAGATCTGTTCACACCACTGCTCATACTCCTGCTGCATCAGCGGCAGATCCAGCAGCCACTCGCCGGGATAATCGATGATATCCAGATAGAGGGTGACCGGCCGGCCTATCTGCCCCGCCAGTCCCTTGTCCGGCATGTAGCGCAGCGCCAGACGAATCTCACTGATGTTGCGGGTCGAGGGGGGCCAAACCGGCTGCTCCTGCTGAAGGCAGGCAATGGCACCGGTGTAATCAAAGGGCTGCAGGGTCAGATCCGGCTGAGGGGCGATACGCCCCCCCAGGTAACGGCCCTGGGCCATCACCTGCCAGGCAGGCAGTTGATGACTTTCCGCCTGCAGCAACTGATTCACCAGGGCGGTGATAAAGGCGGTTTTCCCCGCCCCGGAGATGCCGGTCACCCCAAGACGGATGTGCCGATCCATACCCCGCTGGGCGATCTCCTCCAGCTGAGTTGTGAGACGTTTTACCCTGTGTTTAATGGCGCTCATAGGATCACTGCTTGGTGGGTAGGATAAAAAGCTTGGGCCCGGTGGTGACACCGGGCCGAGGGCGAGAGGTTAAAGGTTGTTGATTTCCCGCTTCAGGTGGAACGCATCTGAGGTCACATGCTTCTCAAGTCTGCGAAGTCGCAACTCCAGGTTCCGAAAGCGGGTGCTGACCTCGGTCATCGCCTTCTGGGGCGAATCACCGGCCTGCCACACCTTGGTTTTCAGCTCGGGCTGGTGGGGCTCCTGACGGGTGCTTCCCTTATCCAGCAATACCCAGGCGATGATGTAAAGCAGCAGGGGCAGGCTGAAGATGCCGGTCAACAGTATGGCGGACAGGGTAACAATTCGAACCAGCCATACCTCCAGGTTAAAGTGCTCGGCAAGACCGGCACAGACCCCGGCCACCTTACCCTGCTCCGGCAGTCGAACCAACTGACGTGGTTTATCCTTCATGCTTGGTCCTCCATTCCGGTGATTCCTGGTCCAGCAGCGCTTCCAGTGTCTGAATACGCTCGCTCATCTTGTCCGCCCGGGTCAGCAACTGGTTCAGCTGCTGATACTCCTCCTCGCTCAAACCCTGAGCCAGTTGCTTCTTGCTCCGGTAGTGCAGGATGAGCCAGATGGGCGCCACAATCAGCAGAAATATAATGAGCGGCGCAATGAGTAAACCCATGATCTCTTCCATTCCGACTCCTCCCTAATCAGTCTTTCTTCTTCTTGAGCTTCTTCTTCATCTGCTCAAGTTCATCATTGATCTTCTCTTCGGCGGCCAGGGCAGCGAACTCGTCCTCCAGGGACTTGGGCTGCATCATTTCGTGGGCTTCCACTTCCGCTTCGAGGGTTTCCACGCGACGCTCGTACTGGTCGAACTTCATCATGGCTTCGTCAATCTTGCCGGTATCCAGCTGGCGCTTCACATCCAGGCGGGAGCTGGCGGTCTGCTTGCGCATGATGATGGTCTTCTGACGGGCGCGGGCGTCATTCAACTTCTCCTGAAGCTGGTTGATCTCCTGCTTCAGACGCTCAATCTGCTCTTCGATGTAGATGAGCTCACGCTTGAGGGTGTCCACCAGCTCGGCGCCTTTCTGCTTCTCCATCAGAGCCGCCTTGGCCAGGTCTTCACGATCCTTGCTCAGGGCCAGCTCTGCCTTGGAGGCCCAATCTTCTACCTGGGCCTCAGCACGCTCGATGCGGCGAATCGCTTCCTTCTTCTCGGCCAGTACCTTGGCAGAGGTGGAGCGAACTTCAACCAGAGTGTCTTCCATCTCCTGGATAATCAGGCGAACCATCTTCTCCGGATCTTCCGCCTTGTCCAGCAGGGCGCTGATGTTGGAGTTTACGATGTCGGCAAACCTTGAAAAAATACCCATAATCTCTTTCCTCTAAAAGTCTGTATTGGCCCTCTTGCCCTTAGTGTTACAGGAAGCGTGCCAACTTTTCCCAGACCTTTATACTGTTGTTATTAAAGGGAATTTTTAAATCCCTTTATTTTGCGCCTTCCAGTCCCTATTATGAAATCCACTAACAATTAGCCAATCACACTACATCAGGGACCGATGGCCAACTCTCGTAAGCAAGACAATCTGATAGGCGAATCCAACGCCTTTCTCAGCATATTGGACCACGTGTCTCAGGTCGCGCCTCTGGACAAGCCGGTGCTCATCATCGGCGAGCGGGGGACGGGCAAGGAGTTGATTGCCAAACGACTGCACTTTCTGTCCAGCCGCTGGGAGCAACCCTATATCACCCTGAACTGCGCCGCACTAAATGAGAATCTACTTGAAAGTGAACTATTTGGCCATGAGTCGGGCGCTTTTACCGGTGCCGGAAAGCGTCACGAAGGGCGGTTTGAACGGGCCCATAAGGGCAGCCTGTTCCTGGATGAGCTGGCCAACACCTCTGGGCTGATTCAGGAGAAGCTGCTTCGGGTCATCGAGTATGGTGAGTTTGAGCGGGTGGGCGGCAACCGCAGCGTACGCACCGACGTGCGCCTGATCTGTGCCACCAACGAAGACCTGCCGGATCTGGCGGAACAGGGTGAGTTTCGTGCCGACCTGCTGGACAGGCTGGCCTTTGACGTCATCACCCTGCCCCCGTTGCGCGAGCGCACCGAAGATATCCTGCTGTTGGCGGAGCACTTTGCCATCAACATGGCCCGTCAGCTGCACATGTCGATGTTCCCCGGTTTCACCAGTAAGGCCCAGCAGACCCTGCTGGACTTTCACTGGCCAGGTAACGTTCGGGAGCTGAAGAACGTGGTGGAGCGCAGCGTCTACCGTCACAACAACGATGCCCTTCCGGTGCATCAGATCATCCTGAATCCCTTCGAGTCTCCCTGGCGCCCGGAGCAGCGGGTCAAGACCCAGGACAGGCAGAGCGCGCCACCGCCTGCGTCGTCCGCCCCGGCCACGCCAGAGCCGGTCACACCTGCGGCACCGGCCACCGGCGTCCCCAATGGCAGGACCACCCTCCCCCTGGATTTCAAGGAGACGGTGCAGTCGTTCGAAGTGAACTTGCTCAAGCAGGCGCTGGAGGAGAGCCAGTTCAACCAGAAGCGCACCGCCGAGATGCTGGGGCTGAGTTACCACCAGCTGCGGGGCATTCTGAAGAAATACGACCTTCTCTAAGCCCAGGCAGGCCAGCGTTCGTGGGCGATTTTTGGCTCCAGGCTGTTTGGCTATCATCAAGCCAGACAACCTGGGGTTTGATCGGCACCGACGGCTGCCCAGCAGGGCCAATATGACCGAACCGGCCAGGCCAAATTCCAAACCGCACAGATAAACACCCTCCCGGGCTGATGATCCGCGCCCAATGCTTTGATACACTAGCCGGATCCCAGAAACGTCAGTTAACCCAATGACTCACTTTCGTGTTCTTGCGGCGCTGCTGCTGCTCTCCCTCACCCAGGGTTGCAGCCGTACCGATTCCGCCCCCACCCAGGGACTGGTGTATTGCTCCGAGGCCAACCCGGAGCTGTTTAACCCCCAGTTGGTTACCTCCAGCAGTACCCTGGACGCCAGCTCCAAGCAGATCTACAACCGGCTGCTGGGGTTCGATGACGTCAGCGGCAAGCTGATTCCCGAACTCGCCGAAAGCTGGCGGATCTCCGAAGATGGCCTCCGTTACCGCTTCATTCTCCGCGAAAATGTCTGGTTTCAAAGCAATGAACGCTTCAGCCCCAGCCGTCCCTTTAATGCGGATGACGTGGTGTTCAGCTTCAACCGGATGACCGACAGCGACCACCCCTATCACACCGTGGGTGGCGGCCAGTATCCCTTCTTCCAGAGCATAGAGCTGGCCGAGAACCTGCTGGCCGTCCACCGGCTGGGTGACCATCAGGTGGAGTTTGAACTGCGCCAACCCGATTCCACCTTCCTCACCAACATCGCCACCGACTTCGCCGTCATTCTGTCGGCTGAGTATGGTCAGCGGCTCTACCAGGATGGGGAGATGGAACTGATCGACCATCAGCCCATAGGCACAGGTCCCTTCCAGTTGGTGGAGTTCAAGAAGAACCGTTATGTACGCTACAAGCGCCATAGCGGCTACTTCCGTGGGCCTGCGGCCATGGAACAACTGATCTTCGATATCACCCCCAATGCCACCGGGCGGATGATCAAGCTGATTGGCGGCGATTGCGATGTGGCCGCCCTGCCCCAGGTGGGCCAGCTCTCCCTGCTGCAGGAGTACGACGACCTGCAGCTGGAAGCCCAACCCGGCTTCAATGTGGCCTACTGGGCGTTCAACACCCAGAAGCCCCCCTTTGATCAGCTGACGGTGCGCCGGGCCCTGGCCATGGCAGTAGACCGGCAGAAGATCCTCAAGGCGGTGTATCACAACACCGCCGCCCGGGGGGCCGGCCTGCTGCCCCCCATCTCCTGGGCCTACCAGGAGGGCACCACCGAGCTGCCCTACAACCCAGAACTGGCCCGGGCTCTGCTGACCCAGGCGGGTCTGGCGGGCATGAGTCTGGAGATCTGGGCACCTCCCATTGGTCGAAGCTACAACCCCAATGCCATCAAGACTGCCGAGCTGATACAGCAGGACCTGGCGGCCATCGGTGTCAATGTGACCATCAAGAGTTACGACTGGAGCCTGTTCACCACCATGTTGCGCAAGGCGGAGCACGACTCGGTGCTGCTGGGCTGGAATGCCGACAACACCGACCCGGACAACTTCTTTACCCCCATCCTGAGCTGCAGTGGCCTGGTGTCGGGCACCAACCACGCCCGCTGGTGCAACCGGGAGTTTGATGCCCTGCTGCAGCAGGCCAGAAGCAACGAGGACCGGGCCATGCGTCGCATCCAGTATCATCAGCTGGAGCAGCACCTGGTTCAGCAGGTTCCTCTGTTGCCCCTGGCCCACGCCACCCGCACCCTGGGCCGGATGCGACAGCTTGAGGGTCCAATCCTGACGACGGTAGGCGGCATCCGCTTTGGCCAGGTTAAGAGGGTGAACTGATGCTGAGTTACCTGCTTCGACGCATAAACCTATTTGTACTGACCACCCTGATGCTGTTTGCGGTGGTCTACTCGGTCACCCTGGCCCTGCCCGGCGATCAAGTGGCCAACCTCTCCGGCGTGCGCGAACCCAGCATCGCCGAGATGGCGGAGATCAACCACACCTACAAGCTGGAGCACGGGCCCATCGTGGGTTACGTGGCCTACGTCAGCACCCGGTTGCGCGGTGATTTTGGCGTGTCCATGAACTCCGGGGAGGCGATTGCCGACCAACTGCTGCAGGTGCTGCCCGCCACCCTGGAGCTGGGAATGCTGTCCGTCGGGCTGGCCCTGCTGATCGGCATTCCCATCGGCATGCTGGCCACCCTGAGCCGCAACGCCACAGTGCAGCGCCTGGTGATGACCCTGACCCTGGTGGGCTTCTCCCTGCCAGTATTCTGGTTGGGACTGCTGCAGATCATCACCTTCGGCATCCAGTTTGACTGGCTGCCCGCCTCGGGGCGCATCAACCTGATGTATGACATCCCCGACTTCAGTGGTCTGCTGCTGGTGGACATCTTCCTCTCCGACGGCCCCTGGCGGGGTGCGGCCATGGCCGACGCCTGGGCCCACCTGGTACTGCCGATGTCCGTGGTGATGGTGCTGCCGCTGACCATCATCATTCGCATTACCCGCTTTGCCCTGGCCGAAGAGCTGGAGAAGAACTACATCCGCGCCCTGGAAGCCCGGGGCATCTCCAGATACAAGCTGATCATGAATCATGCCCTGCCCAACGCCCTGGCCTCGGTTCTGCGGGTGCTGGCTTTGCAACTGGGGCCCATCGCCAGCTCCATCATCATCGTGGAGCTGCTGTTCTCCTGGCCTGGCGTAGGCGCCTGGCTGGTGGCGGCCCTGCGACAGGGGGACTACACCGCGCTGCAGGGCGGGGTGCTAACCATCTCCCTGTTTATCGTGTTCCTGAATATCATGTTTGACGTGGTCCACACCACACTCAACCCCATCAGCCGGAAAGAGATCTATGGGCAACGTTAATATCTACTACGAGGAGAAGATCCCCTCCCTGTGGCAGACCATCTGGGAGAGCTTTACCCGCAACCCACTGTCTTTGATCGGCCTGTGGGTGCTGATGCTGATCCTCTCCATGAGCCTGCTCGGCCCCTTCGTCGCCCCCTACTCCGCCTCCTATCAAGATCCTTCCGCCCTGCTGGTGCCGCCCTCCTGGGCCGATGCCGGTTCGGTGGAGCACTTCCTGGGTACGGATGACTTAGGCCGTGATCTGTTCTCACGGATTCTGCAGGGGGCCCACCTCACCTTCGGCTACGCCCTGGTGATTGTTCTGCTCTCCCTGGTGTGCGGCTTCCTGATTGGCAGCCTCTCCGGCATGACCAAGGGCCTGAAAGCCAGTGTGCTCTCTCACCTGCTAGATACCCTGCTCTCCATGCCCTCTCTGGTGCTGGCAGTCCTCTTTGCCGCGGTGCTGGGCCCTGGACTGGACAACGTCATCTGGGCCGTGGGGCTGTCCCTGGTGCCCCGTTTCGTCCGCACGGTGCACAATGCGGTCCACGAGGAGGTGCAGAAGGAGTATGTGGTGGCGGCACGTCTCGACGGCGCCGGCACCTGGCAGGTGTTTTACGACTCCATCCTGCCCAATGTGTGGAACCCGGTGATCGTGCAGACCACCCTGGCCTTCTCCGTGGCCATCCTGGATATCGCCGCCCTGGGCTTCATCGGCCTGGGGGCGCAATCGCCCTCCCCGGAATGGGGCGCCATGGTGGAGCAGGGGCTGGACAACCTGCTGACCGCCCCCTGGACGGTGACCATGCCGGGCATGGCGATCCTGTTCAGTGTGCTGGCCACCAATGTGGTGGGTGAGGGGTTGCGCCAGGCCCTGCTGGAGGGACGCGGCTGATGCATCTGCTCGATATTCGCAACCTCACCATTGAACTGAACACCCCCCACGGCTGGCTGGTGGCGGTGGAGAAGTTCAGCCTGACCCTGCAGGAGGGTGAGATCCATGGCCTGGTCGGCGAGTCCGGATCAGGCAAAAGCCTGCTGGCCCAGGCGATCATGGGCATTACCGACAAACGCACCCGCATCATCGCCGACCGCCTGAGCTGGCGCGGCGAAGATCTGCTGACCATGTCCATCACCAAGAGGCGCAAGCTGATGGGACGGGAGATCGCCATAATCTTCCAGGAGCCCGGCTCCTGCCTGGACCCCGGCAGCCGCATCGGTGGTCAGTTGATCGAGGCGATGCCGGACTTTGACGACCTGCCCTGGTGGAGGCGCCCCAAAGCGCGTAAGGAGATGGCCATCGACCTGCTGCACCGGGTGGGGGTGAAGGATCACACCAGGGTGATGCGCGCCTTCCCCTGGGAGCTGTCTGAGGGGCTGGCGCAGAAGGTGATGATCGCCATGGCGGTATCCCACCGTCCCAAACTGCTGATCGCCGATGAGCCCACCACCGGGTTGGAGACCGCCACCGCCGCCCAGATCTACCGTCTGCTGTCCAAGCTGAGTCAAACCAAGAGCGTGGCCATTTTGCTGATCAGCCACGACCTTAATTCGGTGGCCCGCTGGAGCCACAACCTGAGCGTGCTCTACTGTGGCCAGATGATGGAATCCGGCTCGGTGAAGGCCCTGATCAAGGGGCCTCGCCACCCCTACACCCAGGCGCTGATTGCCAGTGCGCCAAGCGCCAACATGTCAATTCTGCCCAAGCGCCAGCTCAATACCCTGGAAGGGATGATTCCGCCGCTGCAGCACCTGCCCATCGGTTGTCGCCTGGGGCCCCGCTGCCCCCACGCCCGCCGTGAGTGTGTGAATCCACCGCGGATTGCCACCAGAAACGGCCATGCCTTCCGCTGCCACTTTCCGCTGCAGGCGGAGGAGGAGAGAAAATGACCGAGCCGCTGCTGCAGGTAAAGAACCTGTCCAAGAAGTTTCCGGCGGGCTACCGACGCTTTCGCAAGGTGTACGACACCGCCCTGGAACCGATCTCCTTCGAGCTCTACCCCAACGAAACCCTGGCGTTCGTCGGGGAAGCGGGCTCAGGCCGAACCACCCTGGCCAAGATCCTGGCCGGCGCGGAGCAGCGCAGCAGTGGCGAGATCCTGCTCGATGGCGAGCATCTGGAGATGATGGATCACAAGCGTCGCTGCAGTCTGATCCGGATGATTTTCCAGGACCCCACCACCTCCCTCAATCCCCGCCAGCGCATCGGTCAGCTGCTGGAGGAGCCGCTGAAGTTCAACACCAGCCAGGACAAGGAGGAGCGCAAGGAGACGGTCAACCGCATCCTGAAGAAGGTGGGCCTGTTGAGAGAGCATGGGGACTTCTACCCCCATATGATCTCCCATGGCCAGAGGCAGAGGGTCGCCATCGCCCGGGCGCTGATGCTGGAACCGAAGATCATCATCTCCGATGAGGCGCTGTCCGGACTGGACTCCTCCCTGAGGGCCCAGTGCGTCAACCTGCTGCTGGAACTGCAACAGAAGCTGGGGCTGAGCTACATCCTGATGTCCCACGATCTGGGGCTGGTGCGCCACATGAGCGACCGGGTGATCGTGCTCAAGCGAGGCGTGGTGGTGGAAGAGGGGCGCACCACAGAGGTGTTTGCCAATCCCCAGCACAAGTACACCCGTAGGCTGCTGGAGGAGCAGATGCTCACCATCGAGCAGCCGGTGTAACCCACCGCACAACAAAAAACGGGGAGCTAAGGCTCCCCGTTTCTCATTTTGCCCGCAGTCCCCCTTGGGGAGCATCGCCTCAAGATTGAGCCTGCTCGCCGGAGTGAGGCTCGGTGTCCAGACGCCGAATGCACCTGGCCGGCGACCCTGCCATCAGGGTCAAAGGCTCGACATCCCGGGTAACCGTTGAGTTAGCGGCAATGACCGCACCTCGACCTATGGTGACCCCCTGGGTAATCACCACATTGCCACCAATCCAAACATCGTCTTCCACCACTATGGGTTGGCAAATGGTTTCCCAGCTGCGCCGTTGACGATGATCCAGGGAGTGACTGGCAGTATAGAACTGAGCATTGGGCCCAACCATCACATTGCGCCCCAGGGTAATGCGGGCACCGTCGAGCATGGTCACCCCCATGTTGAGGAAACAGCTATCCCCCATCTCGATATGACGCCCGAACTCACAGTGGAACGGCGGCGTAATCCAGCAGCCTTCTCCCAAGCTCATCAATGACCGCAAATCCTGCTGCGCCTGCTCAACACTGGCCGCATGATTAATACGTTGCTGAGACTGGTAAGCCAGATGCTTGATCTCATTGATGTGGGAATCACCCCCATCGTAATCCAAACCCGCCAGCATCTTTTCATACTCGGTCATCGACTCTCCACTCCTGAAGTACGGCAAACAAATCAGATTAGCGCCCAGTATAGGGAGTCAGAGATATCTGCTGTAGTGATTTAGCGTCCGCCTGGGCATTCCATTTGGGAATAACCCTGAGATGCGTCCCTCTCAAGAAAACGGGGAGCCAAGGCTCCCCGTTTCTCTGTCTGGCTGCGATCAGTCGCGGAAGTTCTCGAACTGGAACGGCTGTCCCAGGTCCGCCTCGCGCACCAGGGCCATTACCGCCTGCAGCTCATCGCGCTTCTTGCCGGTGACACGCAGCTTGTCCCCCTGGATCTGGGACTGCACCTTCAGCTTGCTGTCCTTGATCATCTTCACCAGCTTCTTGGCGGTGGGCTGCTCGATGCCCTGCTTAAACTTGACGTTGCGGGAGAAGGTCTTGCCACTGTGCAGGGCTTTCTCATCCACTTCCATGGCGCTGGTGTCCACCTTACGGGCCGCCAGGGCACCACGCAGGATGTCCTCCATCTGCTTGAGCTGGAAGTCGGACTCGGTCTTCATGGTCACCACCATATCCGCCAGGGAGAAGCTGGCTTCCACACCGCGGAAGTCGAAGCGGTTGGTCAGCTCACGGCTGGCGTTGTCCACAGAGTTGCGCAGCTCCACCGCGTTTACCTCGGACACTATGTCGAATGAGGGCATCTTAATCTCCTGATAGGCCTCCAGCCTGGTCGGCTGAATCTGTTGATGCCAAAGAGTTTACTCTCAGTCACCGCCACCGCAAGGCACAAAGGGCCAAAAGGGGCAATTGGTCATGGCCTGGCGGCCCCCGGGCGGCTATTATTGCTGCCATGATGATTTTGACCTCCCCCAACCCGCAGCAGCGGCTCTGGTTCAGATTCAGCCTGCTGCTGATGCTGGCGGCCTTCTCCTACCTGCTGTTTGGTAAACCCAGTTACCCTCAGCCCATTGCCCATACCGACAAGCTTGGGCACCTGTTTGGCTTCGCCGCCCTGGCGATGATGCTGCACCTGGCCTTCGACTGGCCTCGCTGGCAGCAGCTGCTGGTGCTGGCCGGTTACGCCGGCCTGGTGGAACTGGTGCAATCCCGGCTGCCCTACCGGCAGGCGGACCCGATGGATTTCCTGGCCGACATGGCAGGCGCCCTGATGTTTCACCTGTTTCTGATGCTGGTGGTGAAATGGCAGAACCGATAGCCATTGTCGGCGGCGGCGCCATCGGCCAACTGATGGCGGGCCTGCTGGCACAGCAGGGGATCGAAGCGGTGATCATTGGCCGCCCCGGCAGTCACAGTGAGGTTAGGGAGCACCAACTGACCACCCTGGAAGGCCAGCGGTTTCACCACAAGGTGCGCCACCTGCCACCCGACGCCATACCGTCCTGTCAGGCGCTGTTGGTCACCACCAAGGCTTATCAAGCCCAGGACGCGGTGACGCCCCTGCTCCCCGGACTAGCCCCTCAGACTCCCATCATACTGCTGCATAATGGCCTGGGCCCTCAGCAGCAGCTGGCCAGACGCTTCCCAGAGCACAACTGGTGGGCGGGCACCCTGACCGATGGCGGGCTGCGTCAGCAAAGAGACGCGGTGATCCACACCGGGCTGGGGCAGCGTTTTGCCGGCCCCCTGCGCCATCAGGGCCCCTTGCCCGAGGCCTTGACGGCCATCGGCTTTGAGCTGGATGACAACATTGAGGTGAGGCTGTGGCACAAGCTGGCGGTCAACGCCCTGATCAATCCGCTGACGGCACTGCACAACTGTCCCAATGGTGAACTGACCCGGCCCGAGTTCCTGCCCACCCTGAAAAGGCTCAGCGAAGAGCTGGCCCAGGTGGCTGCCAGCCAGGGCGTTGCCATGGTGGCAGACGAGGTGTTGGCCCTGGGGCTGAAGGTGGCCGAAGCGACCGCCCAGAATCGCTCATCCATGCTCTCCGATGTGGACGCAGGCCGTGCCACGGAGATCGAGGCGATCAGTGGCTTTGTGGTTGCCCTGGCCGACCAGGCGGGTATTGCGGTGCCGGCGCACAGGGACAATCTGGATAGGGTCAGGGCTCTGCAGTCACCTTGAACGGCAAACGCCAAGCATAAAAAAACCGCCTTTCGGCGGTTTTTTTATATTTTCTGTGGGTTAGGGGCGGTACACCTTGATGTTGCTGTAGCCCTGCTCCTTGAGGTAGAGAGCCTGCAACTTGGACATTACGCCGCGGTCGCAGTAGAGCAGATAGGTGCGCTGCTGGTCCAACTCCTTGAACTGGGAGCCGAGCTTGAAGAAAGGCAGGGTGACCACTTCGACACCGTCCAGTTGCAGCGGGCTCTGCTCCTCCTCTTCAGGGGGGCGGATATCCAGCACTACGGCGCCGTCAATGGGGCTGTCCACGGTCTCCATCTCGGTGACCTTGGCCTGCTCCTCTTTGGCAATATCACGAATGTCCATCATCTTGGCCTCCGCCATCACACGCTCCACCAGGTCCTCGGAGAACTTGGCTTCCTCTTCCTCGATCTTGGAAAGCACCGCCTTCACAGTGGGCTTCTGGGAGATCACACCGCAGTACTCAGGCATGCTGGCAGCAAACTCCTCGGTGCCGATCGCCCTGGCCACATCGATGATCTCCTGCTTGTCCCAGGTCACCAGGGGACGAAGGATCACTGTGTCGCTCACCTTGTCGATGACATTGAGGTTGGTCAGGGTCTGGCTGGACACCTGGCCCATGGCCTCACCGGTCACCAGGGCGGGGATGTTGTACTTCTGAGCCACGGCACTGGCGACCTTCATCATCATCCGCTTGAGAATCACGCCCATCTGGCCATTGTCGATGCGCTCGAGGATCTCCTCCACCACGGGCTCGAACGGGATGGAGATGAAACGCACCTTGTGGGAGGAACCGTACTTGTTCCACAGGTAGTAAGCCACCTGCTTCACCCCCTGCTCGTGGGCGGCACCACCGAGGTTGAAGAAGCAGTAGTGGGTACGGGCACCGCGCTTGATGCACTGGAAGCTGGACACCCCGGAGTCGAAACCACCGGAGATCAGGGAGAGCACATCCTCCTGGGTGGCGATGGGGAAGCCGCCCATGCCATCGTGACGCTTGTGCACCAGATAGAGCTTGTCGTCTTCAATCTCCAGGCCGATCACCACATCGGGGTCCTTGAGGCGAACCCCAGCCGCTTCGGTGTGCTGGTTGAGGCCGCCACCCACGTAACGCTCCACCTCAAGAGAGTTGAAGTCGTGTTTGCCGCGACGCTTGGCGCGCACACAGAAGGTCTTGCCCTTCAGGCGTTCGGTGAATACCGGCAGCGCATGCTGATAGATGTCGTCCAGGGTCTCGAAGTTGTACTGGCGCACCTCCATGAAGTGGTGGATACCCGGCATGTTGCTCAGGGATTCCACCAGCTTGGCGGTATTGGTTGGATCGTCATTGCTGCTGGCGGCACTGATGTGATCCCAGTTGAAGCGAACCCGCACAGTCTCATCCGTTTTACGCAATACATTGCGTATGTTGGACTCGAGCAACTTACCGAAGCGCTTACGCACCGATTTGCTCTTAATCATGATCTCGGGATGCAGCTTAACGATAAATTTCATGAGCTTCCTGTACGGACAAAAAATCAAAGCGCGGCATTATACCTGAGCTTATGCATCTGGGGAACCACTGGCAGAGAGGACCGAAGGCCACGTCACAAGGGACGTGACCCCGCTCAGGTTACTGAACGGCCGGGATCTCTTCGGAAAGTTTAGGCTTACCTTGGGTGATCGCAATCTCCACCCGTCGGTTTTTGGCTCGGCCGGCCGCTTCATCGTTGCTGGCCAGGGGCTGGGTGTTGGCCTTGCCGATGACCTCCATGCGGTGAGGTTCAAACCCCTCCACCTTGATCATCTCATGGGCCACGGAGACCGCGCGCTGGGCGGAGAGCTCCCAGTTGGAGCGGTAGAGTTCGTTGTTGATCACCGCATTGTCGGTGTGCCCAGTGATGGTGATGATGCCGGGCACATCCTTGAGCAGACCCGCCACCGACGCGATCACCGGACGGAACTTGGGCTGCAGGAACGCAGAGTTGGCCGGGAACGCCCCCTTTTCACGGATGCGAATCACAATCTGCTGCCCCAGGGACTCAATCTCGATGGCCCCATCCTCAATCTGCTCCTGAAGCTGCTCCGCCAGCTTCTTGGCCAGGGCACTGCTCTCAGCCTGTGCCTGGGTCTGGGCCATGGTATCCAAGGCCGGGGAAGTCTCCTCGCTGGCGCCGCCCTTGAGCTTACCGTCGTTGGTCTGCTCACTGCCGGCCACAGGGTCCTTACCTGGGTCTACGTCCAGGTGGTTCTTGGTGAACTGAATGGTCTGCTGGTTGATCACCTCGATGGGGGTGGGTTCCGGCCGGCCAGGACGAAACTCCTGGGCAATGACCGAGGTCCCTTTGGGTATGTCCTTCACCTCCAGCTTGTTCTGAACACCGAAGGCGTACTTCATGGAGCCGGCGATCTGCTTGAATTTGAGCACGTCCATCTCGGAGAAGGCCAGCAGCAGTACGAAGAAGCACATCAACAGGGACATCAGGTCCGCGAAGGTGGCCATCCAGGCTGGAGAGCCACCGCTGGCCTTCTTCGCTGGGGCCATCTCCTCATCGCGATTGGCGGACAGAGTCATGGACCTAATCCTCTGTGGTGGAGACGGCTCGCTGCTTCTCCGCCAGGTAGTTCTTCAAAAAGCCTTCAATCACCCGGGGGTTCTGACCATCCTGGATGGAGAGCACCGCATCCATGATCAGGCGACGGTTGAGCATCTCCTCACCCATGCGCAGTTCCAACTTGTCGGCGATGGGTGCTGCCACCATGTTGGCGATGATGGCGCCATAGAGGGTGGTCAACAGGGCCACCGCCATGGCGGGGCCGATGGATTTGGGGTCATCCATATTGTTCAGCATGGCCACCAGGCCAATCAGGGTGCCTATCATCCCCATGGCCGGCGCGACGTCCGCCAGGGCGCGGAAGATGCCGGAGCCGCTTTGGTGACGCTCCATGGTCAGGCCGATGTCCTTGGCCAGGGCCTGGCGCACCACAGAGGCATCGTGGCCATCCACCAGCAGGTCTACCGCCTTCTGCATGAAGCTGTTGTTGATCTCCGCCTCCTCCAGGGCCAGAAAGCCCCCCTTTCGGGCGGAGTCGGCCATCACCACCGCCTGCTCGATGAGGTCTTCCGGCTTGTCAATTTTGAACATGAAGGCCTTGGCGGCGATCTTGATGGCTCCGAGGAACTGCTTGATGTTGTACTTCATCATCACCACGAACAGGGAGCCACACACTACGATGAGGACCGATGGGATATTGACGAAAACGCCGGGGTCACCCCCGTTCATCATCGCCATGATCACGAATGCGAAGGCGCCTAAGAGGCCAATTAGGGTCGCGAGATCCACAAACTCTCCTGATCTGTCTGAATTTCTGATCGTCCCAGCAGGGGGAACTAGGTAGTCTATTGTCTTTATCGGTCCAATCGAAGGCAAGTTTAATGAAATTTCAGCTTCGACCTGGACCTCCATTGATCCAGGGTCGACAAAGCAGTACCTTTGTCCAGCACTTCAAGGAGCCGAAAGATGGCAAAAAAACCGGACAACCTAAGTTTTGAACAGGCGCTGTCGGAGCTGGAGCAGATTGTTGGCAATCTGGAACAGGGAAACCTGCCGCTGGAACAGGCGCTGAAACAGTTCGAGCGAGGCATTCACCTCGTAAGGGCCAGCCAGAGCAAGCTGACCCAGGCGGAACAGAGCGTACAGATGCTTACCAGGGATGAGGAAGGCGACGCACAACTGGTTGATTTCGAATCTCAGGAGTAAGCATGCTGAGCGCTGCCCTGACCCGCTACCGTGAGCGGGTCGACCAACACCTTATCCACCAATTTGATTCCCTGCCCCCCTGCGCGCCCGGTCTGCTGGAAGCGATGCGTTACGGCACCCTGCTGGGCGGCAAACGGGTCCGGCCTTTCCTGGTTTACAGCGTGGGCATCATGCTCGGGGCCGATGAAAAGAACCTGGACCCTCTGGCCGCGGCGGTGGAGTGTATCCACGCCTACTCGCTGATCCACGACGACCTGCCGGCCATGGACGATGATGACCTGCGGCGGGGCCAACCCACCTGTCACATCGCCTTCGACGAAGCCACCGCCATTCTGGCCGGGGATGCGCTGCAGACCCTGGCCTTCGAAATTCTGGCCGAGGCGGACCTGCCCGAGGCGCTGGAGGGCAACCGGGTTGCCATGTTCCGCGCCCTGGCCAGGGCCTCAGGCTATCAGGGGATGTGCGGCGGCCAGGCGATCGATCTGGCTTCCACCGGCAAACGTATTCCTCTGGAAGCGCTGACCCAACTGCACAGGCTGAAGACCGGTGCACTGATTCGGGCCAGCGTGGAGCTGGCGACCCTGGCGGTACCCAATCTGGACCCGGCTCACCGCCTCGCCCTGGTGGAGTACGCCGAAGCCATCGGCCTGGCGTTCCAGGTTCAGGACGACATCCTGGACATCACCGCCGACACCGAGCAGCTTGGAAAACCCCAGGGTTCGGACGCCGATGCGGATAAGAGTACCTTCCCTGCCCTGCTGGGTCTGGAAGGGGCTTGTGAGGTGGCGCAGAGTCTCCATAAAGATGCCCTGACATCTTTGGCCCAGTTGCCATACAATACTGAACTACTTACTGACTTTGCCCGATACATCATCGAGCGAGGCCAATAATCACGATAACAAGAAGCGACTGTCATAATGAGTCTGGATCTGAACGATTATCCACTCCTGTCCAAGGCATTGATGCCCCAGGACCTGCGCACCCTACCCAAGGCCGACCTGCAAGCGGTGGCGGATGAGCTCCGTCAATATCTGCTGCGCTGCGTGAGCCACTCTTCGGGCCACCTGGCTTCCGGCTTGGGGGCTGTGGAGCTGACGGTTGCACTGCACTATGTGTACAACACCCCCTTTGACCGCCTGGTGTGGGATGTGGGCCATCAGGCCTACCCGCACAAGATCCTCACCGGCCGCGCCAAGGAGATGCCGACCATTCGCCAGAAAGATGGTCTGCACCCCTTCCCCTGGCGTGAAGAGAGTGAATACGACACCCTGAGTGTGGGTCACTCCACCACCTCCATCTCCGCCGCCCTGGGTATGGCCATCGCCGCCGACCGTGAAGGACAGGATCGCAAAGTTGTGGCGGTCATCGGTGATGGTGCCCTCACCGGTGGCATGGCGTTCGAAGCCCTGAACCACGCCGGCGACATCCACAAGGATATGCTGGTGATCATCAACGACAACGAGATGTCCATCTCCGAGAACGTGGGTGCCCTGAACAACCACATGGCCCGACTGATGTCCGGCCGCCTGTACACCACCATCCGTGAAGGCGGCAAGAAAGCCCTCTCCGGCCTGCCCCCCATCAAGGAGCTGGCACGTCGTGCCGAAGAGCACCTGAAGGGCATGGTGGTTCCGGGGACGCTGTTTGAGGAGCTGGGCTTCAACTACATCGGCCCCATCGATGGCCACGATGTCAGCGGCCTGGTGGATACCCTGCGCAACATGCGCAACCTCAAGGGGCCGCAGATTCTGCACATCATGACCAAGAAGGGCAAAGGCTATAAGCCTGCGGAAGAGGACCCCATCAGCTACCACGGCGTGCCGAAATTCAACGTCGAAGAGTCTAAGCTGCCCAAGTCCAAGCCCGGCCAGCCCACCTTCTCCAAGGTGTTTGGTGACTGGCTGTGCGATATGGCCGCCAAGGACAACAAACTGATGGGCATCACCCCGGCCATGCGCGAAGGCTCTGGCATGGTGGAGTTTTCCCAGCAGTTCCCTGATCAGTACTTCGATGCGGCCATCGCCGAACAGCATGCGGTGACTCTGGGCGCCGGCTTTGCCTGTGAGGGCTACCACCCTGTGGTGGCCATCTACTCCACCTTCCTGCAGCGGGCCTACGACCAGGCGATCCATGATGTGGGCATCATGAACCTGCCCGTGCTGTTTGCCATCGACCGGGGCGGTCTGGTGGGCGCCGACGGCCAGACTCACCAGGGGGCTTTCGATCTCTCCTACCTGCGCTGTATTCCCAACTTCACGGTGATGGCACCGGCGGACGCCAACGAGTGCCGCCAGATGCTCTACACCGGCCACATGATGGACACCCCGGCGGCAGTTCGCTACCCAAGGGGCACCGGCCTCAAGGTAGAGGTTCAGGAGGAGATGGAAGCCCTGCCCATCGGCAAGGCGGAGATCCGTCGCCAGGGCAAAGATCTGTGTATCTTCAGCTTCGGTACCCTGCTTCCCTACGCCCTGGAGGCGGCGGAGCAGCTGAACGCCACCGTGGTGAACATGCGCTTTGTCAAGCCCATCGACGAGGAGATGGTTCAGCAGATGGCCAACAGCCACGATCGTCTGGTGACCCTGGAAGAGAACGCCATCATGGGCGGTGCCGGCTCGGCGCTGATCGAATGTATGAACCGCCACAAGATCGCCAAACCTGTGCTGCAACTGGGCTTGCCCGATCGCTTCATTGAGCAGGGCACCCAGGAGGAGATGCACACCGTGCTGGGCCTGGATGGACCGGGCATCCTCAGGCAGGTGGCCGACTACTTCGGCGATTAAGCCTGACAGACTGAGAAAACCGGAGCCTGGCTCCGGTTTTTTTGTAGCTTCACCAGAACACTCATTTCGAGTTTGAGGGCTTTTTCCGAGCCATGTTAGGTGGCAAAGTGAGCGCCACTGTTCAGAAGGAGCCCCCTATGCACTCCAGCGCCATCCTATGGGATTACGACGGCACCCTAGTGAATTCCGCCCCAAAGAATATCAGCATCACCCTCTCCATTCTGGATGAAGTGGCTCCAAGGCTGACCGGCGATCGCCTTCCCCACTGCCTGCGCAGCGAAGCCCGCTACCATCAGGCCAATCACGCGGCACAGAACTGGCAGGATCTCTATCAGAACTACTACGGACTGACGGCCCAGGAAACGGCGCAGGCGGGGCCCTTGTGGGCCCAGCATCAGAGGCGCAACACCACGCAGGTGTCTCTGTTTGAGGGGATTGCCGAGGTGCTGGAACAGCTTCAGGCGCTGCCCCATGGCATCTGCTCCCAGAACGACTCGGTGACCATCTGGCGCCAGCTGGAGAGCCAGGGGGTCGCCGCCCCCTTCAAGGCAGTGGTGGGGTACAACGAGGTGCCCTCAGAGGCTCAGAAGCCCCATCCCGCCGGAGGACTCCAGTGCATTGAGGCGATGTTTGGAGGCCACAGTCCAGAGACCCTGTTCTATATTGGCGACCATCAGGGTGATGTCCAGTTTGCTCGCAACCTGGACACTGCCCTGGGAACGAGGAGCCGGGTGATTGCGGTTGCCGCCGCCTACAGTGGCGCATCGCCTCGGCACTGGCAGCACCAGCCGGACCATGTTGCTGGCACCCCAATGGCACTGGTTGAGATCTGCCGGCAATATCTCTGAGACGCAGAGCAGCGTCGTTGAACAGTTGTCCTCAGATGAAGGGCTATAAAAAAGGTTCATCGCGCATTACCGGGAAAAGCGGCTCGTATCTTCAGGAAGAAGTAGTCGCTGTCCCGGTATCC
>NZ_JBLXDO010000021.1:0-76328 GCF_048263965.1 Ferrimonas sp. | reverse complement strand
ACAGCGCTTGGTGGCTGCTGGCGCAAATTTTGTGAACTCCAAGTGGCCACAGGTGGTTTTCATGCATTGGTAGTAGTACGTTGCCATTAGCTGCTCCTTGTGAAATTGGCTTCGGGCATTCGTACTGTACGAGGTAGCAGCTTTATGGACGACCTCAGTCACTTAGCCGAACTGGCAGTATCTTGTTCTTCACAATATGAACTTCATCAATGTAGTACGCCGCTGGCTCTGGCTTTGTCACCACTCGGCTTTTATAGCGGTGCTTAAAGACCTGGTACTGGTCCTCGATGACGTTAGGCGTTCCCTTTACGGACATTGCCCACGTCAGCAAGTGCTCCAATCGCATCTGATCTGCAACCAGCTCTTCAGAATCACCAATAAACTCCGCGTTTAAGCTACCTATGCCGGGGTACTCGTAGCTTTCGCTAACACCGACCAGTTCATCGGGAAGTTTAAAGTCGGCTGAGCTCAACCCACCAGGCAATTCAAATTCCGCTACGTCCTCCTCAACCTCAAGAGCATCAAGTTCAGCCAGTACCTTCTGTTCAGAGTCTGTCAGAAGCACCCGTTTGCCATAGTGATCACCAAGCGCTCGCCATGCATCACTGTCAAACAGCAGTGTCTGAGCAGTCCTGTGAGCCACAACCTGCTTACCGTTTATGAACTCAAGCAGAAATGCCACATGCCCTTGCTTTATCTGATAGCAACTAACCTGTTTTAGCACCCGTGCCAGCTTGGTACGCACCTGAGCCCGCAAGTCATGTTCAGTGTTATCAAGCACCCGCTCATCAACCGCATCCCACTCAACCGTCTCTAACAATTGGGCCTGCTTCTGCATCACGGCTTGCTCAATTTTCTTCTTTGTCGCTTCAACTTCCTGTTCGAGCTGCTTGATTTTTACCGTCAGTGCAGCCGGGCCCGTCCCGTCAGCAATGGCCTCCACCAGACGGTCTATACGCTCGCTTTTGGCCTTTAGCTCACCCCTAAGCGCAAGCTCAATCAAGTGCATATCTTCTTCAACGCCAAAGGGGCGAAACACATTATTAGCAGCAAGCCTAAGTACCGTGTCCTCAACCCACATGCCGTTAAATGACCATGGACGACACCCCTGATTCTGCTGACCAGTACCACAGATGTAACGAGGCTTATTACGCTGCGTAAAGGCATACATGCTGCCTCCACACTCGCCGCATCTAAGCACCTTAATCCCAGACAACAACGGCTGATGTGTTGTCGCAGTGGTTTTTGAAGTCTTGGATTTTTTGATTGCTTGCAGCAGGTGAAATTCGTCTTCGCTTACTAGCGCCGGATAGTACCCCTCTAGCACGTACTCAACGCCATTTATGGTAATGCACTTCTCGCCCAGCAATGCGCGGCTAAGGTGAAACTTTGAAATGAGATTCGCTGACCAGCTGTTGTGTTTGTTTTTGGTTGGCGGTGGATACTTGGCATTGAGCAGTTCGATAATTCGGTAGTTACCCAGTCCCAGCTTGATGTAGCCAATGATCTCCTTGGCCACCTCGTAGTACAGCGCGTGTGGCCGTACAAATTCATCGCTGCAGTCACTCCACCAGATGTTGGTGCCCACAGACTTTATCGCATAAGCGTAGCCTTCGGGAGAGCGCTTACCGTTGTTGTGAGCGGTTACTATCGCCTGAGCATGACCATAGGTCCGCTTTGATTTGGTTTTCGACTCCTCGTGTGCTCGGCTAAACAACAAAATGGAGTGCATCAAGTCCATTGGATTTTCGATAACACTCTGGCCTGAGTACACCTTGCGGTCCATGCCGGTAACAATGGTGATCCCTAATTCAAGAAGCTGCATGAACATCGGTAGTGAACTCATGATGTCCTCGCGACTCAGGCGGTCCAGATTTTCCACAACCAACCAGGAATCGGCGGGAACATGTTTGTTCCTAACGGCTTCAATAAAGGCTCCCAAGGCACCATCCTTACGATGCTTGCCCTTAAAGGCACTCAGTCCCTCATCAACAATCTCTACCAGCTCCAAGCCATTCTCATCAGCAATCTCCTTGGCAATCTTCTTCTGTCGCGCCAAGGTCGTTCCATGCGCTTGCTTCTCGCTGGACCAACGGATGTAGGAGTAACACCGAGTCTTGCTATCAGGCATAAACCACTTGCTAAACAATCAGGTAATGCCCTCCATGTTCACACAACCCAGCCATCAAGGACAAGATTTGAACTGACCGCTCACAATTACGCCTTTCGCCCCCATCAACAGCGCCGAAAGCTGCACACTTTTTCGCCCTGCATATTTGCCGGGACTCAGGTATAATTCGCGCAATTTTTACGGCAGAGCCGGGCAATCTGAGTTTTTGTATGACCGTTGAGCAGTTCAATCCCAAGCAAACCACCACCCTCGAAACACCTAAGAAGGTGCTCGATAAGATGACCGAAGGTGGATCCGTACAGTCACAGACGAAACCATCTAGCGCTGCACGTATAGGGTTCATAAGTCTTGGCTGCCCTAAGAACCTGGTGGACAGTGAGCGCATCCTGACTCAGCTGCGCACCGAAGGCTACGACGTGGTCAACACCTACGAAGGTGCCGATCTGGTGATCGTCAACACCTGTGGCTTCATCGACAGCGCCGTTCAGGAGTCCCTGGACACCATCGGCGAAGCACTGAGTGAAAATGGCAAGGTGCTGGTCACCGGCTGCCTGGGTGCCAAGGAGAACGAGATCCGCGAGGTTCACCCCAAGGTTCTGGGCATCACCGGTCCCCACGCCTATGAGATGGTACTGGAACAGGTGCATCAGCATCTGCCCAAGCCACAACACGATCCCCTGACCTCGCTGATCCCGGATCACGGCGTTAAGCTGACGCCTCGTCACTACGCCTATCTGAAGATCTCCGAGGGCTGCAACAACCGCTGCACCTTCTGCATCATCCCTGCCCTGCGCGGCGACCTGGTCAGCCGCCCCATCGGCGAAGTACTGGATGAAGCCAAGCGACTGAAGGACGCCGGAGTGAAGGAGCTGCTGGTGATCAGCCAGGACACCAGTGCCTACGGCATCGACGTGAAGCACAAGACCGGTTTCTGGAATGGTATGCCGGTAAAAACCCGCATGACCGAGCTGTGTCAGAAGCTGGCGGAGATGGGGATCTGGGTGCGCCTGCACTACGTCTACCCCTACCCCCATGTGGATGAGGTGATCCCTCTGATGGCCGAGGGCAAGATCCTGCCCTACCTGGACATCCCCTTCCAACATGCGTCCCCACGTGTCCTCAAGGCGATGAAGCGCCCCGGCAAGGCCGAGCGTACCCTGGAGCAGATCAAGAAGTGGCGTGAGATCTGCCCCGAGCTGGTGATCCGTTCCACCTTCATCGTCGGCTTCCCCGGCGAAACCGAAGAGGACTTCCAGATCCTGCTGGACTGGCTGGAAGAGGCACAACTGGACCGCGTCGGCTGCTTCAAGTACAGCCCTGTGGACGGTGCCGTGGCCAACGACCTGGCGGAGCTGGTTCCTGAAGAGGTGATGGAGGATCGTTTCCAGCGCTTTATGGCGGTGGCCGCACGCATCAGCGCCGAGCGCCTGCAGGCCCGAGTGGGTACCGAGATGCGGGTGATTGTCGATGAGCTCAACGATGAGGGCGCCATTGCCCGCGCCTATACCGATGCCCCGGAGATCGACGGCAAGGTGATTCTGGGCGGAGAGTTTGACGTGGATGTGGGCCAGATGGTCTGGGCATCCATTGAGTTCGCCAACGAGTATGACCTCTACGCCACCATCGTCCGCGACGAAGATGGCGAGATTGATGATCTGGGCTAACCCCGGCCCCTCAAGCCCATTACCAGGCCGGCTTTATGCCGGCCTCTCTTTTTTTCACCTGCTCGGGGGTAAGGCCAAACCAACGCTGACAGGCCCGGTAGAAACTGGCGGGATCGTCAAAGCCCAGTAACAGGCTTATCTCTGTGTGGCACAGGTGACACTGCTGCAGATAGTGGCAGGCCAGCTCCTTCCTCGCCTGGGCCAACAGCTCCTTGAAAGGCCTCTTTTCTGTCGCCAAACGCCGCTTCAAAGTACTGGGGCTGACCCCAAGGCGTTCAGCCACCCGCTCCTTGTCCGCCATCCCTGAGGGCAAACACTCCAACAGAATCGCTTTCACTTCACTGGCAAAACCACCTTCAGAGTGAAGGTTTCGAATCTGAGCCAGAAGGGCAGGCTCGAAATGTTGCCACATGGCATCGTTGAGAGTCATAAAGGGGCGCTGACACTCCCCTTTGGGCAAAACCAGGGCGTTACCTTCGCCAACCTGCAGCTCCAGGCCCAGGCGCCTTGCCAACTGGCGCCCCTCAGGGCAATCCTCGGGCAGAGTCAGGGAAGTGACTATGGGATCCACCTTGGTGGCCATCTGCGCCAAATCCAAAATCAGATACCACTCAAGTACGATTAGGGAGTTGGGAATTCGATGCGTGTCCGGTTCGCAGTACTGAACGATGGCGATCTTATCATCGCGCTCCTCCACTCTGAGCCGTTGAGGCCCCAGCAGTGGTTTGAAGCGCACTACACGATTGATGGCATCCAGCAGAGTCGGACAGCACAGGGCCGCCATCATGGGGGCGGCAAAGGTGCTGGAGCAAAACTGCGCCACACTCTGACTCAACTGACCTGACTCAACACTCTGCTCCAGAGAGTGCCAAAGCCCCAGGTACTGCATGGTGTTGAGTCGACTGTCCGGGTTTTCCAGCACCTCCAGTGAGAGACCCGCTCTCTCCAGAACCTCAGCCGAATCCAACCCCAATCGCTCAAAGGCGTATCGCCACCTGGCATCTAACGGATATCGTTTCTCCGCCATGTTGCCTCTTCATCATCTTCAGGAGTGACAACATATGATCAAAATTTGCCCCCAAAAGCAACCTCACCCGCCAATTCACGACGACATCTTCGCCATTTATGGCGACATCGAGGCGACCCGTACGCAATGCCGTGACGAGCCGCACAATGACGATTCGTTATTTCCTTACAAAACGCTTTGACCTCGAGCTTGGCTAACAAGTGATGACTGGCACAGTTCTATTTCCTACTAAACGATCCCGGCGGGCACCAAACCTGATCGCTTAGCCCCTGACGCTGCCCACCGGACGCCAACTGACAACGGTGATATAAAAAAAGCGCCCACAAGGGGCGCCAGCAGTGAGTCCGGGTGGATTCAGCGTGAATACAGAGGAGCAATGAATCTCAGCCTATCACTCCTATGTGACAGCTTGATGTCAGGCCGCCTGCTCCTCCTCACGAAGGGCGCGGCGCAAAATCTTACCCACATTGGTCTTGGGCAACTCATCTCTGAACTCAATGATCTTGGGGATCTTGTATCCAGTCAGGTGCTTTTTACAGTGACGAATGATCGCCTCTTCACTGGTGCCGGGCTTGGCCACCACAAACACCTTAACCATCTCTCCGGAAACGGGGTTGGGCACCCCGATGGCAGCCGCCTCCACCACGGATTCGTGCATCACCACCACGTCCTCAATCTCATTGGGGAAGACGTTGAAGCCCGACACCAGGATCATGTCCTTCTTACGATCCACAATCTTGAAGTAGCCCCGTTCATCCATGGTGGCGATGTCGCCGGTGGAGAGCCAACCGTCCTCTGAGATGGTCTCCGCCGTGGCCTCGGGTCGCTGCCAGTACCCCTTCATCACATTGGGCCCCAGAATCTGCAGTTCTCCCCGCTCACCGACCTCCACCACCTGACCCTGCTCATCCACCAGGCGAATGGAGCAGGAGGGCAGAGGCAGGCCGATGGTGCCGTCGTAACCTTTGGCGTCATAGGGTGCCACCGAGGCCACCGGAGAGCTTTCGGTCAGCCCGAACCCCTCCAGCAGGCGGGAACCGGTGACCTTCTGCCACTTATCCGCCACCGCGGCCTGCACCGCCATGCCACCGCCGAGGGCCACCTTGAGTTTGCTGAAATCCAGCTCATCGAACCCCGGGGTGTTGAGCAGGCCATTGAACAGGGTGTTCACCCCGGTGATGGCGGTGAAGGGATATTGCTTGATGGTTTTGATGAACAGCGGCATGTCCCTGGGATTGGTGATCATCAGGTTGGTGCCACCGAGCTTCATAAAGGTGAGGCAGTTACAGGTCAGGGCGAAGATGTGGTACAGCGGCAGCGCGGTGACCACCATCTCCTCTCCCTCATTCAGGGTTGGCCCAATCCAGGAGCTCACCTGCTCCAGGTTGGCCACCAGGTTTCTGTGGGTGAGCATGGCGCCCTTGGCCACTCCCGTGGTGCCGCCGGTATACTGAAGAAACGCCAGATCGCCGTTGTCGATGGTTGGCTTGTTGAAGGGCAGCCGCCCGCCTTTGTTCAATGCAGTGCGCAGGGAGTGTGCATGGGGGATGTGGTAACCCGGCACCATCTTCTTGATGTACTTGACGACGAAATTCACCAGGGTGCGCTTGAGGGGAGACAGCTGATCTCCCAGCTTGGTCAGAATCACATGCTCGACCGGGGTATCGTCCACCACCTGCTCCAGGGTGGAGGCGAAGTTGGACACCACCACAATCGCCTTGGCGCCGGCATCATTGAGCTGATGTTTCAATTCCCGGGCAGTGTAGAGCGGGTTGACATTGACCACCACCATACCGGCGCGCAGTACACCAAACAGGGCCACCGGATACTGCAGCAGGTTGGGCATCATGATCGCCACCCTGTCCCCCTGCTCCAGCCTGAGATCCTGCTGCAGGTAAGCCGCAAAATCCCGGCTTAGCTTGTCCAGCTCATTGTAGGTGATGGTTTTTCCCATGTTGATAAAGGCAGGTTTATCCCCATAACGGGCTACCGACTGCTCGAACAAGTCGACCAGTGAGGAGAACCGGTCGGGGTCAACCTCCGCCGGAACACCTTCGGGGTAACTCGCTAACCAGACCTTTTCCATGTGTCACTCCTTGTCTATGCGGCTTCTCCACGCCACTTATCTTTTTAAGCGCCTGTATTAAACATGCGTACAAACGTGAACATCATCACACATATTTGGGCAACTGTCAGCCTCGATATACATGAAATTAACATCTTTATTCGGTTTTGATATCAATCCTTCAATCGTCTGATAGAGACACAAAAAAGGGGACCCCAAAGGGTCCCCCTGTTTCAAGCAATTACTACTAAAGGCTCAATGCATCCAAACTGGCACGGGTCAATTCACCGCGCCAGCCACGCAGAACCACAGGCTCCCTACCCTGCTGGCCGCCCAGGCGCCACTTCAGATACTGATGCACCAGCTTCTTGGAAGCCATCAGTTCGGCGGCCACCTCATGCTGCTCACACACCTGGGTCAGGGTCTTACGCACCAGCTTGGCCGCGTCTCTGAACTCAGGCTCTGCCGAGAGGGGATCCACCGGCTCCGGTGGATTATCCAGATCCGCGCCAGCCACCACCTTCAAAATGGCCTTGCCATGGCGCTGCACGTCACGCTCAGTCAGGCAATCCAGCTGATTCAGGTAGTTGATGCTCCTCGGGGCCCGCTTGGACAGGGTCAGCAGTGCCGCATCCTTGATGACGAAGTTCAGCGCCAGATCGCGCTTTTGCGCCACGCCCAGCCGCCAGGCCGCCAGGGATTTGAGGATCGCCAGTTGCTCCGGGCGAAGCTGGAAAGCGTTTTTCACCTTGAGGTAGGCGGTTTCGGGATCCACAGGATCCAGCCGCCCCTCGGTCAGGCGCTCCCCCTCCTCCATCAGCCAGTCGTGACGACCGGCCTCGGCGATCTCCTCCTTCATGGTGTGGTAGATCTTGAGCAGGTAGAGCACATCGGCGGCGGCATACTCCAGCTGGGTATTGCGCAGGGGGCGTGCCAGCCAATTGGTGCGTGCCTCCCCCTTGTCCAGTGCCAGACCCAGGTAGGCCTCCACCATCTTGCCATAGCCCATTGGGGCGCCCTTGTTGAGCAGCACCCCCGCCACCTGGGTATCAAACAGCGGCTTGGGCTGGACACCGCCCTGCTGGGCGAAGATCTCCAGATCTTCGCTGCAGGAGTGCAGCACCTTGACCACGGATTCATTTTCCAGCAAGCGCCAGAAAGGCCCCAGATCCTCAATGGTCAGGGGGTCCACCAACGCCAGAGTGGTGCCGTCATAGATCTGAATCAGCCCCAGCTGAGCGTACAGGGTACGGGTACGAACAAACTCGGTATCCAGCGCCACTGCTTCCGCCTGACTGGCCTGGTCACACAGCTGCGCCAAACCTTCATCAGTGTCGATCCACTGCCAGTTCAGTTCACTCATGCGTTACTGGCCTCTTTCATCTGCTCTTCCCGCAGCTCACGGCGCAGGATCTTGCCCACATTGGTCTTGGGAAGGTCATCGCGGAACTCCACCAGCTTGGGCACCTTATAACCGGTGAGGGACTTGCGACAGTGCGCGATCAGCTCCTTGTCGGTCAGGGAGGGGTCCTTGGCCACCACGAAGATTTTCACCAGTTCGCCAGACACCTCGTGAGGCACACCTACGGCGGCCACTTCCAGTACCTTGGAGTGGCTGGCCACCACGTCTTCCACCTCGTTAGGGAAAACGTTGAAACCGGACACCAGAATCATGTCTTTTTTACGGTCGACAATGTAGAACTGGCCCTTGTCATCCATGTAGCCGATGTCACCGGTAAACAACCAGCCATCGTCGGTCAGCACCTTGGCGGTCTCTTCTGGACGTTGCCAGTAGCCCTTCATCACCTGGGGACCACGTACCTGCAGTTCACCGGTCTCGCCGGGATTCACAGGGTTGCCGTCGTCGTCTACGGCGCGCATCTCGGTGGAGGGGATGGGCAGGCCAATGGCGCCGGTGTACTCCTTCTGATCATAGGTGCCGGCGGCGGCCACAGGCGAGCACTCGGTGAGACCGTAACCCTCAATCAGGGGTTGTCCGGTCACCTCCTGCCAGCGCTCGGCCACGGCGCGCTGCACCGCCATGCCACCGCCGATGGTGATCTTAAACTGGCTGAAATCCAGGCCGCAGAACGCGTCCTGATTGAGCATGGCATTGAACAGGGTGTTGACCCCGGTCAGCACGGTGAAGGGGTACTTCTTCAGTTCACCCAGGAAGGCGGGCATATCTCTGGGGTTGGTGATCAACAGGTTTTGACCGCCCAGCTTGAAGAACAGCAGCAGGTTAACCGTGTTGGCAAACACATGGTAGAGCGGCAGCGGCGTCACCACCATCTCAGACCCCTCATCGAGTACAGGGCCAAAGTAGGCCTCCGCCTGCAGCATATTGGAGATCAGGGACTTGTGGGTCAGCATCGCCCCTTTGGCCACACCCGTGGTGCCGCCGGTGTACTGCAGCACCGCAATATCATCCAGATCCACCTTGGGTTTGATGTACTGCAAGCGGCGGCCCACCGTCAGCGCCTTTCGCATGGATACCGCGTAAGGCAGATGGTACTTAGGCACCATCTTCTTCACATACTTCACCACGAAGTTGACCAGGGTGCGCTTGGGGGCGGACAGATGGTCACCAATCTTGGTCAGAATGACGTGCTCCACCGGGGTATCGTCGACGATCTGCTGCAGGCTCTGACCGAAGTTGGTCACCAGCACAATCGCCTTGGCCTCGGCATCACACAGCTGATGCTTCAGCTCCCTGGGGGTGTAGAGAGGGTTAACGTTCACCGCCACCATGCCGGCACGCAGCACGCCCAGCAGGGCCACCGGATACTGCAACAGGTTGGGCATCATGATGGCGACACGATCCCCCTTCTGCAGCTTCAGTTCGTTCTGCAGGTAGGCGGCAAAGGCGCGGCTCTGCTCTTCGACGCGACGATAGGTAAGTACCGCGCCCATATTGATGAACGCCACCTGATCGGCGTAGGTGTGACAGCTCTGCTCAAACAGGTCAAGCAGGTTACGATACTGTTCGGGATGAATCTCCGCCGGAACACCGGCGGGATAGCTGTTAAGCCATGCCTTGTCCACGCTGTTCTCCTTTACTGGAACAGGACTTCTAATGGCATCCATGATACCGCCATATGCGGCGAAACCTAACCTAAGTTGGTGTGTTCGCTGCTTTTTACGCCAATAAATCGGTCAATCAGGCGCGCCAGGGCCTCCGGGGACTCCATATGGCAATGGTGACCACCGGTTATGGACTCGAGCTGAGGCTGATTCAGCCAACTGCGACGCGCTGCCGAAATCTCCCTGAGCCCCTCGAACCCGTTCTGCCCCAGCACCACCAGGGTGTCGGCCTGAAGATCCGACATCAGCTGTTCTCCCTGAGCGTCGGTCATCATCCAGGGGGAGCGGGTGCGCAATCTGGGGTCCGAGCACCAGTGCCACAAGCCGTCACGCTGATGCAGGTTCCGCTGCAGCAGCAATCGGGCCAAAGCGTCATCCAGCCCGCCCGCCGCGGCCCGGGCGCTCACCAGGGGCGCCAGGTCCGGATAACCCCTGGGCTTAAACCCTTTATCCCGGCTGGCAAAGCCCGCTCGCATCCGCTCCAGGCTCTCATCCGGCTCGGCAGTCAGTGGGCCCATCGCCTCGATGATCGCCAGTCTCGACACCCGCTCCGGATAGAGCGAGGCAAACAGGCCCCCGAGAATCCCGCCCATGGAGTGACCCAGCAGCAGAACCGGCTGTTCAGGTAACTGTGGCCACAACTGGTGCAGGTCATAGAGGTAGTCGAGGAAATGGTAATAGTTGCCTTGGGGCCTATGGTCCGAATGGCCATGGCCGGGAAACTCCAACGCCAGCAGTCGATAGCCGCGATCAGTTAATTTGGGGGCCAGGGGAGCGAAGCTGTGGGCATTGTCCATCCAGCCGTGCAGCGCCAGAATCAGCGGGCCCTGCTGTGGGCCCCACTCCAGCGCAGCCAGTGACAGGGTGTCGAGTTGGAAGCGTCGCTCCCGGCCAGGCTCTTGGGTCACGTCAGATCTCCGGTTTGTAGAACTTCAGGGTCATGCGGTCGGACTCGCCGATGGCAAGGTACTTCTCCCTGTCCTGCTCCTTGAGGCGCAGTGAAGGCGGCAGGGTCCACACCCCGCGTTCATAATTCTTGGTGTCCTTGGGGTTGGCATTGACCTCACTCTTGGCCGCCAGCTTAAAGCCCACCTTTTGTGCCAGGGCGATCATTTGGGCCTCATCCATGTAACCGGACTCTGCCGGCATGCCCGGGTTGGCCCTGTGCTCCACCACCCCAAACACTCCACCCGGGGTCAGCACCTCAAACGCGGCCTGAAACACCGGCTCCAGGGAGTCTGCCATGGCCCAGTTGTGCAGATTTCTAAAGGTCAGCACCATATCCACGCTGGCTTCCACCCCCAGACTGATCTTGGCCGGCGGGTCGAAGGTAATCACCTCCACCTTGCTATAGAGTTCAGGCTCTTCGGCCAACTTGGTCTCATAGCGCTTACCGGCGTTGGCCCGATATCGGGTACGAGGCGTCTCTTCGGCAGGGTTGGTGTCGAAACTGGCGGCGATAAACTTACCGTTTTCTTTCAGGTAAGGCGCCAGAATCTCACTGTACCAGCCTCCGCCGGGCCACAGCTCAATCACCCGCATGTGGGGATGCAGCCCAAAGAAATCCAGGGTCTCGGCTGGGTGTCGGTACTGATTGCGCTCGATATTGGCCTGGCTTCGATGCTCGCCATTGGCCCACTGGTTCAAGGCGCTCTGGTTGTCGTTGTCCCCAGCCACAACTGGCAGGCTCATCAGGGTCAGGGCAGACGCCAGCAAGATGGTTCTCATGGTTCCCTCCGGTAAGACTCAGATTTCAGGTCAAAGTCTATAACCTATCGCGGCGCTCGGAGATTGCAATGGCGCTGCGGCCAGGAAGATGTCACAAAAGATGGCGGCCTGGATACACCAAAGCCGGGTACAGCAGGGGTGCTAGACGTAGAGATCGACGCCCATCATCGACTGCAGTTCCTGGCGCAGCCCCTGATTGGCGGTTTCCATGTAGGCGGAGATGGCCCGGGAGTCGGGCTGTTCCTGGGTCAGGCGGGTTCGGCCGGCAGCAAACGTCTGCCAGCCCTGGGGATCGCTGGGCACCACCAGCTCGGCGGTTTTGACCGCCGGCTCAGCCTCTTTGGCTTTCTCCGGGCTCCCCTTGCTCTGCGGCTTCGCCGGCAATGGGGCCTGGGTGGATAATCCAACTTGATGGATCATGGTGGTGCTGCAGTCTCCCGATTAAACCAGCAGTAGAGTTTAAATATCCACTATGATTGGTTTCACTTACCCGGCATCTTTTTCCAGGCGACGTTGTCTCTCAGGTACACCGGCTCTACCTGCTCCAGAGGCAGGGCGCCGCCGTTGCGATAGAGTTCCAGTGCCAGAGGCACCATCATCTTAGCACTGGGCAGACGATGATCGCCACTGACGGTCAGGCGGCCGTCATCCAGCAGCTCTGGGTAGGTCTCAAACCCTGTGCCCACGGCTACCAGCGCCTCACCCTGCATCAGCTCCAGGGCAAGCAGTTCATCAGGTGCAATCACCAGCTCCTGCCCCACCAGGGTGGCCAGGCCATCGCGGCTCTCGTAGCGTCCCACATACACCTCGCCCATGCGGGCGTCGATGGCGGCAATCACTGCGCTGGCACCGGCATCGATGGCGCCTTGAGCCATGGCGGCCAGGTTGGAGATGGGCAGTACCGGCAGCTCCGCCCCCAGGGCCAGTCCCTGCATCATGGCGGTGCCAATACGGATACCGGTGAAGCTGCCTGGACCTCGGCCAAAGCCGATGGCATCCAGTTCCGCCAGGGTCACGCCCCCCTCTGCCAGCAGTTGCTCAACAAAAGGCAGGATCTTCTGGCTGTGCTCTCTGGGAGCCTCTTCACACAGGTCAATCACCCGATCACCGAGCACCAGGGCCGCCGAGCAGTTCTCGGTGGCGGTATCGATGATTAAAATCTTTTCAGACATCAAACTTCTCTTAATCGTGCTAGAGCCTTGTCCAGCCCGCGGGTCCGCGTCATCGGAGGCAGGCTGCGTATAAACTGTTCGCCATAGGGGCGCTGAACCAATCTGGGGTCGCAGATCACCAGCACCCCCTGGTCTTGTTCGCTGCGAATCAACCGGCCGACACCCTGCTTCAGGGCGAGGATCGCCTGAGGCAATTGCACCATGGCAAAGGGATCCTGACCACTGCGTTCACAGGCGGTCAGCCTGGCCTGGGTCAGGGGGTCGTCCGGAGAGACGAAAGGCAGCTTGTCGATCATAACACAACAGAGCGCACGGCCTCTAACGTCCACCCCCTCCCAGAACGCCGCGGTACCCAGCAGCACCGCGTTGCCATAGGCATGATAGCGGCTCAGCAGCTGGCGCTTGGAGTCCATCCCCTGCACCAGCAATGGCCGGCTCTGGCGGTGACTGAGCAGCTCCCCGACCCGGTACATCATCTGGTAGCTGGTGAACAGCAGGAAGGTGCGCCCATCTGCCGCCTCAATCAGCTTGGAGGCGATCTCGGCCAGATGCTCAGCCACATTGGCCTCATGGGGCTGAGGAAGGTGCCGGGGGACACACATCAGCGCCTGGCTGGCGTAATCGAAGGGGCTGTCCAGAATCAGTGAATCGGCCTTCTCCAGGGCCATCTGCCGGGTGAAGTAACCGAAGTCACCTCCTACCTGCAAAGTGGCCGAGGTAAAGGCCCAGGCGCTGTGGTAACTGTTATAGAGCGCCTTGAGCTCATCCCGCACCGACATGGGACTGGAGACCAGGCCAAAACCCCGCTCCCGCCGCTCCAGCCGGTAGATGCGCTTGGCATCCGGGTTGCCGAAGTGCTCCAGCAGCCCCATCAGCCGGGCACTGCGCTCGAAGCACTGATCCCCCAGCTCATCCCGTCCCAGGTGGTAGCCCAATTCGGTTTTCAGCATCCCCAGGGAGCGGGTCAGCCCCTGCCAAGCGGCAGACACCGCCTCAAACCCCAGCTGTGCCTGCCAGGCCGGTTCGCCATTGGCTTGGATCGCCTCAGTCAGCTCATCGGCCCACTGGCTGAGCTCGTCGGCCCGGGTCTCCAGGGATTTGCAATCCTTCAGGGTCTTATACACCCGGCGCACGTCCCTTCCCAAGTAATGAAAACTGGAGGCAGAGAGGCGCTCGCCGTAGCGGGTCAGGGCGATGTCCGGCAGTTGATGGGCCTCATCGAAGATGATCCAGTTCAGCTCAGGCAGGAGCTCACCAAAGCCCCCCTCTCTCAGCGCCGAATCGGCGAAGAACAGGTGATGGTTGATCACCACCAGATCCGCGCCCATCGCCTTGGCCCTGGCCTTTTTCAGGAAGCAGCGGTCGAAATCCGGGCAGGCCTTACCCAGACAGTTGTCCTGGGTCGAGGTCACCTTGCGCAGTATGGGGGCGTCCTCCGCCAGGGAGTCCATCTCCGCCATATCCCCGGTGCCGGTGCCATTGGCCCAGCTGCGGATGCGAATCAGCTGATCCATCTCCACCGGGGTCTGCGCCTCCGGGTCCGCCAACTGCTGAGTCAGGTGATAGAGGCACAGATAGTTGCCCCGCCCTTTGAGCAAAGCCACTTTGATGCCTGAGTCGATCAGCGGCAAAAGTCGGGGAAGATCTTTGAAAAAGAGCTGATCTTGCAAGTTCTTGGTGCCGGTACTGATGGCCACTTTCTTGCCGCTCAGCAGAGCTGGCAGCAGGTAGGCAAAGGTCTTGCCGATGCCGGTGCCCGCCTCCGCCACCAGCACCTTGCCCGGGGTGCTGTGCTCCGCCAGCGCATGGGCCAGTTGCTGCTGTTGCGGGCGGTAATGAAACTCCTCCAGAGTCTCTGCCAGCAGGCCATCGGCGGCGAACGCCTTTTTGATTTTGCTGGAGAAACGGGACATGGAGAGGCACACAAACATCTAAGGGGCGGCCATTATGACACAGCCCACCGCCCCTGACAGCGGGGTTATGGATTCATCAGAAAAAAAGCGTAAATTGGTTGTTGCAATTATTTATTCACTGAATTAGCTTAAAAGCACGCCACGTTGAACGTGCACAGAATTTTGTACTGAATCATTAGGAATTCGCACCCATGCTGAAGTTTACCGCCCTACATCACCATCATCATTTCAAGCGGTAGCCTTTGGCATTGTCGCTGGAGGCTGCTGTTTAAACGGCGCCCTCCAGCGGATTCAGAACCTGAACACACAAGAACCCTGGAGCAAGCGCCCAGGGTTTTTTGTTTTATTATCAGGACTGAATCATGACTCAACAACGACTGAGAATCGCCATCCAAAAATCCGGCCGCCTGGCCGATGAATGCCAAACCCTGCTCAAGGGTGCCGGCCTCAAACTCAACCTGCGGGACCAGCGCCTGCTGTCCCACTGCCAGAACCTGCCCATCGACATCCTGCGTGTCCGTGACGATGACATCCCCGGTTTGGTGATGGACGGCGTGGTGGACCTGGGCATCGTCGGCGAGAACGTGCTGGAGGAGGAGCGCCTGGAGCGCGAGGCGATGAGTCGCCCCTGTGAGTTCACCACCCTGCGCCGCCTGGACTTCGGCGGCTGCCGTCTCTCCCTGGCGGTGGACAAGGACTTGGCCTGGGACGGCCCCACCACCCTGGCGGGCAAGCGCATCGCCACCTCCTACCCCTACCTGCTGGCCAGCTACATGAAGAAGACCGGCGTCCCCTTCAGCGACTGCATGCTCAAGGGCTCGGTAGAGGTGGCGCCCCGCGCCGGCCTGGCCGACGCCATCTGCGATCTGGTGAGCACCGGTGCCACCCTGGAAGCCAACGGCCTGAAGGAGACCGAGGTGATCTTCCGCTCCAAGGCCACCCTGATTCAGACCGCCTCCCCCCTGAATGCCGCCAACCAGGAGCTGGTGGACAAACTGCTGACCCGCATCAACGGCGTCATCCAGGCCCGGGAGAGCAAATACATCATGCTGCACGCCCCTAAGGCAACCCTGGATGAAGTGGTGGCCCTGCTGCCCGGCGCCGAGAACCCCACCATCCTGCCCCTGGCCCAGGACAGCGAGCGGGTGGCCCTACACGCGGTCAGCTCCGAAACCCTGTTCTGGGAAACCATGGAACAGCTTAAAGCCCTGGGTGCCAGCTCCATCCTGGTGCTGCCCATTGAGAAGATGCTGGGTTAAGAGGTTAGAGATGAAAGTACTCAACTGGAACCAGCTGTGCGACACCGAACAGACTCTGGCTCTGGCCCGGGCGGATCAAGTGCAGAGCCGGGATCTCACCCAGGCGGTGGCGGCCATCCTCGACCAGGTTCGCAGGGGTGGCGACAACGCCCTGCTTGAACTGAGCGAGAAGTTTGACGGAGGCCGTCCCGACGCCCTGGCCTACGACAACGACGAACTGGGCCGCCGTGGCCAGCGCATCGATGCCAGCCTCAAGGCCGCCATCGACGCCGCCATCGACAACCTGACCGCCTTCCACGACGCTCAGCAGTTCCAGCCGGTACGAGTGGAAACCCAGCCCGGCGTCGTCTGCGAATTGCGCAGCGAAGCCATTGAGCGGGTGGGCCTCTATGTTCCCGGCGGCAGTGCCCCCCTGGTCTCCTCGGTGTTGATGCAGGCCCTGCCCGCCAAGCTGGCTGGCTGCGACGTGCGGGTGATGACCACTCCGCCTCCGGTGAGCGACGCCATCTGCTACGCCGCCTGGCGCTGTGGGGTGCAGCAGCTGTTCCCCATCGGCGGCGCCCAGGCCATCGCCGCCCTCGCCTTTGGCACCGAGACCGTGCCCAAGGTGGACAAGATCTTCGGCCCGGGCAACCGTTTCGTCACCGAAGCCAAGACCCAGGTCAGCCAGAGTGGCACCGCCATCGACATGCCCGCAGGCCCCTCCGAGGTGCTGGTGATCGCCGATGACGACGCCAACCCCGAATTCGTGGCCGCCGACCTGCTCTCCCAGGCAGAACACGGCGAGGACAGCCAGGCGATGCTGGTGTGTCTCAGCGACAGCTTCGCCGAACGGGTCAACGCCGCCCTAGTGAGTCAGCTCACCACCCTGAGCCGCAAGGAGATCGCCGCCGCCGCCCTGTCACAGAGCCGCGCCCTGGTGGTAGAGAGCCTGGCGCAGGCCTGTGAGGTCTCCAACGCCTATGGCCCCGAGCACCTTATTGTGCAGACCCAAGCCCCCAGAGAGCTGCTGGGCACACTGCGCGCCGCCGGTTCCATCTTCCTCGGCCCCTGGTCGCCGGAGTCTGTGGGCGACTACGCCAGTGGCACCAACCACGTGCTGCCCACCTATGGCGCCTCCCGCAGTGCGTCGAGTCTGTCCCTGGCGGACTTCTGCCGTCGCTATACGGTGCAGGAGCTGAGCCGCGACGGTCTCAAAGGACTGGCCCCCACGGTGATCGCCCTGGCTGACGCCGAAGGCCTGGACGCCCACGCCAAGGCAGTGTCCCTACGCATGGCGCAACTGGATTAAGAGTAAGGAGAGCAGTAATGAACCTGGCCGAACGCCTCTGTCGCCCCGAACTGAGGGAACTCGTTCCCTACGCCTCCGCCCGCCGCAGCATGAGTGGCGGCGATATCTGGCTCAATGCCAACGAGAGCCCCTGGCGTAACGCCAATGTGGCTGACGTCAACCGCTACCCGGACTGTCAGCCGCCGGAGCTGCGCGCCGCCTACGCAGGCTATGCCGGCGTGCGCCCGGAGCAGCTGTTGATCACCCGCGGCGCCGACGAAGGAATTGAGCTGCTGATCCGCACCTTCTGTGTGCCCGGTCAGGACAAGGTGGTCAGCCTGGCCCCCAGCTACGGCATGTACGGCATCAGCGCCCTCACCTGCGGCGTCGAGTATCAGGCGGTGCCCTGGGAGGAGGACTATCAGTTGCCATTGGCGCTGACCGAGGCGGGCCGCGGTGCCAAACTGGTGTTCGTCTGCAATCCCAACAACCCCACAGGCACCCTGGTGCCGCGCGAGGATCTGCTGGCCCTGGCGGACGCCCTGCCGGACACCCTGGTGGTGGTGGATGAAGCCTACATTGAGTTCTGCGCCGATCAGAGCCTGGCAGACGCCATTGGCGGTTGCCCCAACCTGGTGGTGCTGCGCACCCTCTCCAAGGCGTTTGCCCTGGCCGGCGCCCGCTGCGGCTTCCTGCTGGCAGGCAAAGAGATCATCACCATGCTGGAGAAGGTGATCGCCCCCTACCCTGTGCCCAAGCCCGTGGCCGACCTGGCCCTGGAGACCCTGAGCGACTTTGGCATCCGCCGCATGCAGAGCCAGGTGGCTCAGCTTAATGCCCGCCGCAGCGCCCTGGTGGCCGCCCTCAGCACACTGGCTTATGTCGATCAGGTGCTGGAGTCTGCCGCCAACTTTGTTCTGTTTAAGGCCGATGGCGCCGACGACCTCTTTAAAACCCTACAAACTCAGGGAATACTGATTCGAGCCTACGGCGCCCTGCCCGGCTGGCTCAGAATCAGCATCGGCAGCGATTCCGAAATGGAGCTGCTCACCAACGCCCTGACCGCTTTTCAACAGGATGCATAACCATGAAACAACCCATCCTCTTTATCGACCGCGACGGCACCCTGGTAGAGGAGCCGCCCATTGACAAACAACTCGACTCCCTGGAGAAGCTGGTATTTGAGCCCGCCGTGGTGCCGGCCCTGCTGGCGTTGCAGCAGGCGGGCTACCGCCTGGTGATGGTCTCCAACCAGGACGGTCTGGGCACCGACAGTTTCCCCCAGGCAGACTTCGATGCCCCCCACAACGCCATGATGGCGCTGTTCACCAGCCAGGGGGTGCGCTTCGACGAGGTGCTGATCTGCCCCCACTTCGACAGCGACAACTGCAGCTGCCGCAAGCCCAAGCTGGGGCTGGTGCGCGACTACCTGACCCAGGGCAAGGTGGACTTCACCCGCTCCGCAGTCATCGGCGACCGGGAGACCGACATGGAGCTGGCCCGCGCCATGGGCGTAGCTGGCATCCGCTACGACAGGGACAACTTCGGCTGGGAACAGATCCTGGCTCAGCTCACCCAGGGTGAACGTCGTGCCACCGCCCGGCGCACCACCCGTGAGACCGACATCCAGATTGAGGTGGACCTGGACAAACCGGGCCCGGTGAGCATCAACACCGGCGTGGGCTTCTTCGACCACATGCTGGAGCAGATCGCCACCCACGGCGGCATCGGCCTGACCCTGTCCATGAGCGGCGACCTGCACATCGACGAACACCACAGCGTCGAGGACGTGGCCCTGACCCTGGGCCAGGCCCTGAAGCAGGCCCTGGGTGACAAGCGAGGCATCGGCCGCTTTGGCTTCGCCCTGCCCATGGACGAGACCGGTGCCCAGTGCCTGCTGGACCTGTCCGGCCGCCCCTACCTGCGCTTCGAAGCCGAGTTCAGCCGCGACAAGGTAGGCGATCTCAGCACCGAGATGGTCTCCCACTTCTTCCGCTCCCTGGCCGACAGCCTGGGCGCCACCCTGCACCTGTCCGTGGACGGCGACAACGAGCACCACAAGGTGGAGGCGCTGTTCAAGGTGTTTGGCCGAACCCTGCGCCAGGCGGTGCGCATCGAAGGCAGTGAACTGCCCTCCTCCAAGGGGGTGCTCTAATGAGCCAGGAAGCCCCACAAGTCACCATCATCGACACCGGCTGCGCCAACCTGGCGTCGGTACGCTTCGCCCTGGCCCGCCTGGGCGCCCAGGTCACCGTCAGCCGGGATCCGGAGGTGATCCTCGCCAGCCCGAGGTTGATCCTCCCCGGGGTCGGCAGCGCCGGCGCCGGCATGGCCGCGCTGAAACAGAGCGGTGTGCTGGACACTTTGGGCAAGGTCACCCAGCCCCTGCTGGGGATCTGCCTGGGGATGCAGCTGCTGGGCCTGGCCAGCGAGGAGAGTGCCACCGGCGGCGAGCAGACGCCCATGACCGGCCTGCTGCCCTTCAAGGTCGCCCAGTTGGACACCGCCGGTCAGCCCTTGCCCCACATGGGCTGGAACACCCTGTCCCCCAGCGACCACCCGCTGTTCGACGGCATCGATGAGGGCAGCTACGTCTACTTCGTCCACAGCTACGCGGCCCCAATCGGCGAACTCACCCTGGCCAGCAGCGACTACGGCCAGCCCTTCTCCGCCGCCGTGGGCCGGGACAACCTGATGGGGGTGCAGTTTCACCCCGAACGCAGTGGCGCCGTGGGCGCTAAGATACTCAGCAATTTCTTGGAGATGACAGCGTGATCATTCCAGCCATCGATTTAATCAACGGCCAGGTGGTGCGTCTGAAAAAGGGCGATTTCAACCAGGTGACCCAATTTGATACCGATCCCCTGGCCCAGCTCAGCCACTACCGCGACGCCGGCAGTGCCCTGCTGCACATCGTCGACCTCGACGGCGCCAAGGATCCCGCCAACCGCCAGCTGGACACCCTGACCCGGCTGGTGGAAAACCTCAATTGCCCCATCCAGGTGGGCGGTGGCATCCGCGACAAAGCGGAGGTGGAGGCCCTGCTGAAGCTGGGCGTGGACAAGGTGGTCATCGGCTCCCTGGCCGCCCGCGATCCACAACTGGTGGCGGACTGGATCCAGGAGTTCGGCGCCGAGCGCATCACCGTCGCCCTGGACCTGCTGCTGGACGATCAGCGCAACGCCCAGGTGGCCACCCACGGCTGGCAGAAAGGCTCGGGCAAGTTGGTGGAAGAGGTGATCGCCCCGCTGCGCCAGGCTGGCCTCAAGCACGTGCTGTGCACCGACATCGACCGCGACGGCATGCTCACCGGCCCCAACGTGGCCCTCTACCAGACCCTGATTGGCCAATACCCGGAGATAAGCTGGCAGGCTTCCGGCGGCATCGCCGAGCTGGAGGATCTCAAGCAGCTTAAGGCCATCGGCATCGGCGGCATCATCATCGGCAAGGCCCTGCTCACCGGCCGCTTTACCATCGAGGAGGCACTGGCATGCTGGCAAAACGGATAATCCCCTGCCTGGACGTCAAGGCGGGCCAGGTGGTCAAGGGCGTGCAGTTTCGCAACCACGAGGTGGTGGGCGACATCCTCAACCTGGCCCAACGCTACGCCGACGAGGGCGCCGATGAACTGGTGTTCTACGACATCACCGCCAGCAGCGACGGCCGCACCGTGGACAAGAGCTGGGTCAGCGCCGTGGCCGAGCGCCTGGACATCCCCTTCTGCGTCGCCGGCGGCATTCGCACCATCGAAGACGCCCGCCAGATCCTGGCGGATGGCGCAGATAAGATCTCGGTGAACTCCCCCGCCCTGGCGGACCCCAGCCTGATCACCCGCCTCAACGACACCTTCGGCCGCCAGTGCGTAGTGGTGGGCATCGACTCCTGGTTCGACAGGGAGAGCGGCAGCTACAAGGTGTACCAGTTCACCGGCGACGAGTCTGCCACCCGTCAGACCCAGTGGTACACCCAGGACTGGGCCCAAGAGGTGGAGAAGCGCGGCGCCGGCGAGATTGTCCTCAACGTGATGAACCAGGACGGCGTGCGCAAGGGCTACGACATCGACCAGCTCAGCGCCATCCGTCAGGTCAGTGGCCTGCCGCTGATCGCCTCCGGCGGTGCCGGAGCCATGGAGCACTTCGCCGAAGTGTTCAAACAGGCCCGGGTGGACGGCGCCCTGGCCGCCTCGGTGTTCCACAAACAGATCATCGATATCATGGAGCTCAAGGGCTATCTGAAACAGCAAGGCATCGAGGTACGGCTATGACCACTCTCTCAATCGATTGGAACAAGATGAACAACCTGGTCCCCGCCGTGGTTCAGGACCACCACAGCGGTCAGGTGCTGATGCTGGGTTACATGAACCCGGAGGCCCTGGCGGTCACCCTGGAGAGCGGCAAGGTCACCTTCTACAGCCGCTCCAAGGACAGGCTGTGGACCAAGGGGGAGAGCTCCGGCAATGTGCTTACCCTGGTGAGCATTGGCACCGACTGCGACAACGACGCCATCTTGGTGCAGGCCACCCCTGCCGGCCCCACCTGCCACCTGGGCAACACCAGCTGCTTTAACGACTTGGACAATCAGCCCTTCCTGAGCAAACTGGCCCAGGTGGTGGCCGCTCGCCGAAACGCCGACCCAGACAGCAGCTACACCGCCAAGCTATTGGCGGGCAACCCCAGACGGGTGGCCCAGAAAGTCGGTGAAGAGGGGGTGGAAGTGGCCCTGGCCGCCGCCACCAACGACAGGGAAAACCTGCTGGATGAGACCGCCGACCTGCTCTACCACCTCACCGTACTGCTGGAGCAGCAGCAGGTGCCCTTGCCCGAGGTGATCGCCAGACTGGCGGAGCGACATAAGTAGCGGTTTAACAGAACTGCATAGAACAAAGGGCAGCCATTGGGCTGCCCTTTCTATTGTCATTCCGTTCTAAAGCCGACACTACCACACGGTTTCAGCCAAGGTTTTCAGCTTATCCAACATGGCATTATCCGGAGCCATCTCCCGACAGGGTGGCACCACCAAAGTGGTGATCTGATTCAAGGTGGCCTGGGGCAACTCGGCCAGAGGCAGCCGCTCGATGCGGGTGGACTCCAGCGGTGAGGTGGCCGCCTCGTACAGGGTCACCTCATGGTCCAGCGGATAATCCCGGGACAGCTTCTCCACCAGCAGCTTGATATACGCCTGATGGGTCTCAAACCGCTTCATGGAGAGATCTCCGGCGACGCCAGGCTGCCACAGGATCAGCAGCGCACTGGGGTCGATGCGCCGCTCATAAATCATAAACTGGGTGCACTCCATCGCCTGCTCGCCGGCACTGGCCGGGTCGATCTCCAGATCCGCATACAAGCAGTCCGCCGCCGAAATCCCCGGTTCCATATAGGCAGGAAACTCCTCAGCCCTGGCGAGATCAATCGCCTTCTTGGAGATGCAGGAGAACACCGAGGGGTGGCCGTAGAACACCGCACACACCCTGCGCCCCTTGCGGACCTCCTCCATGATGCGCTCGGCCATCTCGTCGTAGGTCTGGCCCCGGGGTTTGCCTTCGCCGCCGCCCTCTCCATAGAGATCCAGCAGGCAGCGATACTCCTTACTCATCTCCTTGATCCACTGACGGCTCAGGTGGTTGGCCATGGCCGCCAGCACCACGTCCGCCTGCTCAATGCAGCTCTTGGCCTTCGGGGTCAGCTGACCCGCCAGCCGCATCCCGGAGCCCACACAAACCAAACTGCCCTGTTTGCTCATCGCTCGATCTCTTCTTACAACAAAAAAGCATACCCGGCGACAGCCACAAGCCGCCGCCGGGTATGCCCTCTCTACTTCAGTGGTGTCCGGCCATGCTCAGCTTGCAGAGAACACAGACCCATCGACGGCTTATAGGCTTCGGTACAACCATCATCCAGTACCGTCGCTACCCGGTTGCGTCCCAGATGCTTGGCCTGATACAGGCACTTATCGGCGGTCACCAGAAGCTTATCCAGACTGTCCACGGTCTCGTCCAGCTTGGCCACCCCGAAACTGGCACTGATATCCAGTTTGTTGTTGGCCACTGGCGCAATGATCCGCTCCAAACCCTCACGACAGCGTTCCGACAACTGCCTGGCCTGCTCGATATCCGTATTGGGCAGGCAGATAACGAACTCCTCACCACCCAGTCGACCCAGTATATCCTTGTCACGGATGCTGTTGCGCACCACACGAGACACCGTCTTCAGCACCCAGTCTCCCACCGCATGACCGAAGGTATCGTTAATCTTCTTGAAGTGGTCCAAATCAAACACCACCAGAGACAAAGGCTGCTCCCGCCGCTTCGCCTCAGTCACCGCCTTGGTACAAGACTCCATCAAACTCACCCGGGACAGCACTTTGGTCAGGGTATCGGTCTCCAGAGAGATCTTAATCTTGGCCTTCTGCCTTTGAACAAAAACCACCAAAGCAAACAGCGCCAAGCAGCCAATGGATGCCCAGGCAAACAGAATACGGATATGCTTAAAACGAGTTTCGGCCAGCTGATTTTGCAGCTGCAACTCTCGGTTTTTTGCCTCGATGATCTTCAACTGCCCCTCTATATCCTCAGCATTAATTTTTGCCAGGTGAAAATAGACCGACTTGTCATAAAGATCCTGCTCGTAGGCTTTGTGGGCATCGATGGTCAAATTGATGAACGCGGCGTACTCATCCCAGCGCTGCTGGCGCCACTTCACCTTAGCCACCGCTTCCGCAAGCTTGGGCTTTAGTCGCAGCAGATCCAACTCATCGGCCCGATTAAATGCTCGAAGATAAAACTCGCCCGCTTTTTCAATATGCCCCTGATAGAAATAATGAGCCCCAAGAGCATGCTCAAGGAATATTGTGTACTCTTGCTGATTCTCTTTTAATTGAGCATACAGGGCTTCAGCCTGCTCCTCGTACAACGCCCCGCCATACACCTGCATGGATGCAACAAGTTGGTAAACCCTAATAAGATCTGCTGAAAGCTGGTCCTGGCTTGAAAGACATAGCGCTATGGCATCGTCGGCCTCCAGTAGCACTCGCTCAAACTGCCCATCAAGAAACAGGGCATCCAACCGATTAGTCATGCCATAACATTGAATTCGCTTAGAGTTACCCTCTCTCCCAAGGGCTGTAATTCGGTCGGCAAATTTGAGTGCCTGATCATATCGATACAGGGTTGAAAAAACGGTGTATGCAGAATGGAGGATCAGCATCTTGGCCATGTCCTCCTGCAACAAAGGCAGCAGGTGAATGGCTAAATCAAGGTTATCTAAAGCGTGATCGAACTGATTGAGATTAACGTGAGCTTCTACAATCTGTTGATATGCCCTGGCCTGATATTTAGGTTGGGAACCACTCCAGTCATATGAAAGAAGTAACTCAAGACGTTTTTGCTGTTTTTGGCTCACTCCATAAAAGTAAGCCTCAAAGAGAAAGAAGCGCTCTTTAGACTCCTGAGTCAGCAGATCCAGGCTCCTTCTCACGCGCTTGATGATCGCGTCCGCCTCAGCTGGCGACTCATAGGCAAGCTGAGGGATGCGCTCTATCTCCTGACTGAGATCCGAAACCGACGCGCCATTAGCAAATGCGACGCCTGCGTACAGCAATACGGTACTCAGCAACAGTGATGTTAGACCCCTGTGCCAAATCCGCATCAGGGACAGTTAATTCTGTTGAACTTGCGGCGCACGAACAATCATCTCAGGATCGTCCACCCCTGCCGCTTCGGCGATTTGAGTGCTGTCTCCTGAGAGCACTGCGGCAACCTCATTGTCACTGAGTCCAAAGCTGCGCATCGCCGCTTCCGCATCCTCTACGTGAGCAGACTGCAGCTCTGCGTTAGAATCCAACTCATTGAGGTAATTGATAAGTTTCGACATCTCTCTATTCCCTTAGTGTTCTAAAGCTTTTACTTTTGATAGTTATAAGCTGAATTGATATGAATTTTTCCAAAAGAAATCATAACAATAGGAATGTCACAAGGTAAAGGTAATCCTCCTTACCTAGACATCCATCATTATTCCCCCGCCCTCCTTACCATGACACCCAACCTTACACCCTACCCCCACCTCCATTCCCAAATCCCCGTTTCCACGCTCAGTTGCCACCGGCAGCGCCCCTCTTCTGTCAGCTCAGCCCCTTAAAAAGACAGCTGCACTGCCTCCAAGCAGCTGCAGCAGGCCTAATAACCAAACAAGAGGCACACTTATCCCTTCACCCCACTCAACGGGTGAATTCAATGCCAAAAGGAAAAAAGGAAACTAGCCGAGCAGCCGTTTCGCTGCTGTTGTGCCCCGCACTCGTTGCATCTGATTGGCGCCACCACAGCGCCTTAAACTGTCTACCCGTCCTGCGTAGTGACAAAACTGGTGCTCAAACCCTTGAGTCAATTCCAACCAACAATCGACATCCACATTCAGGCGCTGTAGCAAAGGAGGTGTACATTCGTCCATATGGCCTCTCCCTTCCACCATCGCCCTGGCTGTAGCCTCCACCAGTTCCAGGTAATCATTGAGATGGCACGGCAAGCCTTCATTCTTCCTATTCTTGGAGTCAAAGCGTCTCAAGGCCCCAGGCTGCTTCCCCGCCATTGCAGCGCGAACTCGCCGCCTGATACTGGTGTACATTGAATCTTCGGGCGTCTTTGCCATGCCTGAGCGTACTGGATTGAGATCGACATAAGCCATGCACGCTAGAAGGGCTTGCTCATCCAATAAGGCCTGGGAACGAAACCGCCCCTCCCAAAACCTGCCGGTGCACTCGTCCTCCTTATTGGCTTTACGAGCGATGTATTCATTAAGAGTCCGCATAAACCAGCTGATGTCCATCAAGCGTGTTCGATAGAGGTCAGCCTGCATTTTGACGAGGTCCAGTTCCCAAGGCTCCATGGAGTCTCGCTGTTCTTCGTCAGCAAAGCGTTTAGTGAGAGAATTTCCAGAGAAGAGTTGATGCCATCGAGAGACGACTTCGGCATCATCCCATCCCATTGCAACCTCCACATTCACGTAGAGCACAAGGTGGGTGTGGTTGCTCATCACCGCATAGGCTTCGACCTCAATGGCAAACACCCTGGCAAGGGACAACAGCCTGTCCTCTACCCATTGACGACGGTGTTCGTAGCTTTTACCACTGTACTGGTCTCTACCACACAGAAATGAGCGCCGTACACATCGGCTGATGCAATGGTAGTGGCGCGTGTCATCCAAACTGACTTGTTGCTTCCTGGCCTTTGGCATGGTTCCCTCCTTTCCAAAAGCGAATGCTAAGTGTAGTGCAACCCCGCCCCATAAAAACCGCGACAAAGAGACATAACCATGGGTGTCTTAGTAAGAAAGATGGGTGTCTTGATAAGAAGAGGCGAAACTGTGGGTGTCTTGGTAAGAGAGGGGGAAGAAAAACGGCCCCGCGTGTGCAGGGCCGGGAGGACTGATCTGTCTCACCCTCTTAAGGGGCATCATCTCAGTACGGCTTTATCAATTGATTGTATTGCCGTTGTTTTTATCTAACGTCCTGTTAATACAGCAACGCCAACAGGTGGCGTGACATATCCCCCTAAGTCCCACTTGGAGTGGTTAGTTGAATAACTCAAACTCGCCGGATTCGATCTCGGCCTTAAGATCCAGGTAGTCGCTCAACCGCAGACCGGTCAGTTCGAAACCCAGAAATTGCTTGTTCTGCTGTTCATTCACGTCATCCAGACGCTGGCACATCTGTGCCTCGGCCTGCTCCAGCGCACCCTCTGCGCTGTCAGCCTGCACATCAAATTGCTCAAAATGGAAACCAATGAAGTTCTCTTCGGCATCGGTCTCATTGGCTCGCCCAAAAACCACGTAGTCCATTTTTGTTATCCTTCAAGTTCGATTCGATGATTAAGTTATACTGGTCGGACATAAATTAAAAGACCTTAAAAATATATTTTTTATTAGCCCCACTTTACAGCCACTTATAAATATTTGATTAAAGTGATAACGTTAACTGGATCACATTGACGCTAAAGTCGAAATCAAAAACATTTTCATCTTTAGCGACCCAACTCTGACGCAAAATAACCAAGATGGGATTAAAGTCATTATGATTCAATCAGTTATACATCAAGAGGCAAGGGCGAGAAGATGATATAAATGGCGGACCATGTAATTTTACTAATTAAATGAGTGGGATGGGCCAATCTTTTACAAATAGTTACACCCATTACCTAAATGATTGAAAATATAAACTTGAGTTATAAAGTTAAATAGCTTCAAACATTTATAACCAAACTCTAAGACCATTATTGCACTCAACGAGTCAACCCACTGAATTACAGCAATAATTCAATTTTCCCAGGTCTAGCCTCCCTTCTCCTTTGAAGAAATTTCACAAAAATCAGCTGTATTCTCCCTTGACAGCCAAATGAGAACAGTTATCATTTGCAGCAACGATATGAAAGGAGACCTACCATGCTGTTTACCATTGATGCCCGTTTAGACCAGCGCCCCAGCAGCCTGACCGTGTACCACTCTCTGAGTGGACGCCCTGTTATGCGCCTTCAGGAGGAGGAACTGAATGAGATGCTGGAATCCGGTGATATCTGTCTACAGGAACTGACCAGCAACGACAGCCAGACGCTGCACAATCTGGCCTGGGAGCTGCTGCTGTTTCAAAGCGCTGCACACACCAGACACAGCTCTCTAAGCAGCTTTGAGGCCTAAAACCATGACACGAGCCATGCCACCGGATGACCCCTCGGAGCTTTGCAGTGACACAGAAAAGATAACGCCCGGCAAGTGCCGGGCGTTTTTGTCTTTATCGGTAGAGTAGCTTGGCCCCCTCGGGCCGGGTGTGCAGTACCTTGAGAAACCACATGTACTGCTCTGGGTGGGCACCTATCAGCCGCTCCAGCTGATGGTTCAGCAGTGACGCCTCCGTCTCCTTAGAGAGTTTTGTGTCCAGCTCCAAAGCCTCAAACACCTCCATGGTCATATGCCCCCTCCCCTTGTCGATGCCGATGGTCAACGGCAACACCGTGGCGCCTCCACAGTTGGCCAGACGGCCAATCACTGGCAGGGTCGCCTTCTGAGTGGCAAAGAAGTCGGCAAAGATGCTTTTCTCCGGACCATGGTCCTGGTCTGGCAGATAGAAGAAGCTCTCGCCCCGGCGCAGCCCCTGTACCAGGGTGCGCAAACCTGCGTCTCTATGATAAACGGTGCCGCCAAAGCGGCAGCGCTGACGTACGCTAAGCCAGTTGAACACCGGGTTCTTATGGTGTTTGACCATGCCCATCATCGGCAGTCCCCAGGAAGAGAGCCTGGCACCAGCATACTCAATACCCCACAGGTGCGGCACCAGGAAGACAATGGGTTTCCCCTGCTCTCGGGCCCGTTCGATGTGCTCCAGCCCCTTGATGGAGATGTGCTTCTCCAGGTGCTTACGAGACTTAACCGCCAGCACTCCCATGCTCAACCCCACCAGGGAGAAGTTGAACATCATGTTCTTCAGGATCGCCTCGGTCTCCGCCTCACTCATGTTAGGGAAACAGGCGCCCAGGTTGGCCCTGGCGATGCGGAAAGGTTTCTTGCAGAAGGGGCGAATGACCCGCGCCAAGCCCCTGGCCATCCAGTAGCGAACCCTGTGAGGCAGATACGCCAACAGCAGCATCACGCCCACAGCCAGCCAGGAGGGCCAGTACTTGGGCGACAGCATGCGATAGCAGAATTCCACCCTGTAGGGTTGGCTCGGTGAGATCGGCAGGGACATAATATTGTTCTAATGGTTGTGCTTCTGAATCCGGATCACACCTTACCTGAACCCTGGCTGACTCACAACGATCACCCGTTAAACTCGCGCGTCAGATTGGTTTCGACATGATAACTGAATAGGATTTCATCAGCGGCTGTAGGGATCGGACCGCCCCGCAGGCTGACTCTTGAAGAACTTCAGAATCCACATGTACTGAGCCGGCTCGGGCCCAATCAGCACTTCAATCTCCTCGTTCAGTCGACGGGCATCCTGCTCAGCGTCCTCAACCACTGTTGTCACCGGCGGACGTATGACCCCACGAAACACCCCCCGCTGACGATCATAGAGCGCGGCCATGGGGAAGATCACCCCATCGGTGGCCTGAAGCATCTTGCTCATACAGGGCAGCGTTGCCTTGTGGGTGGCGAACAGCGGCACGAAGGCGCTGCGTGACAGGCCATGGTCCTGATCCGGCAGGTAGTAAGCGCTGTAGCCCTCCTTAATCGCCCCAAGCAGTGAGTGTATGCCCGCGCCCCGACCGAAGATCTTGCCGCCAAACCGACTGCGAGCCTTCTGCATCAGGTAGTCGGTGGCTTCATTTTTCTGAGGATTGACCATGGTGGTCATGGGGTAGCCCCTGGAGGCCAGCAGCAAACCGGGAAAGTCCACGAACCAGGTGTGAGGCACGATAAAGATCAGCGGTTTATCACCACCCAGGTAAGGGGTCAGATGCTCCTCACCCTCCAGTTTGATGTGGCGCTCCAGCCAGCGCCGGCTGCGCACCAGCAAGGTGGTGCCGGAGAACAACGAGATCGCCGCCAGCTCAAACATCTCATCCAGCACCTGCTGACGCTTATCTGAGCTCCAATCGGGAAAACACAGCTTCAGATTGATCTCCGCCCGCCGGCGGCTGCGTTGGGCCCGTCGGCCAACGCTGCGCCCCAACCAGGCGCCCAACCCATCACGCCAACGAAAAGGCAGGAAAGCGATAAGGATGAATAGTGGCATCAACAGCCACACCCCCAGATACTTGGGGTGCAACAGGCCGAGGCGGAAACCGGGACGATGCTCCGGTACAGTGGAATCTTTGACAGTCACGTTCACTTACTTTCTACGTTATTGAACACGCAGGATCGACAAGGGGCCGACTCTCGCCCTGTAGATGGCTAAGATGTCCGGCCCCCTGGGGACACTGAACAGTGTCAAGATTATAACAGCAGAGAGTAGATAAACTGTAGAACCCTACAAAGCCCTGCTTAAATCATATTCAGCCCACCTGGTGAGTCGCCACCGTGGCTCTGAGGATGTTATCGTGAATTGGGCAACGGTGGCAGGTCTTGTCCAGAAACGCCTGCTTCTGTTCATCGGTCATGTCGGCATCAATATCGGCGACAATTTCGAAGGATTTGAAACCAATGGGATCATCAGTCTCTTTGCCCACCAGGCCTGCTGGGTTCAGAACCGCTTTTACGTCTACTTCGATGCCGCGCAGATCAATCTTGTCCTCACGAGCCACCATCTTGCCTATGGTTGAGATACAGGCAGCCAGAGAGAACAGGAAAGTTTCCAGGGGATTAGCCCCTTCATCGCCACCGCTGGGCTGGTCAATGACCAGAGTGTGCTTGCGCACCTGAGCAGTAACTTTCCAGCCCTCTGTCATGGAGGAGCGAACGTGATAGATCTTATCGGCCATAGTAAAAAGTCTCTTACATTAGAAATTGCTAAAGCATGCTAGGGAATTGCTGCCCACCGTGCAAGCATCTCTTTGACATTAACACTGCTCTGGGTAATCCTTTGTGGCCCGGATCACCCGAATTCAGATTATGACTCACCCTAAGGTCGGTATCGGCGTCATTATTCGCCGAAGCGACGGCAAGATTCTCATTGGAAAACGCAAAGGCAGTCACGCCCCCTACTTCTCCATTCCCGGCGGACACCTGGAGCTGGGAGAGAGTTTCGAGCAGACCGCCATCCGCGAAGCCTGGGAGGAGACCGGCCTGGTCATCGACACCCCTCAGGTTCTGGCAATCACCAATAACCTGCGCACCTATCGCGAAGAGGGTAAACACTACGTCTCGGTGGTCCTGCTGGCAGACCATCAGGGGGAGGAGCCCATCAACCGCGAACCGGATAAGTGCGAAGGCTGGCTATGGGTGGACCCCAGAGATCTGCCTCAACCTCATTTCGACGCCAGCGAACAGAGTATCGCCTGCTATCTGGCCGGCACTCACTACCTTCCACCCAAAGGCTAACACCTCACAGGGCCTTCATCATCCAGCAGTCACAGGCACTGTGACCGCTGTTGCCCCAGGGTGCAGGTAACCGTTCAAAGCCTCTGGACTCATACAACCGCCTCGCCTGAACCATGGGCTCGAAGGTTTCCAGATAGCAGTGATGGTACCCCTGCCCCTCGGCATACCTCAGCGCCGTTTCCAGCAATGCCTGCCCTACACCTTTGCCTCGGCAGTCTGAACTGAGATACATCTTCTGCAACTCACAGGTCGATGGCCAATGACAGTTGAACGGGGCAATGCCCGTTCCACCGACGATGCGCCCATCCAGTTCCGCTACCCAGTACCGATACCCCTCTTCCTGATAGGCCTGGCTCAGCGCATCCAATTCCGGGTCCTGCCAGGCAAAGCCGGGCCGATCGGCCCCAAATTCTGCTAATACTTCCCTAATGATTTCAGCCAACTGGGAATCATCTTTCGCACAGATCTCACGAATCTTCATCATCATGCCCCTGAGTATTTCAAGCTCACAAAACCGCGGCCCGGCGGCCATTCTTTACTTACCATCCATTCTATTCTGATGGCAAATTTGTAAGAATGACCCTGAGATCTGCAGCAGGCGATTTACATTCACTTGTCACACGATCACTGTTTTAACATCGGATTGGCCGGACTCACGGATGAAACAGCTCTCCTTCACGCTTGAAGACAACAACAATCTCTCCCAGTTCCTGGAGGATCCTGAACTGACGCGCCTGGCCCCAAGTGCCAGCGCCATGCTGGTTCAGCTGTACAGTGCCCATCAGGATCCGCAGCGACTCGAGCAGATCGCCTCAGAAACCCTGAAACGCTTCCCCCAGGCCCAGGTGGTCGGTGCCACTACCGTCGGCGAGATTCATCAGGGCCACACCCTGACCGGGACCACGGTAATCGGCGTGACTCTGTTTGAGTCGAGCGGTGTGGAGTCACTCTATCTCCCCTGTGCCCGTGGTGAAGAGAACCAGACCGGCCGCGAACTGCGCAAGTTACTGGAGCAGCGCCTGGAGGTTGCCGGGATGCTGCTGCTGACCACCTCCACCGCCTTTAACACCAATACCCTGATCTCCGAGTTGGGTCGCCAGTCCCTGCCCTTCCCTGTGTTTGGCGGCGGAGCCGCGGACTATGGCAAGGTAAAGCGCTCCCTGGTGGTGCATCAGAACAGGTGCCACAACAGTGGGGTGGTGGCGGTGATCTTCAAGGGCGCCGATCTGAAGATCGACTGCCACAGTTACCTGGGCTGGCGCGCCCTAAGCAAACCCATGGTCGCCACCGAAGTGAAGGATCTGAGCCTGAAACTGCTGGACAACCGTCCCGCCTTCGAGGTGCTCTCCCGCTACCTGAACATCACCAATGACGACAGCTTCCACCTGAGTGCCCTGGAGTTCCCGCTGATGGTGACCCGGGGCAAACACACCCTGGCGCGCACCCCCATCTCTGTGGGACGGGGGCGGAGCATCGAGTTCTTTGCCGACATCAAACAGGGTGAGCAGGTACAACTGGGCTATGGCGATCCGCGGATGATCATCCGCGATGCCCGACAGGTCCACGATAAGATGGCTGCTTTTGCCCCGGAAGCGGTGTTCCTCTACAGCTGCGGTTGCCGCCGGTTCCTGATGCAGGAACAGGTGGAGATGGAAACCCAGCCGTTCCAACAGTTGGCGCCCACAACGGGTTTCTACACCTATGGTGAGTTTTACGGTAACGGCGAAGAGCTGTTATTGCTTAACTCCACCATGGTGGCCGTGGGAATGCGGGAAGGGGAAGCCGATGCCGAGCGGATGCAGGCTCAACAATCCCTGGAAGATGCCGCTCAGGATCGCGTCGACGACCCTTACGCCAATCAGCATATCCGCATCATGGAGCGGCTGATGCACTTTATCGATGCGGTCACCGACGAGTTGCAGCAAGCCAGTCACGAGCTCGAGGAGAAGGCCACGGTCGACAAACTGACCCAACTGCCTAACCGGGTACAACTGGAGGAGCTGCTCACCCAGGAGATCCTGCATGAGGAGCGTTACGGCCGCCCCTTCTCACTGATTCTTCTGGATATCGACAACCTGTCGGAGATCAACGACCGTCACGGCCGATTGATTGGGGATGAGGTACTGTCCGAAACCGCCCAACTGCTGAATGCCCACACCCGGCGCACCGATCTGGTGGGGCGTTGGGAGGGCGGCACCTTTATGGTGATCCTGCCGGACACCCAACTTGCGGAAGCCAAGGTCGCCGCCATCAAGCTGTACGCCATGTTTGGCCAGACCCACTTTACCCATGGTGAGCACTGCACCGCCAGCCTGGGGGTGGCTCAATACCCACCAGGTTATGCCATAGAACAGATGGTCAGCCGGGTCCGGCAAGCCCTGACCCGGGCCAAACAGGGCGGTGGCGACCAGGTGAATACCCTGAACTGATCAGCGAGCCAGCTGTTTCAGCTCACCCTCCTCCAGGGCAAAGCGCATCCGATTGAGCCGGGTGGGCGGCGCCGCCATGGGCTCGCTCGCATCCCGGTCACGGAAGGTCACCGACAACCGCTGGCCGCTCACCTCCAAGGCATCCAGGGCAATGCGATCCCCAAGGAAGACCGCAGGCAATGGTTTAAAGCCACAACTCAGCCCCTGGTTAACCGACAGATAGTAGAAACTGCCGCTGCCGCCGGGCTGATGCACCACCACATCCACGACCTCGTCTATGCCGTCCCCATCCAGATCACCCTTGGTCGCCAACATCAGGGTTAACCGAGGATGATCAAAAGCCATGGCTTGCCCCTCGAGCAGATGGCTCTCAGGGGCCTTCTGGGTGCATACTTGTGGCTCTTTAGTGTCAGGTGCCGTCTGGCAGCCCACCAGCAACCACACAGCCGTTACGCAGAACGCCAGCCTCATACCAACGGCTCCTTATCGCTCCAGATCGCCAGTTCATTGCCGCCAGGCTCCACGAAGTGAAAGCGGCGTCCTCCGGGGAAAGCAAAGACCGGACGGCAGATCTGCGCTCCAAGGGCGGAGACCTTCTCCAGGCTGGCTTCCAGGTTGTCGCTATAGAGCACCACCAGGGCGCCCCCCTGATCGACCCGGCTGCCCCGCTCACCGCGATACAGTCCGCCCTGCAAGCCGGCACCGTCAAAGGCGGTGTAGTCTGCGCCATAGTCGGTAAAGCGCCAGCCAAAGGCCGACTCAAAAAAACTCCGGCTGGCAGCCAGATGATTACTGCCAAACTCGATGTAATTGATGGTTTCGCTCATGTGATGTTCCCTGATGTCGATTCTGCCCAGCGACGCTCTATGCACCCCGCCACCTCCTGGGCCCACAGTCGGTAGATCTCGGGACCAGGATGAAACCCGTCTGAGGCCATCAGCGCCGGATCATCCAGAGGGCCAAACTCCACCCGATCACAATCGGGCTGTTGTGCCATCCACTGACGCACTCGGCCATCCAGCACAGACGCGTGGCGCCCCAGAGTCCAGCGCAAGGGTTGAGGCAACACCGGAAACTGGCCTATGGGCGGAATGGCAGCCGCCACTATGTGTCGACAGCCAAACTTGTCCCGCAGCAGGGTCACCAGCTGTTGCTGTTGCCCAAGCCACTTCCTGGCCCCCACGCCACGGGTCACGTCGTTGACCCCCAAAGAGATTACCACCACGTCAAAGGTCTCTGCTTTGCGTTTGCTCAGGTATCTCAGCATCTTGGCCGTAGTCAGCCCACTTCGGGCCACCAGTCGCCAGTGCAAATTGAAATTGGGCTGAAGGGCCTCGGCCAGTCGACCGGACAGCGCCTGGTGTTGATGATCCACCCCGACACCGGCGGCGGCAGAATCGCCCAACACCAGCACCCGCAAATCGGGGCCCTGCCCCACCTGGCCATGGCGACGGCCCGATGCCTGGGGCAAGCGCACCGCGGTGCGGCGTACCCTGACCCCCTGATAGAGCAGCAGCGGCCACAACACCGCACTGGTCAGCAGATAATCCATTTATCCTCTCCATGGGGTCACATTACCCCGGCATACTCCTAAACCAACGTCATGCAGCCGGCGGCCGGCCTGGTGCGGCGGAGACATTGTTCCAATCCAGGCGAGCGGCGCAGCCAACAGTCAGTCTCACAACCAGTATGGGCCGTTCAAGCCGGCATTGGCGGTCGCACATTGTGTAACGTGGGTATTAAACAGCTTACACAAAAAAACCCAGCCGCTAGGGGCTGGGTTTTCGAAAGACTCAAAGCCGAATCAGGCTTCTTCCCTGTCCAGTTCCAGATCCTCTACTCTGGCTTTTAACTTTTGACCGGGACGGAATGTCACCACACGACGGGCGGAGATTGGAATATCTTCACCGGTCTTGGGGTTGCGTCCAGGACGCTGATTCTTATCCCGAAGTTCAAAATTACCAAAACCCGACAGCTTCACTTGTTCGCCCAACTCCAGGGCCAGACGAATCTCTTCGAAATACGCCTCTACCAGATCCTTGGCATCTTTCTTGTGAATGCCGAGAGTTTCGGTCAGGTGCTCTGCCATATCGGCTTTGGTTAAGGCCATGATATCAGTCCCTCAACTGTGCGTTGAACTCTTGAGCAAGAGTGGCAACGATGGTATCGACAGCGTCGGCGATGTCTTGATCTTCTAACGTACGCTCGACATCCTGCAAGGTCAGGGCAATCGCCAGGCTCTTGTGGCCAGGTTCAATTCCCTTTCCTTGGTATACATCGAATAAGTTTACGCCAACCAGCTGTTTTAAGCCAATTTTCTTGATCAATCCGATAACATCACCTGCTCCAACCTCCTCCTTCACTACAACAGCAATGTCACGACGGCTGGCAGTGTACTTGGAAACAGGCTGGGCGTCGGGTACCTGACGGTCAGCAACTGCGGCCATCTCGAGCTCGAACACCAGGGTGCGACCGTTCAGGCCCAGCTTCTTCTCGTGCTGAGGGTGAACGGCGCCCATCAGGCCAACAACCTTGCCATCCTTGAGGATCTCGGCGCTCTGGCCGGGGTGCAGGGCTGGGTGGCTGGCAGGACGGAAGCTGAAGGCATCGGCATCGTTGGTCAGGGCCAGCATCGCTTCCACGTCCCCTTTCAGGTCGAAGAAGTCAACGGCGCGGCTCTCCATCTGCCAGTGCTCATCGGCCACTGGACCGGCGATCACACCGGCGATCATCGGCTCCTGGCGAATGCCGTTTTCGGCGCTCTCGTCAGGAATGAACCGCAAACCTGTTTCGAACAGGCGCACGCGGGACTGCTGACGGGCCTGGTTGTAGGCCACGGAGCCCAGCAGGCCGGTCCACAGAGACAGACGCATGGCGGACATCTCCGAGGAGATGGGGTTGGGCAGCACCAGAGGCTCGACGCCGGGATGCAGCAGGGCCTGCAGCTTAGGATCCACGAAACTGTAGGTGATCGCTTCCTGGAAGCCACGGTCCACAAACAGCGAACGCAGGCGCTTGCCGTGCAGATCCGCTTCGCGGTGTTCCACCATCTCCAGCGTGGCCACAGGTGCCAGATTGGGGATGTTGTTGTAACCGTAGATGCGAGCCACCTCTTCGATCAGGTCCTGCTCGATGGCCATATCGAAACGCCAGCTGGGCGCCTTGGCCTGCCAACCGCCGTCGATGGTGGCAACGTCGCAACCCAGACGGGTGAGGATCTCTTCTACCTGCTCATCGGCAATGTGGTGACCCAGCAGGCTGTCCAGTTTCTCGCGACGCAGGGTGATGGTGGCGGCCTTGGGCAGGTGCGCCTCGGAGGCGGCTTCGACAACCGGACCGGCTTCACCGCCGCAGATCTCAATAAGCAGCGCAGTGGCGCGCTCCATGGCGCGGGCTTGCAGCTGAGGATCCACACCACGCTCGAAGCGGTGGGAGGCGTCGGTGTGCAGGCCGTAGGCACGGGCGCGACCCAGGATCGCCAGCGGAGCAAAGAAGGCACACTCCAGCAGCACGTCGGTGGTGTCACCGTTGACGCCGCTGTGCTCGCCACCGAAGATACCGGCCAGAGCCAGAGGCCCCTTGTCGTCGGCAATCAGCAGGGTGTCGGTGTTGGGCTTGCACTCGCTGCCGTCCAGCAGAGTCAGCTCATCACCCTCTTTGGCCATGCGCACCTGGATGTCGCCATTGATGCAAGCCAAATCGAAGGCGTGCATAGGCTGACCCAGCTCCAACATCACAAAGGCGGTGATGTCGACGATGGCGTCGATGGAACGGATACCGGAGCGGCGCAGCTTCTCCTGCATCCACAGGGGAGAGGCAGCCTTAACGTTAACGTTCTTAACCACACGGCCCAGGTAGCGGGGACACTGCTCTGGGGCGTCCACCTTGATGCCAACCACATCGTCGATCACCGGGGCAACGGCGTCGATGGCAGGCTGGGTCACCGGCAGGCTGTTGAGTACGCCCACTTCACGGGCCAGACCGGCCAGGCCGAGACAGTCGGCACGGTTGGCGGTCAGATCCACCTCGATGATGGAGTCATCCAGACCCAGGAACTCACGGAAATCGGTGCCGATAGGGGCATCGACGGGCAGCTCCATGATGCCATCGCTCTCTACGTCGATACCCAGCTCGGAGAAGGAGCAGAGCATGCCGTGAGAAGGCTGGCCGCGCAGTTTGGCTTTCTTGATCTTGAAGTTGCCGGGCAGTACCGCACCTACGGTGGCCACGGCCACTTTCAGGCCCAGACGGCAGTTCGGCGCGCCACAGACGATGTCCAGCAGCTCTTCGCCGCCTACATTCACCTTGGTCACGCGCAGCTTGTCGGCGTCGGGGTGCTGGCCACACTCGACCACTTCACCCACTACCACGCCGGAGAACTCACCGGCAACAGGATCGACACCGTCCACTTCCAGGCCGGCCATGGAGATCTGTTCGGACAATTCGTCAGTGGAGATGGCAGGGCTTACCCACTCACGCAGCCAGGATTCGCTGAATTTCATTGACGGCCTCTTACTGGAACTGTTTCAGGAAACGCAGGTCGTTCTCGAAGAACGCACGCAGGTCGTTAACGCCGTAGCGCAGCATGGTCAGGCGCTCAACGCCCATACCGAAGGCAAACCCGGAGTACTTCTCAGGGTCAATGTTGACCGCTTTGAGTACGTTGGGGTGAACCATGCCGCAGCCCAGTACCTCGAGCCACTTGCCGTTTTTACCCATCACGTCCACCTCGGCAGAGGGCTCGGTGAAGGGGAAGTAGGAGGGACGGAAGCGCACCTGCAGATCTTCCTCGAAGAAGTTACGCAGGAACTGGTGCAGCACACCCTTGAGCTCGGTGAAGCTCACCTTCTCAGCCACAACCAGGCCTTCTACCTGGTGGAACATGGGAGTGTGGGTCATGTCGTAGTCGTTACGATACACACGCCCAGGGCAGATGATGCGGATGGGCGGCTGCTGCTTCTCCATGGTGCGGATCTGCACACCACTGGTGTGGGTACGCAGCATCAGCTCAGGGTTGAAGAAGAAGGTATCGTGGTCGGCACGAGCCGGGTGATGCGCCGGAATGTTCAGGGCATCAAAGTTGTGGAAGTTGTCTTCCACCTCGGGACCGGTGCTCACGGAGAAACCGATCTCAGCAAAAAACTGTTCGATACGCTCGATGGTGCGGGTCACCGGGTGCAGGCCACCGGCGGCCAGCTTGCGGCCAGGGGCGGTCACGTCGATGGCCTCGGCGGCCAGCTTGGCGTTCAGGGCCTCGGTCTGCAGGGCCTGAATGCGCTCGTTCAGAGCACGCTGAACCTGCTGTTTGCCTTCGTTGATGGCCTGGCCCGCTTTGGGCTTCTCCTCAGGAGAGAGAGAACCCAGGGATTTCATCAGGGCGGTGATTTCACCCTTCTTACCCAGGTACTGAACCCGGATATCGTCAAGCGCCTTCAGATCGGCGGCGGCTTCTACCGCAGCCAGACCTTTAGCGACAATTTCTGCTAATTGCTGCATGATCGTTATTTTCTCTGTACCAACCGCAAATTATGGGGGAAGAGTTTCCGTGAAAACGACAAATTGTACTCCATTGTGGACCCAAGCAAAACCGCAATTTGGCCCGGTTCAGCTGGATTCAAGGGATAATATCAATTTTCCTTGGTTTTCATTGGCAGCCATACGCTGGTGCGCCTGCGCCACCTGTTGCCAGGGGTAACTGCTGTCCACCACGGGTTTCAGTTCTCCGGACAGAAAACTCTCAGAAAAGCGCCGTAAAAAGCCTTGAACCAATCGAGCTTTGTAGTGGCTGCTGCGATTTCTCAAAGTCGAGCCGGTCAAGGTCGCCCTTTTCGCCAGTAAGCGGGCGTAATCCAGCGTGCCATGGCGCCCTCCCTGCATCGCCAGGGTAATGATGCGACCGTCGAGGGCCAGGCAGCGCAAATTGGGCTCCAGATAATGCCCGCCCACCATATCCAGAATCAGATCCTGCTCCGGCAACCCTTCCCACCAGTCGCCCTGGCGGTAGTTGATGGCACGCTCCGCCCCGAGGGAGTGGCAGAACGCCACTTTCGACTCGCTGCCGCAGGTCACCGTCACTTCGGCGCCCAGGGCGTTGCCCAGCTGAATGGCGGCACTGCCCACCCCGGAGGCACCGGCGTGGATCAGCAGACGCTCTCCCGGGCCCAGGTCACCAATCATCACCAACGCCTGATAGGCGGTCAGAAACGCTTCGGGTATGGCCGCACCCTCAATGAAACTCAAGTTGTCCGGCAGGGGCATCAACTGGCCTCGTGGCACCCACACCCGCTCGGCATAGCCGCCACCATCGAGCAGGGCCATCACCCTCTGACCCTGCTTCCAGGGACCCTGGTCACGGACGACCACACCGGCGACTTCCAAACCGAGCAGCTCGCTGGCCCCGGGCGGCGGTGGGTAATGCCCCGCCATCTGCAACAGGTCAGCCCGGTTGACGCCGGCGGCCTTCACCTTGAGCTCGACCCAGTCTGCGGGTGCGGCCATCTCGCCCACCCGACCCAGAACCAGTTTTCCCTCTGCGTTCACTAACAATGCCTGCATGATGATTCCTTTTTCGCCACTCAATTGAGGAAACGAGCCCCGTTTGTGACACCTGTCACCTTTGGTGTCAAATCCACTAAAGGCTATGCCTCATGGTTCGATATCTTGTCTAAATGGTCGTAGTTATTCCAAAAAAGAGAACATATGTCTGACACCTACAAACCCGGCTGGCTGGAGCGCCTGCTTATCTCACTGTCTCTTAGGGAGAAGTTCGCTCTTCTGGCCGTCTTTCCTCTGCTGGGGTTCATCATCGTGGCCGGTGCCGTGTTCACCAAGGTACAAGATGAGCTGGTTCACGCCCACCAGGTGGAACAACAAACCCAGGTCAGTCAGCTAAAACAGGTCCTGACTCCCCTGCCCTCCGAGCAGCGCCAGGAGCTGGTAAAAAATATCGATGGCGTTTCCCTGATTGCCCTGTCCAGTGATCGCCAGTTGGCCCAGGCGGCTCGCCAAGGCGAGTCTCTGGTGCTGGGGAATGAGGTACGTACCGCCACTCAGCTGGGCGACCAGCTGCTGGTGGTCAGCGAGCACTATGTGGTCAACGACGAGTTGATACGCATCTTCCAGACGCCAATTTACCTGATTATCTTTGTGGCCCTGTTCTGCACCTTCTGGGCAGTGGTGGTGCGCCGCTTCGTCATGGGTTCCATGGACTACATGCGCGAGGTGATGGCCAAGGCCTGTGCCAACGATCTGACCGTACGTCTGAACTTCGTCCCCGGCCGGGATGATTTCCGTCCGCTGGCCAACTCTATTGACGCCCTAATCGACACCCGCCGCAACGTAGTCCTGAGCCTGCGGGTGATCTCCGACTCCATCAACCAGTCTTCTCATCAGGTACTGAGCCAGATGGAGACCTCCAGCCAGATGGCGGTAGGTCAGCGGGAGCACCTGGACACTCTGGCTTCCGCCATGGAGGAGATGAGTGCCACGGTGAAGGAGGTGGCCAGCCACGCCGAGAGCACCGCCGATGAGACCCGTCAGGCCAACGAGCAGTCCCAGCACGGTCACCAGAACCTGCAACAGACCATCACCGCCATCGAATCCCTGGTGTCCGACGTTCACAACGCCTCTGCTGCGGTGAACCAGGTGCACACCAATGCCGCCAAGATTGACGAGGTGATCACCACCATCAACGCCATCAGCGAACAGACCAACCTGCTGGCACTGAACGCCGCCATCGAAGCGGCCCGAGCCGGTGAGCAGGGCCGTGGCTTCGCCGTGGTGGCGGACGAGGTACGCAACCTGGCCGGCCGCACTCAGGAAGCCACCGTAGAGATCCAGACCATGATTGAGGAGCTGCAGACCGGCACTCAGGCCTTGGAACAGGTGATGACCAACACCGTTGAGCGGGCCGAAGAGGGCCGTGAGCTGGTGAGCCAGGCGGGCGACGATCTGGACAGGATCACCCAGCACTCGGAGCGGGTAAACAGCATGAGTGCTCAGATCGCCACCGCTGCTGAGCAGCAGACCGCGGTAGCCAACGAGATTGCCGCCAGCCTGACCCAGGTGCGCAACCAGTCTCACGAGGTGGAAGTGGCCGCCAACGAATCCCGTCAGGGCTGTAACTCTCTGACTCACACCGCCGATGACCTGAAGGGTAAGCTGGCCAACCTGCGAACCTGATCAACAATTTGAGCGGCTGAATCCAGCTCGCGTCATATCACGCGCCTCGCACTTTTGCGAGGCGCGTTCATATTTCCTTACAGCACTCCCTTCTGTCTGAAATCTGCCCTATTCTTATCCAGAACAAAACTGGTAAACTGTGCGCAATTTCGACAAAGGTCTGACCCTTTGACGAGCCCAGCCCTCTTCCGCCAGCTGATGTAGGAATGCCAACCCTATGGTGACAGACGAGATACTGACTGCCGACGATGCCAGCCGCTACTACAAGCGGGTGCACACCCATAAAGGAGTCGAAGTTGCTATCCGAGCCATACGCCCTGACGACAAATACGAGATTCTGGACATCTTCCCCACCCTGTCCCAACGAACTCTGTATATGCGTTTCTTCCGGGTGATCGAGGCCCCCAGTCTGGAATCCCTGACCCGCTACACCACGGTCGACTTTGCCACCACCCTGGCCTTTGTGGTCACCAAGGGGCCCAACCAGAACATCGTCGCAGCTGGCAGGCTGATCCGGGCCACAGAGCACTCCAAAGTCGCTGAGCTCTCCTGCCTGGTGGTCGACCACTACCAGCATCAGGGCGTCGGCAACTCCCTGGTGGCCGACCTGTTCCAGGCGGGCAAAGCCTGGGGCGTCGAACAGGTGATCGCCCTGGTACACAGCGAGAACCACCCCATGCTTCGGCTGCTGAAAAACCAGGGTTACCCCTGCGAGATGCTGTTCGATGAGGGCGAGTTCACTGTCACCCTGGACATCAGCCAGCCCCCCAGCGACGAGAACCGCACCAGCTACCGCACCACCATGGCGGCCATGCACCAGGCGGTGTAACCCCCATCGTTCAAACTGCCCTACTCTGAGGGAAAAACCGTTTATCGGCTCTGATCGCTATCGCGCCTGTGGTGCTGATTGATCACATTTTCGATGGTCATGATGCCGAACAGGATCTTCCTCAGGAAGGATTCGGAGTTGGGGACGAAGTGATAATTGGGGTGTTTTGACCAGACGGCCTGAAGCCGATTGTCCAGCGCGGCGGCCTGCTCGGTGGACTCATTACGGGTGGGGTTGTTGCTGCTGATATCCTGCCCGGTGGTGGCCGCAGACTCGAAGAAGATCACCGCATCGTATTGGCCAAACTCCTGCTCCAGGGAGGAACCTACGGCCTGAAAGAACTCGCTTTCCTCCTCTGGCCAGTAGGCCAGGCCATCAAGGCTGCCCCGATCGCACACCAATAACCTGTCCGGGTGCGCCCGCTGCTGAATCGCCTCCAAGTTCTTCTGCAGGGCAAAGATGGTTTTCTGAATCTCTTTAAGCACCGGTGGCTCATTGCTTCGGCTGACACCGCTGGAGAAAAGCAGGGTGGCCGCTTCCGGCACGATGGCGATTTGATGACTGAGTTCCCGACGAAACAGATCCAGCGCCGTGGTCTTGCCTCCGCCGGGGCCGCCGGTCACCACCACCTTGAGTTGCCTGGTCATCTCGCCTCTCCTTTTCCCTGGGACCTGATTAAAGAATACGCCAGCAACTGGGATAAACCCATTGAGATAAGGCAATAAAAATCAGGTTATTCCGGAAGAGAGCAAGTGAAGCGTCCGCGGGGAAAAGTCACCGGCCTGGATGCCCAGGCCGGTGACGAGGCGTCAACCTTCGATGCCCATCATGGTGCGGTATTCGTGGGACTTGGCAAAGAACGCCTGGCGATGTTTCTTTGGCACAGAGGATGCCATGGGGATATCGGCCTTCAGGGCATTCACCGGGCGGCCATTGATGTGGAACTCGTAGTGCAGGTGCGCACCGGTCACCCTTCCGGTGGCGCCGGAGAGGCCGATACGCTGACCTCGGCTGACCCGCTGGCCTTTGCGTACCTTAATCTTCGACATGTGCAGGTAGCGGGTGCGGTAACGGCCACCATGGTCGATCACCACATAGCGGCCCGCATAGGGGTGATTCTCCACACGGGTCACTACCCCGTCACCGGCCGCCAGCAGTGGCGTACCGCTGGGCAGAGCCCAGTCTGTGCCGTTGTGGGGTTTCACCCGACCCGTGACCGGGTGTTTGCGTCTGGGGTTAAAGTGGTCGCTGATGCGATACCTGCCATTGAAGGGTTTGGCCAAAAAGGCACGCTGCAGGCTGTTGCCATCCTGATCGTAGAACTGACCGTCACTGTGGCGGAAGGCGCTCACTTCGCGCCCGCGCATCACAAAACTGACCGCCAGTACTTCGTGTTCGCCCGTGGCTTGGTCATCCACAAACTGGGAGCTGCGCACCACACCGAAACGATCGCCGGCTCTCAGGTCACGACGGAAGTTGACCTTATCCTCAAACAGGTTTTCGATATTGGCCACGTCATTGGCGCTGAGGCCTGCCTGGGTGGCGACCCGGGCAAAACTGCCGTGCACCTCACCTTCAAAGGCTTTGGACCTCCACTGCCCCTCGATAAGGATATCGTCCACCTCGAAACTGCCGGGGGCCACCAGGGTAAAACGCACCTTGTGGGCGGGGCTCAACACCAGCTCAAGTTTTTGCAGGCTGTTGTCCGCCTCATCCAGCCAGAAGTTCAACCTGTGGCCGGGGCGCAAGGTGTCCAGGGCCAGAACCGAGTAGTCCGCTTCCAGCACCTGCACCATCTGCTGCTGGCTGACGCCAATCAGGGAAAAGATGCCGCTGAGGTTGTCACCGCTGGCCACCACATAGCTCAGGGTTTCCGGGATCTCGAACTTGGCGGGGCTGGTCAGCTCTGGTGCCGGGGTCGACACCAACTCAGGGAAATGTATTCGATTGGGTTGGGAACTGGGGAGCATGGCGTACACTGCGATGCTCAGGGCGCCTGCCATTAGCCACTTGGGCTGCAGGGCTCTCAGGTCCAGTGCCTGTAGTCTCTCTTTCACCACCCACTCCGATGAGAACTGTTCACATTTAGCGATACAAATTGCACTCTCAGCCCTCTTTTGTCAAAAAAGAAGAAAGAAGTTCCGATCCAGCCCTCATCCGGGGCGCCTCAGGATTAGGTGGGTGTAACGCCCCATATCCCGGTAAACAGGCAACGCAGCGTACTCCAGCTCCAGGGCCAGCAACTGCTCATATTTGCCCTCTTGCATCGATTTATCCCTCAGGTAGTCATGGATAACCCGAACCCCCACCTGACGTTCGAGCACCAGGCCCGCCTGTTCCAGCCAGCCGATCACCTGCTGATTGTCAAAGCCATGCTTGGGGGCCAGCTTCACCTTCTTCTTACCATGGACCATGGTGTGGCCCAGATTATCGAAGTTACCTGAGATCAGGTTGTGGATCTCCATGCCCCGGTAATTGAAGAACATCAGCGACAGGCAGCCTCCGGGGGCCAGGTGCTCCACCAGCCTCAGCAGAGTCTCCTTGGGTTCGGCCAGCCACTCCATCACCGCATGACACAAAATGATGGGTACCTGCGACGTCAGGTGCTCGCCCAGGTTCTGAATGGGCGTATGGATCAGCTCAAGTTGCTCGGCCAGCCCCTGAGTTTGGGCACTCTCACGGGCCAATTCCAACATGTCAGTGGAGAGGTCACACAGGGTAATAGGGTGGCCCAACGCCGCCAGCTTCAGGGCTATCTGCCCCTGGCCACCGCCGGCATCGAGCACCGGGGTTCCCTGGGGAAAGCCAGGCAGCATGAATTCGGTCAGCTCGCGCATCAGCACCGCTTCTCGGATGCGTCCTTTGCTGCTGTTATAGATGTTTCGGGCAAATTTGGATGCCCGGGTGTCAAAATTGATGTCGGTCACTCAGTTGTCATTCCCTACCGGCAGAGGCCCTTATTGTCCCCAAGCATCCTCCGCTGTAAAGCGCTACGGAGAGCTTCTGATGAGATCCCGTAAAAATTACAAGGTTAATAACATGATTGAGCGCATGTTTTTTCCGTTGGATAACTTCTAAAATTGCGAAACCATAACAATACTGATTCTTACTACCATGCACAGTCACTCTCTGGAGCGCTGGCAACACCAGCACAGCTTCGCCCTTGAGCAGAAAAAGAACGAACGCCGTACTCTGTACGCGGTACTGATCACCGCCGCCATGATGGTGATAGAGATTGTCACCGGCTACGTCACCGGCTCCATGGCCCTGCTGGCCGACGGTTGGCATATGGCCACCCACGTCGCCGCCTTCGGTCTGACCCTGTTTGCCTATAGCTTTGCCCGCAAGGCCGCCAAAGACCCGAGATACAGCTTCGGCTCCGGCAAGGTGAACATCCTGGCCGGTTTCACCAGTGCCGTAGCCCTGGTACTGGTGGCGATGCTGATGGCCATCGAGTCCATCTGGCGCCTGATTGAGCCTGTGGCCATCGATTACAACAACGCCCTGGTGGTCGCCGTAGTCGGCCTGGTTATCAACGTAGTATGCGCTTACCTGCTGCATCAGGGGGACGATCATCACCATCACCACGGCCACAGCCATGGGCACAGCCACGGTCATCATCATGACCATGACCACTCCCATGGTCATCATCACGGCCACTCCCACGGTCATAGCCACGATCACAACCTCTATGCGGCCTACCTGCATGTGATTGCCGACGCCCTGACCTCGCTCACCGCCATCTTCGCCCTGCTGGCCGCACGTTACTTCGACATGCCCGGCCTGGACCCCATCATGGGAGTCGTCGGTGCAGTGATCATCACCCGCTGGGGCTGGGGCCTGATCAAGGATACCTACCCCACCCTGCTGGACCGCTGCCCTAACGACCAACTGGCTGAGCAGGTAAAGACGCGCATCGAAGCCGACTGCGATAACCGGGTTGCCGATCTGCACCTGTGGCGCCTCTCTGGCCACCACAGCGCCGCCATTGTCAGCCTGGTAACTCACCACCCCAAGGATCCCACCTACTACAAGGATCTGCTGGCCGATGTGCCTCAACTGGCCCACGTAACCGTCGAGGTGCACCACTGCACCGATACCCCCTGCCTGGGCTAACATAGGCCCCGCACTCTCAGGTTACGCCTGAGAGAAACAGGACTTACCCATCAAGGCCGAAGGTTTCCCAACCTTCGGCCTTGCCGTAACGGCCCCAAGCTCCTACAATCCGCGCCAATTGCGAATAGTTGGACAAAGTGATGCAAAACAGCGTTGTTCTGGTAAAAGGCCGGGAAAAATCCCTGCTACGCCGCCACCCCTGGGTGTTCTCCAAGGGGATTAAGAGAGTCGACGGAAAGCCCGGTCTGGGTGACACCGTAGAGGTCTTCGCCCACGACGGTCGCTGGTTGGGCCGCGGCGCCTACTCTCCCCAGTCCCAGATCCGGGTTCGGGTATGGACCTTCAACCAGGATGAAGCCGTTGACGCCGACCTGCTGCGTCGCCGCATTCAGCGTGCCCAGGCGGGCCGTGATGCCCTGCCCAATGCCGGTTCCTACACAGGCTACCGCCTGGTGGCCGCCGAGTCCGATGGCCTGCCCGGCATCACCATCGACCGATTCAACGACGTCCTGGTGTGCCAGTTGCTCTCCGCCGGCGCCGATGCCTGGCGTGACACCCTGGTCGAGGTACTGTCCGAGCTCTATCCCCAGTGCGCCATCTACGAACGCTCCGATGTGGACGTGCGTAAGAAGGAGGGCCTCAAGCCCACCTCAGGCCTGCTCAAGGGCGAACTGCCAGAACAGCCAATGACCATCGAAGAGAACGGCCTGAAGCTGCTGGTGAACGTAATCACCGGCCACAAAACCGGCTACTACCTGGATCAGCGCGACAACCGCCTGGCCTCCAGCCGCTACGCCAAGGACCAGGAAGTACTGAACTGCTTCAGCTACACCGGTGGCTTTGGCACCTACGCCCTGAAAGCCGGTGCCGCCAAGGTGGTGAACGCCGACGTTTCCGCCCCGGCGCTGGCCCTGGCCAAGCAGAACGCCGAGATCAACAACCTGGATCTGAGCCGCGCCGAGTTCGTGGAAGCGGATGTGTTCAAGCTGCTGCGGGAATACCGCGAGCAGGGGCGCACCTTCGATGTGATCATCCTGGACCCGCCCAAGTTTGCCGACAACAAGGCACAACTGCCTGGCGCTTGCCGCGGCTACAAAGACATCAACATGGTGGCGATGCAGATCCTCAAGCCAGGCGGCACTCTGCTGACTTACTCCTGCTCCGGCCTGATGGACGCCAGCCTGTTCCAGAAGATCGTGGCCGACGCCGCCGTTGATGCCGGCCGTGACGCCCAGATCCTGGAGCGCCTCAGCCAGTCTCCCGATCACCCCATCGGCAGCGGCTTCCCCGAAGGCTTCTACCTGAAGGGCCTAGCCCTGCGCATCTGGTAAGCAGACTGAGTTGTGAAATGACAAAGGGGCCGAATGGCCCCTTTTTGCTGCCCAAAGATTTTTTAGGGTCACGACTCAGCGAAAGGCACAAAGGAGATTGGTAAGGCCCTAAACCATAACCAAAGATGAACTCAACATCGGGCCGTGCATAAATCCAACCCTCGCCGAAAACGATACCTGGCTAAACAAACGCACGTTACGCGTAAAGATAGCTACGGCGATAAGTGGCTTAAAAAAACAACCACAAACAGCAATGCGACAGTTCGGTCACAATGCAAAATTACAAACGCGAACGCCCCATTCCTTGACGCTCTTAGAAGCCCTAAGTAATCTCGAATTCGATTCTCAGTCTGAAAGGAAGCAGACAATTTCATGCAATAGGGACTTTTTTATATGAGAACTCTACTATTAACATTGCTAATTTCTTTTGCCTCTATGGCTAGCACTATAGAGGTCTATTCTTGTGATACCTGCGATTACTCGAAAGCACTAGAGATTGCAAAGAAATACCCACCCCCACCCCAGTGTCGCTGGGAAGGAGACCCCAGCTCTCCCATGGAGTTTGGTAGTGCGAGCCTTGTTTGTGACTCCACCCAAAAACCAATCATCGTTGCCAACCCCATCACTCGCACAGCTTACAAATTTCATGTGAGAACCTCTGGCGACTCTACAGACATCAAGGTTGACATCTCCAATGCCAATGTGTCATCGAAAGAGCAAGCATTATTGGAGGATTTTTACTCCCTTGACTCTGACTTTAGAGAGGCTGTTGACTCTCTTTCATACAACAAACTCAATACGTCATCCATTCTGAGAAAGCCATACTCAGCCACATCTACTGATGCAGGCGGCTGTGATAACCACCCCGTGAGCTACTTCAAAGACCAGAGAAGTCAATCTCAGATTCACCAAGGTTTTACGCGTGCTCTGCAAGATCAACTGGGTAACAGCAGTTGGAAAGACTATTTCACAGACACAAATTTTATTGGCGGTGGAGTGACCATCCAAAAAGATGGTGTCGGGATTCAAATTAGTCTCGAACACAACAATGAGCGCACCTACGTCAGCCAGGTATATGGCAACAGTATGGATAATGTTCTTGTATTTGAAGCACGTTATGGCGGTACAGTTAGCACAACCTCCCCATCCCAACTGAGAGTATCCTACGACTTGCTTGAAGGCGTTTCCTTTATTGACGGAATCCAGGTAAACCTTCTGTTCACCGGAGGTACTGTAAACCTGACAAATACTCTCATCTCGGGCTGCTTACAGGATTTTATCGATTCTCTGGCTGCCACAAATGAAATGGGTTCTGGTTCAGCCGGTGGTGGCGACGGTAGTGACAGTAGCAGCGGCACTGGCGCCGGTATCATTGGAGGTGGTGGTGTGTGTCTAGAGGTTAAAACCGCATATTCTTGCTCAACTGCACATCACGAGACTAAATGCACAGAGACCAATTTTATCGTTCGCTGCTAGTCAATTTTAAGTTAGGCTCTCCTCGGAGAGCTCTTCTTTTATCTCTAACTTATCGTCTCTTGCTGAGGCTTCACATAAAAAGCTCACCCCCTTTAGCCCCTACATAGCGCGCAAACACTATCGAGACACCCATCTTTTGAAGGGCGATAAGTTAAGATCGGATATCTAGGGCAACACAAACTCAAAGTCGTAGAAGTGTTGCCCCTCATCGATGCGGATGGCCATCTTTCCTGACAACCCCGCCAATTCACCGGTGGCCGAGTTGGGCACCACCTCCAGAATCAGACGGTCACTGCCATCGGCCATCACCCCAAAGTGCTGCAACACAAAGCTGCCGTGCTTATCGGAGAGCGATCCCACCACCTGTTCGATGGCCACGTAACCGGCCGAGCCCTTCACCGGGGTCATCACGCTGAGCATCTCACCCCGGCTGACCGCCGACAGCTCGCCATGAAACACCTTGTCGATGGACATGCGCCCGAGCACCGCTCCGGCCGTACCCTCGGCATAGCTGTCCATGGGGTCGAGTGTCACATCAAACTGTCCAGAAACTTTCATGGGCTCTCCACGGTTATTGGCGGCACATTAGGCGCAGGTAATCCTGCCAGCTCATCTCAATAGGTATACAGGGAAAAACGGTCAATGAACAAGCCAGCCTGGCTAAGCGTTTGTTTTAAAGAGCCTTAAAGATGGGTGTATTGTTTAGCTCTAAGATGGGTGTCTTGTTTAGCTCTTTTACATTTGGAGAGTGGCTGCTGGCTCAACGACTGAAACTGAGCCAGCAGTATCTGGAGAAGGATGAGCGTTCCATCGCTCAAGTGGCGGAACTGTCCGGTTTCGGCTCTGAAAGTGTCTATAGAAAGCACTTCAAGGCCACCTTTGACGTCTCCCCCTCTCAGTGGCGCGCCACCTTTGGGGGAGATAGGCAACCATCAGCGCCGCTCAATGACCATGGTTAAAGGTTACTGCCCAACAATCCCCACCAGATGGTGCCTCCCACCACTGTCAGGGAAACCGCCAGCCGCATCAAAGTGGGGCCAATTCCATGGGCCAACTGGAAACGGTTCCACAGGTCCAACTTGCGCTGCAGCACATGCTCGTCGCCTGGCAGCAGAACGGGGTAACTCTCCGGGCAGGTGCCTGGCATGGGCGCCTTGGGCAGTTGGGTGCCATTGATGTAGTGCTGTTTCACCAGCGCTTCCGCCTCGAGCAAGCCATCGATGGAAGCAGAGTAGATCAGTCCCATGGCCTGCTGATAGGCCTCAATGGCTTCCGAGGCGCTCTGGCACCAGTCCGGCCAGTTGTGCTTGTCCACATCGCTCAGGGTAAAGCTGGGAAACTGGGATTCCCAATCGGTAACGCCAACCCCCTCTGCGATGCCCGGCGGCAGCTCGATGGCCAGTGCCGCCCGGGAGATCTCTCGCATCTTCCCCTGAACCTTCTCGCACACCTTGAGGACACGCCGCTTCTCGAAGTAACCAATCTGGCCATCGGCGGTGATCACCTGCCAGGTATTGGCCAGCAGCGCCAACTCGTTGTGGGCAGCGGCCCTCAAATGATCCGTGCAATGCAGCAGATGACAGAGGCTCTTCAGGTAGTCATGCCAGGCGGGGTCCAGCTGCTGCGCCGCCAACAGGTGTGCCTGGCGACAGTTGGCATCGTGACGTTTGAGGGAGGCCTCCACCTCATTGCGCTCCTTGGCAATCTGCATCATCACCTTGGGGATCGCGTCGCTGCTTATCTCTTTACCTCGATGACGAATGATGCCACCCGAGGGCTCCAGGTTGCCCGATGCCAGAGCCTGCAGGGTATGGCGCTCGACATCCAGCTTTCGGGCGCGCTCGAGTTGCTGGGCAATGGCATCGGTGTAGAGTTGGCCAAACGCCTGGTTGTCCATTTGGGTCAGTGAGCCGCTCTGAAGCAATTCATCCAGGCTGGAGAAACTTCTGAATGGCGTGCGTGCCAGGTAGGTGCCGCGGTATTCGGGCGAAAATGAGGGGCGGTCATAACGCTGAGCCAACACCTGTTCGGCAACCACCTCCTCCATCTCACCAACCTTGTCCGCCACATAGAGACCATCACTGATGCGTTCACGCAAGGCTTCGGCATCGGCAAACACGGTCCAGGCAGAGCGAGCGTCGATCTGGGCCGCAATGTACTGAGACTTGGCGTTGTCCTCGCGATCGCGGTTGGCCGGGTGTGTGGACCACATCTGCGGCGGCAGCGCCACCTCGTGTGAGAAGACCCGGTGCTGGCTGGCATCCTCCTGCTTCGGCAAAGGCACTCTGCCGTAGGCGTCGTTATTCAGGACCCGGCCTATGGCTTCAACCGCCTGACTCTGCAGGTCAAAGAGATCATCGATGCGTTTGCCACTGCGCGCCTGACTGGACACCAGATCCACCGTCTCCTGCCAGGCCTCATCGGCCGCCTGCAGCTTATACAGGGCGTTCACCAGGGCATCACTGCCGGTCACCGACACCGCCACCAGATCCGCATTGAACTCCATCTCCCGGCTCAGCGCCCTCTCGGCGAGGATCACCACCCGGAATAAGGTGTCCATCAGAGAGCGAATGGACCAGATAACCAGAGAGAGAATCCAGCCGATCCAGGCAACCCGAAGATCCACCCTGGAGATGAATCTCACCACCTTATCCAACCAATCCCGCACCGCCACCATGTGGGAGATCACCTGCTGGGCCACATACACCCAACGGCCGACCGCCATGGAGCCCTGGGCAAAGTGGCCAAACTCGTGGGCCAGTACCGCCTTCAGTTCGCCCAGGTTCAGCACATTCACCAGTCCCAGGCCAATCACCAGGTTCTTCTTGGTGGGGAAGATAAGGTTTACCAACGACAGGTCGTAGAATACGGCAGCATTCACGTCCGGGGTGATGAACACCCTGTGGGGCCGCGGTGCCCCAATCTCATCCGCCAGGGTATGCAGAAACTTGAACAGCACCGGCTCATCCTCTGCGGTCACCTCCTCGCCGCCAACGCAACCGGAACGCCGGACGGTAAACAGCGATTTGACCATGAACAGGGTGATCAATGCCGCCATGGCGGAGATCAGGACAGCAAAAAGGCCGCCGCCCGACAAGAATGAAACGGCGTTGCCATAGGCGATGTATCCAAAGCAGAACGCCATGGCGAAGTAGACCAGGATAAAAGCCAATAAGCCGGTCATCGCCAGCCAGGCCTGCACCCTGTATTTGGCGTTGGCCTCGGTCAGCCCATCAGGGACATTGGCCGGGCTCTGCGGATAGTGAAAACTCTGCGGCATGAAGTGCGCTCCCTAACATCAGAGCAGTTACTCTATGCAAAATCATAGGGAAAGTAACCCGAGGCAAATCAGGTTTTTAACCAAAGAAAAATCAACTGATTACATAACGAGCTAAGTTGAGGGTTACCCGTTTATGCCCCTGTTGAAGAGGCCTCCACTCTGGGCTTCACCCAGGACTCGTTGAACCACAGGGAGAACAGAATCACCGCACCGCCAGCCAGCAACCTGGGCCAGTCCGGACTCTGCTCCCAGATAAGCAGATTAACCAAGAGCCCGGCAGGCACCAGCAGGTTGTTCATGGCCGCCAGGGCGCCGGCGTCGACCCTGGTTGCGCCCTTGTTCCACAGGAAGTATCCGGCACCAGAAGCCACCGCCCCCAACCAGATGAGCACCCCCCACTGAACCTGGGTAACCGGCAGCTTGTCGGCGTTGCCGAAGATCAGCAGGGCCGGGGTGGCCACCATAAAAGCCCCCAGATAGAACAGGGCAAACACCTGGTGCTGGGGCAGAGCCTGGGACTCTCTCTCCATCAGCCATTTGTAGCTGGCCTGACCGATGGCAAAGCAGAGGTTGGCCCCCTGCACAATCATAAAGCCCAGCAGGAAGTCGCCCTCGACGCCGGTGTACTTGATCACCACCGCGCCCGCCACCGCCAGCACCGCCGTCAACAGATACCAGGGAGAGAAACGCCCACTGAGCCAGTCGTACCACAGAGTGACGTACACCGGGGTGAGTACGGTAAACAGCAGCACTTCGGCCACAGAGAGGTATTCGAAGGCGTGGTAGTAAAACCCGTACATGGCCCCCAACTGACAGGCACCGATGGCCAGCAGCTTAGCGGTTAATGCAGGCTTAAGGTGGCGCAACTTCAGCCAGGGCAGCATCACCAACAACGCCAGCAACACCCGGAACCACACGGAAAACCAGGGATCCACCTGGCCTGCGAGAAACTGGCCAATCAGGCTAAAGGAAAAGGCCCACAGCAGGGTGACGAAAATCAGATAAGACAAGGGTTACTCCGGGGAGGTGGGCCGATCGACATCCACCAGATAGTGGCCACTGAGCCAGTTGCGGCCCAGCAGCAGGCGATAGGTCATGTGGCCTCGGTCCTTGAGGTTGACCTTGATGGTTCTCTGAGTGCCGCGAAAGCTCACCGGCAACAGCACCACATAACGCCTTTCACTGCCCTGGGCTGAACGCACCCTCATGGTGTCCACCACAGGCAGCGTCAGGGTCAGCTTCTCACCGAGACGGTTCTCAGTAGAGAAACGTACCTGTTGGCTGTTACCGCTTTGCAGCAGGTGAATCTCTGTGGCGTGGAGGGAGGAGATGGCGGCGCCGGTATCCACCCTGGCCACAAAGTCTGTGGCCCCAGGGCCGAGGTGTACCCGCTCAGCGGCGGCCACCAGCTCTTTTGCCATGACGTGACTCCCCCACAGGCTCAGCAACAGCACACAGACAGCGAAACGCATCAGTATCCTTCCGTTGGAGAATAATCCGTAACTTACACTATACCCTGTCAGGGGCGGGGGATCTGCTCCAGAGCCCCGGTCAGGGCGTCGACTTCCGTAAAGCCTGCCTGCTCCTCGATGCTCAGGTTGTCGAGGCCGATAAGCAGCACCTGCCCCTCTTGCGGCGACAGCGCCTGGGTCATCACCCCCAGTTCATCCAGGCACAATGGCGTGTTGTGTCTGCGCAGTTTGGGAAGCATAAACCAGCTCATCACCCAGCCCGGCACATCCCGGGTGTCCACCACCAGTTGCATGGGGGCATCCCCTTCGGGCCACAGACGCTCAATGACCTCCATGGCCAGGTGGGAACCCGCTTTGTCATGGGAAAACAGCAGCAGGCGGGTGTCACCGCTCAGTGCACAAGGCTGACCGAACTGGTCTTCACCGGCTAGGGGAGGCAGGGTATAAGCCGCCAGCGCCAGTGGACAAAACAGGAGAGTAATCAGAAATCTGCGTAACATCAGTGCACCGCGCAAGCCAGGGGATCACAGCGTAGCGCCGCCACTGGATTATGGCCAGTGGCGCGCGCTCAAGGGGTGATCCAGGCATCAATGCAACTGAGAGCCACCTCGCCGTTGCCGACTGGCACTGACTGCCAACCTGGGGGCCAACTCATCACAGTCCAGAGAGAGTGCCAGCTTGTCGTTGTAGAACGCCAGCACCTCCCCCATCACCGAGGCCACCGGCTGACACTCGCGCTCGGCCACCCGAACCGCCAGTTCCAAGTCAAAGGCCAGGGCCATGTTGCACTCCCCCAGGGCATTCACCTCATGCTGCTCCAGGTTGGTCAGCAGACAGAGCCACATATCGGCCACGGCGCCACTGGTCACCTCCTGGTCCACCTGGGCGCGACCCTCCAGTGGTCCCGCATCCAATGGGTGCTTCTCGGTACTGCTCATAGGCTCCCTCCTCGACCATCTTTCTTCGGGTTGTTCTTTGACGTTACCCTAGCTTATGAGGAATGAAAACGCAGAAAATCCGCAGTTTTGAGCGAAATTGTTCGAAGAGTTCACAGCCTGAAACCCTTAAGCCGCTCTTGACTGGTCATGTGAACAGGGGGCAGTTACACTCGATGAACCCTACCAAGAATGAAGTTTCACTGATGCTGTTTATCTCTGACATTCACGGTTGCCTGCCGGCCCTTGAGAAGGCCCTAGAATGGGCGGACAAACTGAATTGCCAACACCTGGTGCTGCTGGGTGACATCCTCAACCATGGCCCAAGAAACCCGGTGCCAGAAGGCTACAACCCTCCCAAGGTCGCCGACCTGCTGAACCAGCATGCGGAGCGGATCCTGGCGGTTCGGGGCAACTGCGACAGCGAAGTGGACCAGATGTTGTGCAGCTTCCCGCTGTTGGCGGACTACTCCAATATGCTGCTGGGCAACAAGCGTGCCTTCATTACCCACGGCCACCTGTGGAACGACAGCAAGCTGCCGCCTCTGGCTCAGGGAGACATCATCTGCTTCGGCCACACCCATATTCCCATGGCCCGCTGGCAGAATGAACGGCTGATGTTCAACCCTGGCTCCATTACCCTTCCCAAAGGGGGCTTTGCGCCGAGCCTGGGCCATTTTGATGGTACACTTCTCACTGTCATGGACTTGGACGGCAACACCATAGAGCAGGCGGCCATCGATGAATATTGAACAACTGCTAGCCAAACTTCCCGAGTTTGGCCACAACATCACCATGTTCGCCAACCGCCTTGGGCTGGTTAAGGCAGCCCTGGAGGTGGACCATATCGCCTTGAGGGTGACCGAAAAGTCGGACGCAGACCATCTGCTGAACCACCTGCGCAAGCGTGGCAAGGTGATCTCCGATAAGGTGATCAACGGCAGACCCATCTACCTGATTGAGCTGAACGAACCCCTGAAGGTGGGCGAGTGGGATGTGGAGGTGATCGAACTGCCCTTCCCCGATGGGCGCAAACGTCCGGATGGCTGGGAACACATCGAGTTTGTACTGCCCTGCGGCGCTCAGACCGCGGAACAGATGCTGACTGAGGTACGCAAGCTGCCCGTCATCACCGCCAAGTGGCCAGTGATCGCCGACCGAACCCTGGACATCGAGGTGAAAACCAGTGACTCCAAAGCGGATGACGAACCTCTGGCCAACCCCACGGTGTCATTCAAGCAGGGGCCGCTGACCATCAAGCTGCACCCCTATGACATCCGTGAAGTGATAGGTCACCGCACTCCTCAGGCGTGAGCCTTATGCTCTGACAAGGCCCTGACCATACGGTCCAGGGCCTGCTCCAGGGTCTGCGCCGGACAGGCAAAGTTAAGCCTGACAAACCCCGGCGCCCCAAACTCGCTGCCACAGGACAACCCCACCCCAAACTGGGTAAACACCTTGGACGGCTCCTCCTCCCATCCCAGACCCCGGCAATCGATCCAGGCCAGGTAGGTGGCTTCCGGGCGCATCAGGCTGACCCCCTCGATGTTGGCCAGACGGGACTCGATGCGCGCCCAGTTCTCTCCCAGATAGGTGGTCAGCTCCTCCAGCCAGGGGGCGCAGCGATCAAACGCCGCTTCCATGGCCACGGCCGCCAATACGTTGTGGGTGGCACACCGGCCGGCCAGGGTACCCTTGAGACGACGGCGAAGCTCACCCTGCTTCACCAGGGCAAACGCGATGGGCAGCCCCGCCAGGTTAAAGCTCTTGCCGGCGGAGATCAGGGTGATCACCGCGTCCTCTTCGGAGGCCAGCTCAGACAGAGAGTGGTGGCGGTGACCGGGCAGAATCAGGTCGCCATGGATCTCGTCGCTCACCAGCAACAGCCGGTGACGTCGGGCAAGCGCCAGCAGCGCCTTCAGCTCAGACCGACGCCAAATGGTGCCGCCCGGGTTATGGGGGTTACACAGGATCAGAGCCTGCATCCCCTCCTTAGCCGCCTGCTCAATCTGATCCAGAGGCATCTGGTAACGCCCCCCATCCACCGCCATCTCGAAGGCCCGCCCGGTGATCCCCAGGTTCTGGGCCACCTGACGGATGGGGGGATAGATGGGAGAGAAGAAGCCGATATCGGAGCATTCCATCGCTTCGATGGCAAAGTTGAGACCAGGCACCACCGCAGGCAGGGTCACCAGCTGGGACGGGGTCGCCGCCACCTGCCAGCGCTCATCCAGCCAGCGACACAGGGTCTGCTTGGTGCTCTGGGACAGCACCCCATAGCCGAAGATGTCGTGCTCCAGTCTCTGCTTCAGCGCCTGGGTCACCTCACTGGGAATGGCGAAGTCCATGTCCGCCACCCACAGGGGCAGCACATCCGCATCCTGATACTTTTGCCACTTGAGGCTGTCGCTTCGACGCCTGTCGATCAATCTTTCGAAACTCATGGGCCTCTTTGCTCTCCCGATACACGACTTTTCCACATACTCGCCCTATAATGCCGACAAACTCAATCAGATACAGCGTTCTTAATGAGATTGAACTTCAAAACCTTCCTGAAAGGGATGGCCATGGGCGCCGCCGATGTGGTGCCTGGCGTCTCCGGCGGCACCATCGCCTTTATCACCGGCATCTATGATCTGCTGCTGGAGAGCATTCGCCGCATCAACCCCAAGCTGATCGGGATGATTCGCCGTGACGGCTTCAAGGCGGCCTGGACTCACGTCAATGCCCCCTTTCTGATCACCCTGATGGCGGGCATAGGCCTCTCCATTGCCAGCCTGGCCAAGGTGATCTCCTATCTGCTCACCGACCACCCCATCGCCATCTGGAGCTTCTTCTTTGGACTGATTCTGGTGTCGATTCTCCATATCGGCAAGCAGATCGGCCGCTGGGGCCCCACCCAGGTGATCTCCCTGGCGGTGGGCATTGGCCTGGCCTGGTTTATCTCCGTGGCTAGCCCACTGGCCCTGGACCCCACGCCGGTAAACATCCTGCTCGGTGGCATGATTGCCATCTGCGCCATGATCCTGCCTGGTATCTCCGGCAGCTTTATCCTGCTGTTGCTTGGACTCTACGGCCCGGTACTGGGCGCGGTGAACGAACGCGACCTGGTGATCATCGCCATCTTCCTGAGCGGCACCGTCTTGGGGATCCTGAGCTTCTCCCATGTGCTCTCCTTCCTGCTGCGCAAGTTCCATACCCAGACACTGGCGTTTCTCACCGGCCTGCTGATCGGCACCCTGGGCAAGATCTGGCCCTGGAAGCAGACCCTCACCTGGCGCACCAACTCCAAGGGTGATCAGGTGCCGCTGCTGCAGGAGAATCTGCTGCCCAGCCAGTTTGAACAGATCACCGGGGAATCCAACCAACTGCTGATGGCCCTGGCCTGTGCCGTAATCGGTTTTGTCCTGGTGCTGGTGCTGGAGAAGATGGGCGAACACAGAGCCTGACACAGCACAGTTCAGACAAAAAAGCCCGGGTTCCTCCCGGGCTTTTTTAATACGCCATAACAACCGCAGAGATCAGCTCTGCAGCGTAGCTGGATCAAGAAACTCCTCATCCACCTCCAGTCCTTTGCAGGGGCGAAGCACGGCGGTGGTCCAAGGGTTGAGATGAGCCTCGGCTAGATCCTTAAGCTCAATCCACTCCTGGCGGCCCTTGTGGAGGGCGGTAATGCCCGCTTCATAGAGGCACACCGGGTGATCCGCCGGATACCAACGCCTGAGTTTGTCCACCAGCCTCTGACGCTCCTCTTTCTGGCTGCGCTGGATGGTGGTGAAGGTGGTGTCACCGGCAATGGAGACCTGCCACAGCACCAGATGGCACTGCAACATGGGCTCGAGCTTGTAGAACAGAAACTGACTGGCCTCCACATGGCAGATCCCCGGCTCAGCGGGGTCCAGGTTCAGGTCGGCATAGATGCAGGCATCGGCGCCGATGCCCGGATGCATGGTGACCGGCAGGGCCAGCTCCTGCAGCTGCTCAATGCAGAACTTGGGTACCACGGCAAACACGCGGGGATGCCCATAGAGGGCCATCACCACCCTCTCACCGGCAGCCACGGCGCTGACCACTTCATCGGCCATGGCATGGTACGCCCTTGGCCTGTCTTCCTGCTCGGTATAGTGGCGGTGCAGTGAGTGGTTGTTGGGGTTGAGCTGATCCATGTACTCCTGTGCCACCGGGTGAGTGACATGATGGAATACCCTGTCGGCACTGCGGATCAGGCTCTCTGTGAACATGGTGGTGTGGCGGGGAATGCTGATCCCCAGCCCCACAATTTCTAAACGTCCCTGTTTCATCTTTTAGCTTCCTTCAAATACAAACACTTGGTTGCCGCCTCCTTGACGGCCCTCATCCAAGGCCTTATCGGCCTTGAGAACCAGCTCATTCAGATCGCGCTGGCGACTGTAGCCGCACACCCCCAGGGTGGCGGTGATGCCCCGACTGAGATCCATCTCATCGGTCGGCAATGATTCAATAAGGGAGCGAATCTGCTCTGCCAGCGTCACCGCGGCAGGGCGCGACATATCAGGCAGAAGCAGGGCAATCTGATTACCTCCGGTACGCCCCAGTATGGCGGACTCCGGCTTTATCGCCTTGAGTTCGGCGGACACCCGTTGCAACACCCCATCCCCCACGCTGTAGCCATGCTCCAGGTTGAGGGATCTGAGCTCATCAATTCTCAGCAGAATGACTGACGCCGGAGTGGCCGGGTCGAGACCGGCGCTGCGGCGCTCGGCGCTCTGCAGCCAGAACCAGCGGCTGAACAGCCCGGTAAGGCCATCAAAATGGGCAAGATCCTTATACAACTTGCGGCTGCGGCCCATGCGACGATTCACCAGGGCCATGCCCACAATGCCAAAGGCGATGGCGGCGCTGACGGCAATAAACCCCTTGCTGCGGGCCCGCTCCTGCTCCAGCTCTGCCTCATGGGCCTTCTGCAACGCCTGGGCCTCTTTCACCTGGGCCTGGTGCTGCAATGAATCCATCTGAATCTTCTGAACCGCCAGAGTGATGTTATTGTTCTTCTCAGCCGCTTCCTGCTGCGCCTTCAGCGCCTTGCTGTAGTGCTTGGCCGCCTGCTCGAACCGTCCCAGAGCCAGATCCACCTCCGCCTGCAGAGACTCGAAATTCTCCTGCATCGCCGGGGTCTGGGTGCCGCTGAAGCGCCCGAAGAACTCCTCAATCACCTGTTGTGCCTCCTGGTAGCGCTCCAGGGTCACCAGTACCTTACCCTTGTTGTAAAACAGGGCACCCAGGTTGAGCTCGATATTGCCCTTGATCTGCATCTCCCAGGCTCGATTCAAAAGAGTCAGCGCCCGCTCATTATTGCCGATCTCCATATCGGCCTGGGCCTGCTGAATCAGGGCGGCAATCACCATGTAAATGTTATCGAGATTCAGGCAAACCTCATTGGCCTGGGCGTGGGCCCGCTCAATCTCCTCCCGATTTCCCCGCATCTGATGAATGTTGAGTACCACCATGGTGTTCAGACAATCGAAAGAGGGATCCCCCTGATAGGTTGCCTTGGCCCGCTCCGCATAAAACAGCGCCTGCTCAGGATCGCCAATGCTGATGTAGACATTGGCCACGGACATAAGGATGTCGGCCTTGCGCTGATCGTTCTCTACCTTATCCAAGTATTTCAGCGCTTTAAGATAGAGCCCAAAGGCCTCCACCTCCTCCATCAGGTGATGGGAAGCGATGGCCTGCAGCTTGAGGTTATACACCAGCTCACCATAGAGCCCCAGCTCTTCGGCACACTCTGCGGCACGCTTGGCGCGGCGAAGCCCGTTGTGATTCTCACCCAAGCCAAGATGGCTTAAAGCCGCCAACTGCAGGGTTTTGCACAATTGATGTGGTTTCAGATAGTTGAAGCGTTCGAGCAGTTTTTCCGCCTGCTTCAGCGCCAGGGTTGGCTGCTGGCGGGACATCTGTTCCAGCTCCACTATTTTCGCCTCGGTGGAGCCGGGCACGGGGGGTGCTACTGCCTCTTCAGCAATAGCCAGGGTTGACAGGAAAAGGGTCAGAACAAGAGAAATAAGCTGCAATGGCATGGTCCACTCACTGGAACAGAATATTGGGGGAGCAACTCCCCCAATAAAATCGCTTAGGTCAGCCCTGTTTACCGGCACCCATGGAGGGCAGAGTAATCCAGGTTACCCAGGTGGTAGAGAAAGGAATGGTCTTGTCGTCATCCCCGTCTTCGCTCAGCTGAAGAATCTGGTCACGGCTCTCCTGGTCGAGCTTCAGCTCGTCGCATACCAGTCCAGGAGAAACAGAAAAACGCTCGGCCAGATCCGCGTCCAGCCCCAGCTTAATCAGTAGCTTCTGTGCTTCATTAGTCATCACACTCTCCTTGTGCAATCAGGATAAGGGTAGGTTTATCGGAATCACTTCATCGAATTTATTGAAATAAATCAATCCGATTTGCCACCGAACCCAGATAGATTCACTAGCCACTCCGAATCTTGGATGCTAGCAGGAGAGTACAGGTGCCACAACCGCTAAGTTGTAACATCTGTCAAAAAAAATCAGGGTTTTTCAGCCATTTCTGGAACCAGCAACTGAGGGTCCAGACGCTGACCAAACCAATTGATGCGCCAGTCCAGGTGCGGGCCGGTGACACGCCCGGTGGCACCCACTTCAGCCACCTCCTGCCCCTGACGAACCTCATCCCCAGGCTTCACCAAAAGGCGGGACAGATGCAGGAAGGAGGAGGAGACACCATAGCCATGATCGATGATCAGGGTGCCGCCGGAGTAGAACATGTCTGGCACTGCCAGGGTGATGACGCCATCCGCCGGCGCTACCACCCGGGTTCCGGTGGGCGCCGCCACGTCCACGCCAAAATGGGGGCGCTTGGGCACTCCGTTGTAGACCCGCTGGCTGCCATAAACGCCGGTGATGGGACCGGAGAGCGGCCAGATAAAGGTCTGTTGCCAATCCACTCGGTCGGAGTCTACCGCCCTGGCCTTCTTCACCTGGGCACTGTCCTGACGGGCGCGGGCAATATCCTCCGGCTTAGGCTCCATGATGCGCTTGGCGATCCCTTCGATTCGCTGAATACGATAGGTGCGCTCAGTCAGGGTGAGGGGATACTCGGTGGCTTCGCCACTGGCTGACGTCACCACCACCTGGTGCTCCAGTTCGGCATCCCGACCGAAGCCAAACACCAGGTTACCCTCGGCATCGGCTCGAACAGGCTGACCATTCAAGGTGACCTGGCTGCCCGGCTCCACCTTGGCCCGAACCAGAGAGCCCTGGGTCAGGGGATCCCTCAATTCCAGGGCTGACGCATAAGAAAGAGTAAAAAGAGAAAAGAAAACAAGGCTCAAACTGCGGAACATGTCACATCCTTATAGGCGAAGGTAGATCCAATCCGCTATTATAGGCGGCGTCTGTACCCAAACAAGAGCATAAGAGCGGCCCATGAGTATCACACTGATTAAACGCGCCACCCTGCTGAACGAAGGGATCCGTCAACAGGGCGATCTGCTGATCGCCGACGGTCGCATCCAGAAAATTGCCCCGGAGATCGACGCGCCAGAAGGTGCACAGATCGTCGACGCGGAAGGCAAACTGCTTATCCCCGGCATGATTGATGACCAGGTTCATTTCCGTGAGCCGGGTCTGACCCATAAGGGCAATATCCTCTCGGAGTCCCGTGCTGCGGTGGCCGGTGGCATCACCAGCTTCATGGAGATGCCCAATGTAAACCCCCAGACCACCAATGCCGACGCCCTGGAAGCCAAGTACACCCGCGCTGCGGAGGTTTCCGTGGCCAACTACGCCTTCTACCTGGGCGCCACCAACGACAACCTGGAAGACATTCGCAACCTGGATCCCCAGGCGGCCTGCGGCATCAAGATCTTCATGGGTGCCTCCACCGGCAACATGCTGGTGGACAATCGCGACACCCTGGAAGCGATCTTCGCCAGTGCCAAGGTGCCCGTGGTCACCCACTGCGAAGACACACCGATGATCGACGCAAATGAGGACGCCGCCCGGGCCAAGTATGGGGAAGCGGTGCCCATGAAGCTTCACGGCGAGATTCGCTCCCGAGAAGCCTGCATCAAGTCCACCAAGATGGCCATTGAACTGGCTAAGGCCCACGGCACCCGCCTGCACGTGCTGCATATCACCACCGCAGACGAGTTGGCCCTGTTTGAAGCCCATAAGAGCCTGGACAGCCTGGCAACGGCCAACATCACCGCCGAGGCCTGTGTCCATCACCTGTTCTTCAGCGACAAGGATTACGACACCCTGGGTGCCCAGATTAAGTGCAACCCCTCGGTGAAGACCGAGCGTGACCGCCAGGCACTGCTGGATGCGGTCAAACGGGACGTCATCGATGTCATCGCCACCGACCACGCCCCTCACACCTGGGAAGAGAAGCAGAACACCTATTTCAAGGCGCCATCCGGCGTGCCCCTGGTGCAACATGCCCTGCTCTCCCTGCTGGAGCATGTCCATGATGGTGTGCTGAGTCTGGAGTCCGTGGTTCAAAAGACCAGTCACGCGGTGGCCGAGCGCTTCAACCTGAAGGAGCGAGGCTATCTACGTGAAGGCTACCACGCAGACTTGGTACTGATTGATCTTGAGAAACCCTATCCGGTAAGCAAGGACAACCTGCTCTACAAGTGCCAATGGAGTCCATTCGAGGGCTATACCTTCCGCTCCACCATTGCCGCCACCTGGGTCGGCGGCATCATGGCCTATGACGGACAGGAGGTGATCTCCGAGCCGGTAGGTCAGAGGCTGAGCTTCGACCGATAGTACCAATTGCAGTTGGTATGAATACAAAAACGCCGGGCAATGCCCGGCGTTTCTTCTGATGTCATCAGGGTTCAGAGCTTGAGTCCGGCTTCCATCCCCTTCTTATCCGCAACCGCCCGAGGCGCATCTTCGTGGTGCCACATACCGCTTTCTGGGTAGGGTTTGAGCTCAGCCCGACCCGCGGTGTGTCTCAGCTGCTGTTGCAGTTCGGTCCAAACCTGCTTGGAATGCGGGGTCAGGCGGAAGTGATACTCATACTCCGGATGACGGAACATCAGGATGCCTTTCAGGGCGGGGAGATAGCTCTTGGACGCGTACTCCATGGAGAGAACCACCTGTTGCTCCTCACCCATCTCATCGGTATAGGTCACCGTTGAGACCACAGGGCCCGCCAGATGTTTACCTACGGGTACCTTGAAGCAAAGCTCGAAATCATCGGCACTTACCCCTTCCACAACCCGATGGGCATCCAGAGTCTGCGGAACATAGGGCGCAGACGCGCAACCGGTCAGAGCCAGCACAAAGGCTAAAACAATTGTTCTCATGGCTCCCCTCCCTTAATCGACCAGATAGTATTCAACTGTGGACACCACTCTAACTTTTTTACGGTGTGGTGTAGTTGAATCCCGGTCACGAATTGAGAAAATCCCCTGCTGGGCACGGCGAATTTTGCCCAGTTTGCTTTGCGAGTCCTCTGCAAAGCGCTGGGCAACCTCGCGAGCATTACGGGTTGCCTGCTCAATCATGGCGGGTTTGAGATCGTTCAGACCGGTAAACAGGAACTCGGTGCGGGCGTTGTAGTCCTGGGATGAGAGGTTCACCCCCTGTTTGGCCAGAGTAAACAGTTGCTGACGCGCCCCCAGAACCAGGTCAACCTTGTCGGTGTAGATGGTCAGGGTCATGCTGCCGCTGTATCTCAGTGGCGAGCTCTCAGGGCCGTAACTCTGTGCCAGCTTGTCGGTGACATTGGGTGTGCTCAGGGTGAGCTCCTCGTCACTGAACCCCTGCAGTAACAGGAACGCCCTGACCTGCTCGGCCTGACGCTCCAAAGCGTCGTAGACCTCAGACAGATCATTGTCTGCGGCTGAAAACTTCACTGGCCAGATGGCAATGTTGGCCGGCACCTCCTGTTCCGCCAGCCCTTTCACCACCACGGTGCGATCCAATAACTTAAACTGTTGTATCCCTTGACTTAAAATGGCCGCTGCTAGGGCCATAGCTACCGCAAGAGAGATGCCTAGGATCAATGAGGATCGATTGGACATCCCTAGCCTCCAAAGTAAGTAGTATTAATAATTGTAATAAGTTTTGGTTTAATACGCCGACTTTCGCCTGACAGCGGGCAAGAAAGAACAGCTAAACCGGCACGCATTTTTCTGTGGTTTGTGTCATTCAACCTGCGCGTCCGTTACACACCTTACCAAAGCGACCCTTGGGTGCAAAAACAAAAAAAGCCGATGTTTCCACCGGCTTTTTCCTAAAGACTGCTGTTAAAACACCAGATGTGCCATGCCTGCAATCACCGGCAGAGACACCAGGGTACGGAGCAGGAAGATAACAAACAGCTCGAAGACGTTGATAGGAATGCGGCTACCCAACAGCAGGGCGCCAACCTCTGACATGTAGATAAGCTGAGTCACCGACATGGCTGCAATCACGAAGCGGGTCATCTCGTTGTCAATGCCGGCAGCGATGATGGAGGGGATAAACATATCCGCAAAACCGACCACCATGGTCTCAGACGCTTCCTGAGCAAAGGGGATCTGCAGCATCTCCAGCAGAGGGACAAAGGGCGCGCCCATCCAGGCAAACAGCGGGGTGTACTCCGCAATAACCAGGCCCAGGGTACCAACGGCCATCACCACAGGCAGGATACCAAACACCATGTCCACGGCGTTCTTGATCCCCTCTTTCACCACATTCAGAGGGTTTTCGATGCGATCGGCGGTCTTCAGCGCGTTCAGGTAGCCGTAGGAGAGGACACTGTGACCCTGAGGGATCATCTCGGCGTCAGCAGCACGGGTACTGCCATCGATCAGCAGATCCTTTTTGCGACTCAGTGGAGGCAAACGGGGCACGATGATGGCCACTACAATGCCCGCCACACAGATGGTGGCGTAGAAGGGCACGAACAGGTGCTCCAGTTTTACCTGAGCAATCACCACCAGAGAGAAACTGATGGACACCGCAGAGAAGGTGGTACCGATCACCGCCGCTTCCCGCTGGGTGTAGAACCGGTCTTCATACTGTTTGCTGGACATCAGAATGCCCACAGAACCATCCCCAAGCCAGGAGGCCAGACAGTCGATGGCTGAACGGCCAGGCAGATTGAATACCGGACGCATGATCTTGGTCAGCAGGGTACCGATGAGCTCCAGCAGGCCAAAGTGGGTCAGCAGAGGCAGCAGCAGGCCGGCGAAGATGAATACCGCAAACAGGGTAGGCAGCAGATCACCGAAGACGAAGCTGCCGGTATCACCGCTGATGATCATCTCAGGGCCGGTTTTGGTCACCACCATGGCCACGAAGATGGCGCCAGCCAGGCGAGTGATAAACCACAGTGGGCTGACATTGAGCAGGCTGTTGAGGAAACCGTTGCCGGTGACAAACTTGGGCTTGAACAGCTTCACCACAGTGGTGGCCAGGCCCATCAGGATCACCACGGCAGCGACCACGTTGGGCAGTGCATCGCCAATCACCGCTTTCAGGCCGTTAGCCAGAATAGCGATAGGAATGGTCAGTCCCTCTTCGTAGATCACCGGGGTCATAAAGAGCAGTACCCCCAACAGGGAGGGCAGCAAGAACAGCATCAGGTTTCTGCTGGTTTTCACCTGACTGTCGTCAGTTGCGTGCTTATGCATGTGTGTTGCCTTGTATTTTTTTTCTGATGTACACCGGCTGTCGTTCCCAACCGGCTCACCTGGAATTGAGGTTCGCCTATGCGATTGCTGCGCAGGTTAGCCGATGCCAACCACATTGTAAAATATAAATTCTGGCTTTATGCATAAATATGAGCACAAAAAGCCAATTAAGGGACGAATTGAATATAAATTCGCTTTTTGGGCAAACGGTTACCGATCTGAGTTTTTACATCCCAGAAACAAAAAGGGCCCCATCTTAACGACGAGGCCCTTTTTATGCGATCAGGCTCACGCTTTCAAGCGTCTTTGCAACTGGTCCAACAAATTTGGCGGTACGCCTTTGATGGTGATGGTGTCATTCACCTGGTCCCACACCACCCTTTCGCCCAGATGGTGGGCATCGAAGGAGACAGAAACGCCACCGCCGGTTCCTGAGAATTTCTTCAGCTGACGCAGAGTGCTCTGATCGCCGGGGAAGGTCTCCTCCAGATCGTACTCTCCGGCTGAGGTAAACTGGTAAAACTCCTCAGCCCCACGATCAGCAAACTCATCGGCGATGTCCTGAAGCTGAACTTCGCCTCCGGAGCTTATTTGGGTCTTGCAGTAATCGAACACGGCATCACGGCACTGCTGGCGCTCATCGGCGTCCAGGTCGGTGGTCGCTACATAGTCTTCCAGCGCCTGAACCAGTTCCTTGTTCTGATTCTTGGCGTTCACCCCTTCCACACATCCCATAAAGTCCAGGAAGAAGTCGGCGACTTTGCGCCCTGCCCGCCCCTTGATGAAGGAGATGTACTTCTTGGAGGATGGGTCGGCACGCCACTCGCTGAGATCGATGCGTGCCGCCAGCTGCAGATTGGAGAGATCCAGATGTTCACTGCCGTGTACCTCCATCTCCTGTGATACAGACACACTGGGCTTGGGCGACATCAGTGCCACGAACAGATAATCACAGGCGATGTGGTTGTAGGACGCCAGCAGCAGATAGCCCCCCTGGGCGAAATCGTACTTTCCCAGCTCCGCTTCAAGCAGCTTGCCCGCCTGGCCACTGAACTCCACGAAGCCCAGGTTGCCGGTATGCCACTGTGTCAGGGCCTCCGAAAACGCCTCATTGGCTTCGCCATCGCCTTCAGGTACGCCAAAGTAGCCATATCCTTTGCCCGCCTTAGCGGTGTAGAGACGATGCAACTCACCGAGCAGCTCGTCCAGGGCGTCGGACTGCTCCAGAGGCTGCGGACGCAGCTTACAACGCAGCTGGCCCTCACCGTCCCTCTGCACTGCATGCAGAATCGCCTGATCAATCTTAATCATCTTGTTCCTGGTGTTAGTGGTTCACGCACAGATCGGCTATTATACTGCGCCTTTGAATCAACATAACAGGAAAAGCCATGGCTATTCTGTCCAAATACAGCAATGACCAAGTGGAAAAGTTGCTGAACGAGCTGCTGCTGGTACTGGAAAAAAACCAGACCCCTACCGATCTGGCCCTGATGGTGCTGGGCAACTGCGCCACCGACATCATCAACCGTGATGTGGCTCCCGGCGCACGCAAGCGTCTGGCCGAGCAGTTTGGTCAGGCTCTGCTGGCGTCCGTAGACAGCCGCCACGACGCCTGATGCCTAAGAGGTGTCCCACCCAGTGGGCCACCTCTCTCCCTTTAGGGGTCTATCCTCCAAAACAGGCAGGATTTACACCACTTTACTGGTATAGCGTCTTGTTTCCGCTTAGGATATGAGCTCCTAATAAGGAATACTGCCACATCCATGCACGCAACCGATCTGCAAAGGGACAAAGTCTCCCGTCTGGTAACCTGGGGTCACTGGTTTGCCTTTATTAATGGCCTGCTGGCCGCCATCATCGCAGTTCGCTATGTGAAGCTGCTCGGCTGGCCGGATACCCTGCTTGCCCAATTCTATTCAGTGATCACCCTGGTGGGTCACTTCTCGTTTGTCAGCTTCCTGCTCTACCTGCTGTTTCTGTTTCCCATCAGCCTGATACTGCCCTACTCAAAAATATTGAGGGGCTATGCGGCGATCATGGCCACCCTGGCCCATATGGTGCTGGTGTACGACATCCTGGTGTTCGACCACTACCGGTTGCACCTCAACCCCTTTGTGTTCGATATCTCCTTCGCCGATCTGCCGAAGCTGATCAGTAACCCCTGGCTGCTGGTGGCCCCGGCGGCCATGCTGGCGCTGCAACTGTTGCTGGCCAATGGACTGTGGAAGCGAATCGAACGACTGGCGCGACGCTCCTGGGGCGGCAAGATTGCCACAGTGATGATCAGCCTGTTCCTGGGCAGCCACCTGCTGCACATCTGGGCCGACGCCAATGTCTACCAACCCATAGTCCAGCAGGATGAGATGCTGCCGCTTCACTACCCGGCGACCGCACGCAGCTTTATGGCCAGCCGCGGTATCGTGGATGAGGAAACTCTGGCGGAGCGGGAAACCTCGGCTCAACCCACCAAGCAGCTGACCTACCCCACCAAGCCGATGCAGTGTGTCGCCACCCCAGCCCAGCCCGTGTTGCTGGTCACCGTCGACGCCCTGCGCCGGGATATGATCACGCCCGAGACCATGCCCTTCCTCAGCGAGTGGGCTCAAGGCACCCATGTTTTCAAGAACCACTACAGTGGTTCCAACGAGGCTGGCCAGGGACTCAGGAGCCTGTTGTACGGCCTGTTGCCCGCCTATGAGGCCTCACTGCTGGCCGACCAGAAGTCTCCGGTCCTGACCACAGAGCTGGCCGCCAAGGGTTACAGTCTGGTGGCAGTGGGTGTGGCCGGGTCCCAGCTGGAACCCTCCACCCAGCTGGCCCTGCAAAGCTTTACCCTGAAGCAGGAGCAGCCGTTTGACTCTGCGGCACAGCGCGATGTTCAGACAACGGATCAGGCCCTGAAGCTGCTCCAGCCCGACGACAACAAGCTGGCATTGCTGGTCCAGTACCACGCGCCATCGGTGTACAGCACCCCTGTGGGCTACGTAGGCCTGCCTACGGTGAAACCAGAGCTGGACATCAACGAAGCTCAGGCGGTGCTGTTCAATCAATACCGCAGCTCGCTGAAGTTCTTGGACGGTCAGCTGGCGCGACTGCTGAGCAAGGTGAACAGCAACACCCTGGTGGTGGTGACGGGCAACAACGGCCAGGAGTTTACCAGCCTGCACAACACGCTCAGCCGCAACTTCTCCGATGCCACCACGGGCGTTCCACTGATGATCCGCTGGCCCGGGGATGTGGGCAAGCAAATCAGCTACCCCACCAGCCACTACGCGCTGGCGCCGACCCTGCTGACCAACCTGCTGGGCTGTGGCAACAACCCCGGAGAGTACAGCCTGGGCGACTCCCTGTACGCCCCCTCCACCCTCGACTTCCTGGTGGCGGGCAATCGACGCTATGTGGCCATCAAGACCAAGGACTCCACCACGGTGATCGACAAGCACGGCGACTACCGGGTGTACGACAATGGTCACCACCGCATCCGCGATGCCAAGCTGGACGCTCCCACTCTGCTTAAGGTGATGGGAGAGAATCGCCGACTGTTTGCCAACTGATCCCCAAAAACAGAAAGCCCCGCAAAAGCGGGGCTTTTTTATGTCCGGTCGTCGCAACGCAGCCGAGTTTATACCAATGAATAACCGAATGCTCACCGGGGAATTGCTCGGCTAATATAGCGGTGCGATTTGACGCAGATACTAAGGCTTGTGGAACAGGAATGAGCGCGCCATTGCGTGTTCCATGCCCCCTACTCCCCGATTGGGGTTTGTTGTTGTTGTTCCGGGAGTCACTATGTCCAAGAGAGATAACCAGTCCTTCGTAGACTGGGCCGCCGTGGCCTTTGCCGCTATTGCCCCTGCCGCCGTTTTAAGCCTGCTGGCCGCGGTAAACTGAATATCCCCCGGCCATGGAAGGCCAGCAGCGAAGCGGTCCACAGACCGCTTCGCTGTTTCTTTTACACCACAAGGGCGTCACTGCTCTCCAGCAGATTGAGAAACTCATCGGTATCCTTAACCGACAGCTCAATGTTGAAGGCCTGTGCCAACGCCTCCACCGACGGGTTCACGTCCTCATCGGCGTCGATCAGCCCCCTCATCTGCTCACTGATGGCCATGAAGGCCAGCTTGTCCTGAGCCAGCTTGGTCACTGCGGTCGCTTCGAAGGCGTCGGTGTTGAGCTTGATCTGCGCCACCCTATGCTCAAAGATCTCCGCCACCCGCTTGGAGCGCAGCTCTGCCTTGGTGGAGAAGATGTCGGCCTGGTCCAGCAGATACACCACCAGCACCGAAGCCACCCCACTTAAAGTGCTCAGGGCGATGTCCTTGATGAAACCCTTGGGCAGCGCCGACAGAATGCTGGCCTCGAAGTAGTAGACAACAAAACCTGCCGCCGTGGCGGCAAACAGTTTGACGATGGCATCGGCCTTCTGGGCCCGGCTCATGGCCGAGTCGGGCTGCATCAGGATCTTGCCGGCCCCCACCAGGGCGGAGAAGCCCTCGGAGATCACCTTCATCACCGTCTTGAACATGCCGGTGACCAAGCCCAGCACCCCTTCAATCAGGATCTTGAAGAGGTTGCTGAGAAAATCTTTCGCCCCCTGCAGCAGGGTGGGCAGCACTTCCCGCTTCAGATACCGCATCAGCCTGGCCATACGCAGCTTCAGGCCCTCCAGAGCGGTGGCAGCCCCTACCCCTTCGGCAAAGCCATGTCGCACCGCATCCATCAGCTCATGGAGCAACGGCTTGATCATGGCGATGATGCCGTGGCCTATGGCCTGGTAAGCGCTTTGCTCACCGGCCTGCTTTGCCGCTTTTTGAGACACGGCCCACTTGTTGTCTTTCAGGTTCTCCATGGCCTTGTGTTGGGCCTTTTTATGGATCGCCTTCTCCGCCTGGTGCTGCTTTTTCACCGACGCGTCATAGGTCTCATCACTGTTAAGAGATAGCTTTTCTAAGCGCTCTCTCTCATCTGTGGTCAGACGCTTGCCCGACGCCTGCTTGGCTTCCAGAGCACGCTTTTGAGATTGCAGCTCAGAAAAGCTGCGCGCGCCTTTGGCACGGTTAAAGCGGTTGGAGATCTCCACCAGGTTAAAGTCACCGTCGGTGATGGCCACCAGATCCTTCTCGGTCAAAAAGGCGTTATTGGCATAGCGGTCATTGATCTGCTTCACCGGCACCACGTGATCGGTATCCACTGCCCGCCAGTAGTTGCCCTTCTCTTTGGCGGTATCCTGTTTGCGATAGACCCGCACCCTGCTGCCATCGTCGTTCACTTCCAAGTCGCTGTAGCCCTGAGCGGCCCCCCCAAAGTGATTTTCCTTATGCTGCTCCCGGTTCTTCTCCTTGGTCATGGAGGCACGCACCTTCTCGTCATAGTGTCGCGCCTCACGCATGGCATCCAGTTGCTGACGCGACTGCTGGGCGTCGTCGCTCAGGGTCGTCCCCTCGCCATAATCAAACTGCTGCACCTCATTCCATACCCGAGAGGCTGAAAGGCCGGTGCGGTTGAGCTTAAGATCCTTGTGGCTGATGATGCCGTCGAGCACACTCAGCGCCATGGGTTTGATCAGTTCATCCATCACCGAAGACCTGGACTCAAACTCCTGGTACACAGACTCCAGTACCTCGAGGGAATCCCGCTGCTCATAGAGCTCAAGATCGATGAGTACGCTGCTCGCCTGCAGGGGCGACACGCCATTAAGCTGGGCCAACACCGCCTCGCTGGTCAGTGTAGGCTGGGCATGCTGTTCCATTGTCGAGACTCCCATCAGGCGACTTTGAGCACGACGGCGCGCTCAAACAGGGAGGCGGCCTCTGTGGCTTCCCCATCGATGACGGCCCCTTCCCGGCTCAGGTAACTCATCTGGGCCATGCGCTTGAGCACCACAGAGAGATTAAACAGGGCCTGAAACTCCTTGATGTGCGCCACAGGCAGCAAACGGAAATCCAGCTTGGCGGCAAACATCTCCGGGTTCATCCCGACCTGCAAAATACGCTGAGAGTTGATGCCATACTCGAACCTGTCCAGCAGGGCACCATAGTTGGCGATCAACTGATCGAAGTAGAGTTCAACCTGACCGATGGACTGCTCCACCACCTCAATCTTGGTGAGCTGAGCTTCCATCTTGGCAATCTCCTCCTCCACACGAGCTGCCTCATCTTTGACCTGCTGCAACGACTCCTTGGCCTTCTTGCGGGAGTAGATCCCCAGGGTCAGCACCGACAAGGCCACCTCACGAAAACCCAGGTTGTCGAAATCGATCTCAAACAACTCGGCCTTGGAGCGAACCCCGGATGGGGAAGCGACTTCCATCAGCTTGTTGTCAAAAAACTCTTCGAAGTGGCTGCCGGCTACCCGGACGTTATGAAGCCGATTGGCCAGGGCGATGAACCGGGGAAACTGGCTGTCGAAGATCTGCTGCTTAAAGCCATTGATCGCCTTCAGCCGCCCCTCAATGGCCAGGCTCCGAGCCTCAACCTGCTCCTGGTACAGTTTCTGCTGCCGCTTATAGCGGGCCATCAACTCTTCGTGCAGCTTCTTCGCTTCCAGAAACTTGTCTTTGCCGGTCACCGCATTCCAAGCCTTGGAGCAGGCACTCTTAACCTTGCTGACCGCTCTGGACGCACAGCTGCGTATCGAGCTCCATACCCGTCCCAGCATACTCAGGCCTCCACCATCTGATAGCCCTCGGCCACCAGATCATTCATGGCCGCCACCCAACGCTCGATGCGGCGCACCTCGAAGTCCTCCAGGTCAAAAGCGTCAGACAGCCTTTGAATAAACGCCCGCTCATGGTCACAGATGGCACTGTCGGCCAGCATGATGCCGCACAATTCGATCATCACCGCCTTGCGGTGACCTGTGCTGCCCGAGGAGAGAGCCTCGATGGATTCGGTCACCTGCTTGTTGCCGGCTTTCGCCTGATAGCCATGCAGGTCACACTCATGCACAAAGGAGTTATAGATCTCCAGCTCTTCAGACTTGAATTCGCCATTGAGTCCCATGGCGTACCGGGCCAGGTTGAGGAAATGCTGACGCTCTTTTTTAGGAAGAAGGTTTAAAAACATCGGATATGCCTTTTGAATTCTGTGGTTGTTGATTACTGCACTGTGACTTCATGGTCCTGGCGGCTGCTGACTTCGCCCGCGAGATCGTAGTGGTATTCAAACGCCACCTCGCCATCGGAGCCGAACTCCTCTCCCTTCACGGCACGCCCGTGCTCATCGAACCGAATCTGGTATTTAAGCTGCCCATCCTCGAAAGTGCGACTGGCGACTTTGTGCCCCTCTTCATAAAGAATCTCTGTCACCTGACCACTGAGCTTGTCCTCCATGGCGGTGACCTTACATTCACCCAGGTGCTTCACAAACTCTTCGGTCTCTACCTTCAGGTCGCGCCCCTCCATCAGGGCGTTGGTGAGATCCACCGCATTACTGATCTTCAGGCTCTGCACCTGTTGAGTAAGCTGCTCCACCAGGGCCAGCCTTTCCTGATGAGACGCCAGTCGCTGCTGACCAGCCATCTTCTCCAGCTTGCTGCTCAGCAGTTTACCCTCGTTCATTTGTGTCTGACGGGCACCCGCAAAGCCGGCGTCCACTTTGGACTCCAGTGCCTCCAGGCGCTTATGTTGCACATCGCTGGTCTTAACCAGGCTGGCTTCAATCGATTCCCGCTCGGACTGCATCAGAGGCTGGATTTTTCCTGGCACGGCCACCACTTGGTCACACACCCGCTCCAACTCCGCTTTAGTACGCGCCCGGGCTTCCTCTATTGCCTCCAACAGGTGCTCCTGCAAGGCTTCATTGTGGCCACGGTGCTCACCGGAAACCGCAATGAGGGTCTGTGCCAACTTGTTGTGGTTCTCCTCTGCCGCCTTAGCATGACTCTTCAAGCTGGTGCGCAGTTCCTCCCACGCAGTGAAGTTACGCTCCTGTGCCTGAGTGGCGCATTTGGTGATCAGAGACGCGACTTCGGTAGCAGACTCTCCGATTCGGGTTTCCGTTTCCTGGGACAGCTGGTGCTGCATCGCTTTCATCGCGGACTGGCGAACCAGCAGATAGAGGATCAAGGCACTATTGATAGCCGTGAGGGCAAACAGGGCCAGGCCCAGGTCATTGAGGGAGAGTTCCATGGCGTTCTCTTTTTAACCAACTAGAGTATTGCGAAGTTCAGTGGACTATATTGATAGCAATATATTTCTAAAACAGTGATTTAAGTTAGAAACACAATCAACTGAACGAATATGCGGCAACAACCATATGAGTTAGCTGCTCGACACCAATACTAATGTAGCTTGAAACTACATGTCATTACTGGCTACATTAACATGTCGCCTTTTCAAGCAGATGGAAACTCTATGCGCGTTGACCAGAGATTGAGATATCGTCTCATTGAGATCATTGCCCTTTGGGAGGGGCGTCTGACCACTAATCACCTGTGTCAGGCCTTTGATATTGGTCGCCAGCAAGCCTCCAAGGACATCAACACCTACATCCGGGAATCCTCGGGCGCCAGCCTGGAGTATGACCGCAGCCTGAAAGGCTACAAGCCGGCAAAAGGGTTCATGCCCAGGTTCTGCAAGGGTCATGTTGATGAGTACCTGCAGTTGCTGGACCGCCATGATGATCTTGGCGACATGCTGTCACTGACCAGCCTGCAACCCGATGCCACCCATTATATGGATGCCCCCTCCAGGTATGTCTCCCCCCAAGTGGTGCGAACCCTGATCCAGGCTGCCCGCCAGGGTCTGACCGTAGAGGGGCACTATGAATCCCTGTCTGCCGCCCCTCCACAAGATGATCCTGGCCGACTGTTGGCCCCCCATACCCTGGTATACAACGGCTTTCGCTGGCACGTGCGCGCCTGGTGTGAGAAGAACCAGCAGTTCCGGGATTTTGTGATCAGTCGTTTTCGAGGAGAGCTGAGCCTTGAGCAGAGGCCATCAGGGCGAAGAAAAGAGGAGGACACAATTTGGAACCGACAGATTGATGTTGAGCTGATCCCCAACCCGAGGCTGGAGGAGAGACAAAGGCGCATCATTGCCCGGGACTATGGCATGGACCCAGACACCCTCAGTCGCAGTGAACAGGTCAGCGAAGCCCTGTTGCCCTACTACCTGAAGCGCTGGGATGTCTCCGAGCCCTACAACAACACCATGCCTGCTGAGCATCAACACCTGGTATTGGGCAGCATCTCAGAGTCCTCTTAATCCCTTGCTGAGATCCACCACACCACTTTTTACAGGCGGAGAAACGAAAAAAGCTCCAACCTTTCGGTTAGAGCTTTTTTCTTTAAAGTGGTCGGCCAGAGAGGATTTGAACCTCCGACCCCCGACACCCCATGACGGTGCGCTACCAGGCTGCGCTACTG
>NZ_JBLXDO010000020.1:23867-76629 GCF_048263965.1 Ferrimonas sp. | reverse complement strand
GAATTGATAAAGCAGCAGTCGCCCTGCAAGAGGCTCATGAAGCTTGAAGGCGTTGGCGAGGTTAATGCCTTGGCCTTGTATCTCATCTTAGGTGAGCGTGGTGAAGGGTTTAAGAATGGCCGGGAAGCCGCGGCCTGCATTGGAGTGACGCCTAAGCAATTCAGTACCGGGGGCGTCACTTCTTTAGGTGGTATTGGCAAGCGGATAGGCCATAAGCGGCTGCGCGCCAACCTGATTCAGGGGGCATTAGCTGTGGCCATGCAATTAGGCCGTAGGCCACCTAAGACACTCAAAGAAAGATGGCTGTTGGCAATTATTGAGCGACGCGGGCTTCGACGCGCGGCAGTGGCGCTAGTTAACAAAACCATTCGCACTGCCTGGGCTATGTTGCACCGAGATCAGGATTATCAACAATCTCAAGCTATCTAACCATCGATTCAAGAGTTAAGAGTGACAACCAAGAGCGCGTAACAAACAGGTGAGACCGACCACCAAGAGCCTGATCTTGCCGGCGAGAATTCAATTCCGCGTTCGCGTAGAGGCATGGTGGTGCGAAAACATCAGTGGCCAGGGATCGCAACCCATCAAGAGCCCGAATATACGCCTGCATCTTACTTTGTCTGTTTGCGCTGGAGGTTGAAACTCGGGAGGAGTCCATATACGGGAGGAGTCCATATACGGCATGACCGTGCTAGGGGAATACGCAGTGGATTGAATAGACTCGGTACGAGTCAACCTGCCGTTTAGAACCGGAGAAACGAAAAAAGGCTCTAACTTGACGTTAGAGCCCTCTCTCAAATAGTGGTCGGCCAGAGAGGATTTGACCGCGCCCGGCCAGGGTCCGACCCAAAGTGCGCAGCGCTTTCCGGGGAGGCGGCACAAAAAAACCGACTCACTTTCGTGAATCGGTTCATTTGAATAGTGGTCGGCCAGAGAGGATTTGAACCTCCGACCCCCGACACCCCATGACGGTGCGCTACCAGGCTGCGCTACTGGCCGACAAAACTGATTGTCACTTCAGAGCTCGCAGTTGCATCTGAAATGTTGGACCCAAAGTGCGAAGCACTTTCCTGGGTCGAAGGTTACAGAAGGAATAATCCATTCTAGAACCTAAAGAAAAAGTGGTCGCCAGAGGGATTTAACCCGGCCGGCGTCCCGGTCCGACCCAAAGTGCGAAGCACTTTCCAGGGTCGACAGTTACAGAAAGAAAAATTCGTTCTATAACCTTAAGAAAAAGTGGTCGGCCAGAGAGGATTTGAACCTCCGACCCCCGACACCCCATGACGGTGCGCTACCAGGCTGCGCTACTGGCCGACAACGAGGACGCATGATACTCCCTCCCGGCAGATTTGCAAGGGCCAGCGATGCAAATGGTCTATCTTTGCCCAGCCCCATGACTGTCCGCTGCATTTCGCGTCAAATCCTGTTCACTATGTGGCTAAATGCCTAAAAATTAACGAGTTGAGAACAGGCACAATGCAAGTTCCTATAGTAAGAAGGTGTTGCTCAACACCTTGAACAGTTCAGTTCCCTGGCGAACACTGGCCGACGCAAAGTTAAGCACAGGAATCACGGTTTCCGGGAGCGTCAGATCTCTGCTTTCCCGTTTTCCCGTCATCAACGCATCGAAGTGCCAGATACGGGCCAAGGGCTGCCCTGGGTCAACCGGCTGTCCTAGGTTAGCCAGGTATTCAATCTGACCACCACAGGGACTGTAGACCGCACGATAGTCATCCAGCTGGCAGGCATACTGGGTGATATTAGGCAGAGGTGTGTCGAACTGAGGCAGTACACCCTGATGCTGGAGGTAGCGGGCAATACCCAGCGCGTCCCAATATGCATCGTCGACATTGAGGTACTCCTGAGATCCCAGTTCGAGGGTAAAGGCATCCACCAGAACCGGCAGCTCTCTGCCCTGCTGAGCCATCGCCTCTGACAATTGCCACCAGGGGCTGAAACTGGCCTCATCCATAGCCCCGGCAAAATCGCTGGGAATCAGAATATTGAGAGGAATGTTGAACAGGTGTGCCCGCTCTCGTGCGTACTGAGGCACATAGAGGTGGCGGGCAGAGATAGGACCTGTGTGCAAATCCAGAACAATGTCCGCCTCCAGAGCCATCTTTTGCAACCTCAATGCCAGGTGCTGGCCACTTTTCACGCCAAAGGGCGACGCCAACTTGGCATCCAGTTGAGCCTGAATCCCCTCTCGCATCGCCTGGGCCAGCTGCTTCTCGCTGGCATGAGTCATGGTCTGAGCCAGATGCTGTACCAGGCTGGGATCAAAGTGATACTGACGGTTCCAGTTCTCTCCGCTTACCGGGTCAAAGCGACCCAGAGTAAACTCACCACTCTTCTGGTTTATTCCCAGTGGGTTGGCCATGGGCACCAGCACCACTTCCCCCAGAGGCGGGTACTCTTTGAAGAGCTGTACCAGGTGATGGATGACCGCGTTTCCCTGAACCTCGGCACCATGGACATTGGCTTGTATATAGGTACTGGGGCCCAACCCCTGCCCTGAAAATCGAATCACTGGCACAGTGATGTCTGTGCCCGTCGCCTGTTGGCCCACAACCAGTGAGTGGGTGGTGACTGTCATTGCCTGCTACCGTCTAAAGGGAAAACCACCACACTAGGGCAGAGCCTGGTGAAAATCCAGAGCCAAAGGGGCCATTTGGGTTTGGCTGACAAGCTGATACACTTGGCCACTGCGGTATTTATTGATTAAGGACGGAGCGACCATGTCGTTAGCGGACCAACTTTTAAAAGCGGGCCTGGCCGATAAGAAGTCGGTACAGAAGGCCAAAAAAGAGAAGCACAAGCAGCGTAAAGCCAAGCAAGTGGTGACCGATGAGTCCAAACAGCTGGCCGAGCAACGCAAGCGCGAGCAGCAGGAACGTGACCGTGAGCTGAATCGCCAGAAGCAGGAAGAGGCTCAGGCAAAAGCGATTCTGGCCCAGATCAAGCAGTTGATCGACACCAGTAAGCAGGATCGCAGCAAGGGCGACATCGCCTACAACTTCAGCCACGATGGCAAGATCACCAAGGTCTACGTGACCAAGGCTCAGCAACAGCAGTTGATTGCCGGCCAGCTTGGCATCGTCATCCAGGAGGAGCGCTATGAACTGGTGCCCTCCAAGGTGGTCGAGAAGATTGAGCAGCGCGATCCTGCCATGGTGATTCCCCTGGCCAAGAGCGAGGAGAGCGCTCCGGTCGAGGACGACCCCTACGCCGACTACCAGATTCCAGACGATCTGATGTGGTAATCAGCGCGACTCGATAGTCGCTAAAGGCCGGCCCAAAAGTCGGCCTTTTTTGTGCCTGACTCATCCGGTTTATTCATTTCCAGCAAAGACTTTCTAACTCATATTCAATATGTTAGGTAAGCGAATCACAGAGCCAAAGCCGCCATTTTCTTTGACGCCGATCACACAACATATCTTTGACGGTGCAACGAAAAATTGACGGTGATAGATTGCGCCAAATAATATTCGCCAATGGATTTGGGTGGGTGAACAGGAAGCGGGGTCAGAGTCTTTTAGCTCTTATCGTCCTTATACTCCTGCCGTTTTGGACTCAGGCCAGAACGGTGGAGATGGAGGTCTTCTATTTCGAGGACAGCGGTCGCGACCTCGCCGTTTATGACATCGCCCGAATGAACCTGGCTCAATGGCAGCTCCTGCCCGATGACACCGCTCGCTTCGGCATCTCAAACTCCACCTACTGGTTAAAGGTGGTTGTCACCAACCAGTCGGAACACTCGCGCAGCAGGCTGCTTGAGTTCAGCTCCACCACCCAGGATTACATCGAGGTCTACTCAGAACTGGCTGGCCACTACAAAATGGGTGATCGGGTCCCCTTCGATGAACGCCCGCTGCAGAGCATCACCCCCACCATTGAGCTGACCCTGCCCCCACTCTCCAGCACCGATGTCTGGGTCAAACTGAATACCGAAGGCGGATTCTTCGAACTGCTGCCGGTCAAATTGCACACCAAAGAGGAGTGGGCTCAGCACCAGTTGGAGCGTAACTTCCTGTTTGGCATGTTCTTCGGCTCTCTGGCGATCATGCTGGTGTATGGGCTGACCCTGTCCATAGTGCTGAAAAACACCAACTTCATCACCTACAGCGCCTATCTGTTTACGGCGTTGCTGTGCACCTTCTTCTATTACGGGTTCGGTTTCCGCTGGTTATGGCCCGAGTGGCCCACACTCAACTTCTGGGCCCTGCAGATAAGCTATACCGCCCTGATCCTGGCCTCCTCCCTGTTTGCTGAGCGCTTCCTCAATATTCGCCAACACTTCCCCGTGTTAAGAAGTGTTTTGCAGCTGCTAATCGGCCTGATGCTGGTTTCTCTGGTTTTGACGCTCAGCGGTGTTCACCTGGCCACCATGGCGATGCTGATTCCACTGTCGATGCAGATTCTGGCCCTTTTGAGCGGCTGCGCAGTGGTTACCGCCTGGCGACTGCCTGGCTGGACCAACTTACTGTTTCTGTTGGCCTGGCCCTGCCTGCTGATCTGCATCGGCCTGAGTTTCGCCAACGCTCTGGGCTGGGTGCCCATCGCCCTGGACACCAAGTACCTGCTCAGTGGCCTGTTCACCGTAGAGATGCAACTGCTGGGCATTCTGATCTCCAAACAGTTCTACCAGCTCAGAAATGATCTGGTCAGTGCCCGCAGCGACTCCTCCAGACAGATGAACCTGGAGGTGATGGCCAGAAATAAAGAGCTGGAAGTGCTGAACCAGAAACTCAAAGAGCAAGCCTACTGCGACGCCATGACCGGGCTTAAGAACCGCCGCAGTTTCCGCTACGCCCTGGATAAACTTGAGATTGAGGTCAGCGGCCAGACTCGTGCCCTGGTGCTGATTGACCTGGACCACTTCAAGTCCATCAACGACAGGTTCGGTCACCAGGTGGGCGATCGCGCCCTGAAGCACGCCGCCAAGATCATCGACCAGTCGGTATCTCTGGTTCACGGTCAGTGCTTCCGGGTCGGCGGAGAGGAGTTTGCCGCCATGCTGACGGCTCCGGATCAGCCAGGCCTGGTGGCCCAGTGCGAGATGATTCGTCACAAGCTGGCCCAGACCCCTATGCCCCTGGAATCAGGCAGCCTGCACATCACCGCGTCCATCGGCATCAAGACCGTTGACCCCGGGCAGTTTGAGTCCTCCAGACAGATCTACCAACAGGCTGACACCGCCCTCTATCAGGCAAAGAGACAAGGCAGAAACCGGGTCTGTGAAGCTGGCCTGGGCAATGACTTCGCCGAATCTCCCATTCCCGCCTGAACCTGGAAACTCCTCAACAAAGCGCAACTGCCCCAGAACGAAACAGGGCCCCTTTCGGGACCCTGTCTGGCTTAATTACTCCGGCACAATCCAGCGCAGGCGGAAATTGGCCATCTCATCCTGAGCCAGTTTATCCCTGAGCCAGGGCAACACCTTTTGCATCTGCTGTTCCAGGGTCCAGGGCGGATTGATGACAATCATCCCGGAGCCGGTCATACCATGCTCACGGGTGTCTTCGGTGACATTCAACTCAATCTGCAGGATCTTGCGGATGCCGGTGGATTCCAGGGCACGCTCCAGGCGATTGATCTCCTGTCGGCTCACCACAGGGTACCAGATGGCGTAGGTGCCAGTGGCCCAGCGCTGAACCCCCTCTTTGATCCCTTTGACCAGGTCCTTGTACTCGCCCTTAAGCTCGTATGGGGGATCGATCAGCACGACACCGCGACGCTCCTTCGGCGGCAACGAAGCCTTCAGGCGGGCGTAGCCGTCCTCCTGGTACACCTTCACCTGGCGATCGCGGGCAAACTCCTGCTTCAAGCGGGGGAAGTCCGTCGGATGCAGTTCGGTCAGTACCATGCGGTCCTGCTCGCGCATCAATGTCCGGGTCAACAGGGGGCTGCCAGGATAGTAGCGCAGGTTACCACTGGGGTTGAGTGCCTTGACCGCTTTCAGGTAGGGGTGGAGCTCTTCAGGACAGTCTTCACCCCAGAGCCGGGCGACGCCATCCACGTATTCACCGGTCTTCTCGGCATGATCGGAGGTCAGATCATAACGTCCGGCACCTGAGTGGGTATCATGGGCAACAAAGGGCTTATCCTTTCGCTTCAGCGACTCAAGAATCAGCGCCTGAACCGCGTGTTTCAGCACATCGGCATGGTTGCCGGCGTGGAAGCTATGTCGATAGCTCAGCATGGTGTTAAAGGCTCATATAAATTGCAATCGGCGCAGTATATCAACTTGCCCGGCACTCAGGGACACAAATCTGCACCAACTTAAACCAGACTGCCGCAGGCTGATTATACTTTACTCCACGGCTTTTCATTGCCCGTCTGAAAAGACGCCTGTGCAACTGGGAGAGGATCATGACCAGACATCTGTACCTCGCCAACAGCCTATGGGAACTGGGTCAGATTGAAACCCAACTGGAGCGGCAGGGGTTGAGCCCCGCCCAGATCCATGTGGTGAGCGACAAGGGCTCTCTGGCCAAACGCTTTCATCTACAGAACGGCAGTTCACTGCTGTTCCTGGAACTGGCTCACTCCACCCTGCAAGGCGCCAAAATTGGTGCCCAGCTTGCCCTGCTCTGCCTGGCGCTGGCCAGCCTATTTGATGTGGGCAACAGCGCTTATGGCTGGGCCCCCTTCCTGATGTTTGCCGTAATCCTGCTGGGGTTCTGTGTCTGGGAAGGCGGCCTTATTGGCATCAGTGCTCCCCATGAGATAAGACAGCGTTACCACAGATGCATTGAGCGCGGTCAGCACCTGATGCTAGTGGACGTTGAAACGGCTCAGGAAGCCGACCTCTGTCAGGTTCTGTCCAAGCACCCGATGGTCCTGGATATGGGGCACGAACAGGGGGTCGAGTCCGGTGCGGTGCGCATGCAGCATTGGTGGCTGAAACACCCCCTGTGGTAATGGGGACCTGCTGACACCAATAACACTCAGCCAGGGCCAGCCCCCTGGCACTCCCGGTGGGGCAGGAGTAGACTCCCGGAATCCTGCCCCTGTTTTCGATATCAGCATGAACAACTATTTCGACTCGCCCTTTTCTGGCTCGCCAATTAGTGAGCAGATCACCAATCCCAATATTATCGCTGGCAAGCACAGCTACTACTCCGGTTACTACCACAATCACAGCTTCGATGACTGCGCCCGCTACCTGGCGCCGGATCGCACCGATGTGGATAAACTGATCATCGGCAGCTACTGCTCCATCGGCTCAGGGGCGGTCTTTATGATGGCGGGCAATCAGGGACACCGCAGTGACTGGGCAGCGACCTTCCCTTTTTTCTACCAGGATAATCCCGCCTTTGGAGGCGCCGCCGACGGTTTCGCTACCGTCGGCGATACCGTGCTTGGCCATGATGTCTGGGTGGGAAGCGAGGCGATGATCATGCCCGGGGTCAAAATAGGGAACGGCGCGATCATCGCCAGCCGCGCCCTGGTCACCAAGGATGTGGCGCCCTATGCGGTCGTCGGAGGCAATCCGGCCAAGGTGCTGAAGATGCGCTTTGATGAGCAGCAGGTTGCCTGGCTGCAGCAGATGTGCTGGTGGGAGTGGGATGACCCCCTTGTGGCCGAAGCGATGCCGCTGCTGTGCAGCAGCAACATCGAAGGCCTCTACCGTTTCTGGCTGGCGAGGGTTCACCCATCTTGAATTCGACTAATTGCCGGTGACGAAGTGGGTCAGGCGCAGCAGTTGAGTGTAGTCTGACTCCATGGCCATCAATGCCACCAACACCAGCAGAGCCAGGGGCGGTAACAAAATGGCGTAGATCAGCGCCAGTCGCTCCCACATCATATGCATGAACACCGCCACAATCAGCCCCGCTTTGAGCAGCATAAACAGGATGATCAGCGTCCATCGAAGCATCCCTTCCAGACCGGCGTAATCCACCATGTAACTCAGGGCGCTCAGTACAAACAGCAGCCCCCAGATCTTGAAGTAGAGCCCTATGGGGTGCTGCTGTCCTCCGTCACTCGTGTGCATACTCCCTCCTACCACAGATAGAAGAAGGCGAAGATGAAGACCCAGACCAGGTCCACGAAGTGCCAATAGAGACCCGTGGTCTCCACAATGCCGTAATCACCGCTGGCCTCGTAGTCGCCTCTGCGCACCTTGTTGGCCACCACCAACAGCAGGATGACGCCAATGGAGACGTGCAGGCCGTGAAAACCGGTGATCATGAAAAACGCCGCCCCAAACTGGGAGGCCCCCATGGGATTGGCCCAGGGACGAACGCCATCCTCAATCAGCTTGCTCCACTCGAACGCCTGCATCCCCACGAAACTGGCCCCCAATACTGCGGTGACCAACATCAGGGTTGCCGCCACCTTGCGGCTTTTGCGGTAACCATAGTTCACCGCCATCGCCATGGTGCCGCTGGAGGTGATCAGGATGAAGGTCATGATGGCAATGAGCAGCAAGGGGACGGTCACGCCGCCGACGGTCAGGGCAAACACCTCGGAAGGGATGGGCCAGGGCACAGTGGTGGACATCCGCGCCACCATGTAGCCCACCAGGAATGACCCGAAGACGAAGGTGTCACTGAGCAGGAAGATCCACATCATCGCCTTGCCCCAGGAGATCTGAAAGGTGCGTCGATCCCCGGACCAGTCACTGACAAACTGTTGCAGAGCGTTCATCTTAGCCTCCAGTATCAATGCCGCATAATGCTGCCAACAACTTGTAGGTTGCCGGCGGCCGGCTGATGAGGGCAAACAGCACACACCAGAGCAGGAACAGATAGTGCCAATAGCGGGTCAGCAATCGCAGGCGCGCCAGGCCACTGTCCCGCCACAGCTCAGGCAGGATGACACTCACCACCAAGAGTGCGGCCACCAGATGCACTGCGTGAAGACCGGTCAGCAGAAAATAGAATCCCGCCGCCGGACCACTCTGCAGGCCAAAGCCACGCTCGGCGAAGGCCTGCCAAACCGACCACTGCCCCACCAGAAATACCAGCGCCAATGAGAGACCTGCGGCCATGGCCAACATGCCGCCCCCTTCGCGCCGCTGCAGGCAAGCCAGCTGCATCACCAGGGAGGAGCACAGCAGCACCAGGGTGTTGATCCACAACGGCGTCAGGTCGAACAGGGGCTGCCAGGGTTGCTCGGTCAACGGCTGCCAGTCCGGGGACTGGGAGCGCATGATGGCGGAGAGCATGAAGAGCACAAACAACGAGGTGATCACCGCCAGGCCCACCCACAGACCGACGGAACCCGCATCTCTCCCCTTCCCTGACTCAGGCAGGTAACCGGAGTCCTGCCAGGGCTTTTGCATCAGTGTATCGATCAGTTTCATCGGCTCACCTCCGTCTGGGCTTCACCATGCAGGGCGTCGCCACCCCGCCAGGGATCGGTCTGCACCACCATGTCATCAGGATGGCCGGGCACACTGTAGTCATAAGCCCAGCGATAGACCACGGGCAATTCAGGCCCCCAGTTGCCATGACCGGGGGGCAAGGTTGGCGTTTGCCACTCCAGTGAGGCGGATTGCCAGGGATTGGCCTTGGCCTTGAGACCTCTGACGTAACTCCAGGCCAGGTTAAACAGAAACAGCAGTTGGGCCACACCAACGATAAGAGCCGCCACGGTGATAAAGGCGTTGATGCTGTGGGCCTCAGGGGGAATGAAAGCGTAATCGTCATAGGCGTAGTAACGCCTCGGCAGGCCCAAGACCCCTAGGTAGTGCATGGGAAAGTAGATGGCCCAGGTGCCGAGGAAGGTGATCCAGAAGTGCAGCTTGCCCAGGCCGTCATGGAGCATGCGGCCGGTGACACTCGGGTACCAGTGGTAGATGCCGCCGAAGATCACCAGGATTGGTGCCACCCCCATCACCATATGGAAGTGCGCCACCACGAAGTAGGTGTCGGACAGGGGCAGATCCACCACCACGTTGCCCAGGAACAGCCCGGTCATGCCGCCGAAAACAAAAGTCAGCACGAAGGCCACAGAGTAAAGCATGGGCACCGTCATCCTCACATTGCCCCGCCACATGGTCAGCACCCAGTTGTACACCTTGATGGCGGTGGGCACGGCGATGATCAGGGTGGAAACTGCGAAGAAGAAGCCAAAGTAGGGGTTCATGCCCGAGACATACATGTGGTGCGCCCAGACCACGAAGCTGAGCACCCCGATAATGACAATGGCCCACACCATCATCCGATAACCGAAGATGGTCTTGCGAGCATTGACGCTGATGAGGTCGGAGACTATGCCGAAGGCTGGCAGCGCCACGATGTACACCTCAGGATGACCGAAGAACCAGAACAGGTGCTGGAACAGTATGGGGCTGCCGCCACCGTACTCTGTGGCCTGCCCCAGGGAGATTAGCTCGGGCATAAAAAAGCTGGTGCCCAGCAGCTTGTCAAACAGCATCATCACCGCACTGACGAACAGGGCGGGAAAGGCCAGCAGCGCCATGATGGTGGCCATAAAGATCCCCCACACCGTCAGAGGCATGCGCATCAGGGTCATCCCACGGGTGCGAGCCTGGAGAACTGTGGTCACGTAGTTAAGGCCGCCCATGGTAGCCGCCACTATAAACACCGCCAGGGACACCAGCATCAATACGATGCCGCCGTCCACTCCGGGTGTTCCCTGGAGGATCGCTTGAGGCGGATACAGGGTCCAGCCCGCCCCGGTGGGGCCTCCGGTGACAAAAAAGCTGGCCATCAGGATCAGCACCGCCACCAGATAGGCCCAGTAGCTGAGCATATTCAGGAAGGGGAACACCATATCCCGGGCGCCGACCATCAGGGGGATCAGGTAATTTCCAAAGCCCCCCAGGAACAGGGCGGTTAACAGGTAAACCACCATGATCATGCCGTGCATGGTGATCATCTGGTAGTAAGATGCGGGATCGATAAAGTCGAACTGGTCAGGAAAGCCCAACTGCAGGCGCATAAACAGAGACAGCACCAAGGCCACCAGACCCACGGCCACCGCGGTCAGGGTGTACTGAATGGCGATCACCTTATGGTCCTGGCTGAATACGTATTTTTGCCAGAACCCCGTGGGCGCCGGATGATCAAACTCCTGGCTCATATTCGCCTCCCGTCAGGGGCTGTCCGCCAGCTCCTGGATATACAGAATTAGTGCCTGGGTCTCTTCCTCGGTCAAAGGCATGGGGGGCATCAGTGGCTGATACCCCTCCACCAGCTCCGCGGCCGGCTCCGCGATGGCCCGGCGCAGGTATTGTTCGTCGGCCACCAAGGTGCGACCGTCAGTCAGTGTCCGCTCACTGCCCGCCAGGCCCAGCCAACTGGGGCCCACTCCAGGCCTGCCATCGATGCTGTGGCAGGCGATGCATCCCTTGCTACGCGCCAGTTCCTCGCCAGACACCGGCTTGGCAGCACTCTCTGCGGACGGGGCCACTGGCTGAGATGGCTCGGCTTTACCCCCACTTTGAGGCAGCTGAGACCCACCGGACTCCCCACCCCGCTCGCGGATGTAAGCGATGATGGCCTCAAGTTGCAGATCCGTCAGTGCCGGATAGGGGGGCATCACATTGGTGTACCCCTTGACCAGGCTGGCTGCAGGCTCACGGATCGCCTCAATCAGGTAGGCGTCATCCACCAGAACGGTGCTGCCGTCAGACAGAGTCTCCTGTTTGCCGTAGAGTCCCGACCAACTGGGCGCCAGCGGGCTGGACTCAAAACCATGACAGGCCAGACACCCCTGGGAGGTCGCCAGAGTTTCCCCCTCCCTGGCCTGGGGGCTGAGACCACTGGATGCAGAGTCGGTCAGGCTGGAGGCGAAGGTGGGCAGCCCTGCCACCCAGGCCTGAAAAGAGTCTGACGGCTCCACCAGCAAGCTGCCTCTCATGTTGAAGTGCCCCACCCCACACAGCTCGGCACAGAGGATCTCAAACTCCCCCTCCCGGGTAGGAGTGAACCACATGGAGGAGACTATGCCAGGCACGGCATCTATCTTGTTGCGCATCTGGGGGACGTAGAAATCGTGGAGCACATCCTTAGAGCGCAGTAATACTTGAACCGGGCGGTTCAGTGGCAGATGAAGCCGATTGGAGGTTACCAGGCGGTCATCCTGACCCGCGGGGTCGGCCGGGTCGATACCAAAGGGGTTGTCCGGCGCAATGCGCTTGATGTCGGTCCGTCCCAGCAGGCCATCTTCTCCCGGCAAACGGAACTTCCAGCTCCACTGCTCGGCCAGCACCTCAACCTGATGGGCGTCATCGGGCACACTGACCACGTCGGAGTAGACATAGAGGCCAGGCACCAGCATGGCGGTGATCCCCACGGCAGTCAGGCCGGTCAACCACCACTCCAGCCGGGAGTTTTCCGGCTGATACTCCGCCTTTCGATCCTTTTGATAACGGAATCGGTACACCGCCCAGGCCATGAACACCACCACGGCGATGAACACCAAACCGGTGATCACCAGGGTGATGGCAATGGTCAGGTCAATGTCGCCCCAATTGGAGGCCAGCTCGGGCAATTGCCACCCACCGGCGAAGTGAAACCAGAGGGAAGCAAGCAACAGGGCGATCAGGACGATGGCTATGGTCATAGGCGACATCCCACTTACCGCGTAGAGAACGGCGCCGGGCAGAAGCCTGAGCTATAAAAGGTTTCCACCTCAGCGATAACCACTAAGACTAGAAGCGAATCTGGCACACTGCCAAGGAATCCTGTGCAAGCAGGTCACAGGCGACAGCCATTAGCTCACTTTTGCGAACAATGTGTTCGACCCAAACCGGTGGTTTTTCAAGCGTTCGCCGTGGAGCAGCCAATAATATCTGGTATGATTCCCGCCACTGAATGCGACGGCTAACGCCAAGCCAACAGAGATAAAAACAGCAGGCACGCATCAGAATTTGCCAGTTACATAAGTGACTTGGAGTGCAAACCCCAGAAAATGAACCCTATCTCTACCACTGAAGTAGGGGAAGGCTCAGCCTAAAACAGCAAAAACAACAGGTTGTTCACCTTCATCATTGTGCGAATTTAAGGACAGTGAGTTTTCATAATTTAACTACAACAGGAAAACTCTTAAATTTTCCGGGTCCATACCCCGGATTCGCACCCTGAACGCTGCGCTCCCACTGCCTCTGGCACAACCCTACAACCTCATAGAAACAGGACAGTTGTCATGAGTCTCGCCGATAAAGTTTTGGCCGTTAACAACGATCTTCCTATCCGTACCGATCAGCCGGTTCACAGCGGCAAAGTGCGCAGCGTCTACTGGCTCACTGCCGAAGACAGCGCTCGCCTGATCAAGGAAAAAGGCTATGACGTCGCCGCCGATGCCCCGCTGGCCATCATGGTGATCAGTGACCGCATCAGTGCCTTTGACTGCATCTGGCATGGCGAGAATGGTCTGTCCGGCGTGCCCGGTAAAGGCGCCGCCCTGAACGCCATCTCCAACCACTGGTTCAAGCTGTTCCGCGAACAGGGCCTGGCGGACAGCCATATCCTGGACATTCCCCACCCCTTCGTCTGGATCGTGCAAAAAGCACGCCCGGTGATGATTGAGGCTATCTGTCGCCAATACATCACCGGCTCCATGTGGCGCAGCTACACCAAGGGTGAGCGCGAGTTTTGCGGCATCCAGATCCCCGAAGGACTGGAGAAGGATCAGAAGCTGCCAGAACTGCTGATCACTCCCTCCACCAAGGGGATCCTCAAGGGCATTCCTGGGGTTCCTGAAGCGGACGATGTGAACATCACCCGCCAGAACATCGTCGACAACTACCAGGCCTTCAATTTCCGCACTCTGGAAGACATCGACCTGTACGAGAAATTGCTCAAAGAGGGATTCGATGTCATCAGCGACGCCCTGGGCAAGCTGGACCAGGTGTTTGTCGACACCAAGTTTGAGTTCGGTTACGTCACTGACAGTCAGGGCCAGGAAAAACTGATCTACATGGACGAGGTCGGCACCCCCGACTCCTCCCGCATCTGGGACGGTCCCAGCTACCGGGATGGCATTGTGGTGGAGAACTCCAAAGAGGGCTTCCGCCAGATGCTGCTGAATCACTTCCCCGATCCAGACATCCTGCTCAATAAGGACCGCATGGACGAACGTCAGGCCCTGGCCCGCGATAACGACCTACCGGAAGCGGTTCTGATGGAGGTCTCCCGCACCTATGTGGATATTGCCGAGAAGATCACCGGCCGCAAGCTGGTGCTTTCCGACAATCCCAAGGCGGAGATCATCCAGATTCTGAAAGAGGAGTATGGCCTGATTGACTGAGGCCAGTGTCCGGCAAGCCGCAACAGCGGCTTGCCCTCGTGCCCTTGAGAAATCAACTTCGTGATCAATACATGAATTATACCTAATTTAGAATTTTCTTATATACAAAGTTATCCCCTGCCCCTATCCTTGCCTCACATCCACCCGGCGCAAGGAAACACCATGCCCTTCTTTAAAAAACTGCTTCTCATCGGACTGCCCCTTTTGGCCTGCCTCAATCTGGTGTCGGCTCAAGCGATAGAGCGTCCCCTCGATACCCAAGCGCTAAAAGGGGTTACCCAGGGCAAAGCGATGTTTGACATCAACCTGTCCGAACTCGACAAGCTCCCTCTTTACCTGCAGGTCATTGAGATGACTCATGATGGACTGACAGCGCAAGGGGTCACGCCTGACTTCGTCATCGCGTTTCGGGGAGCGTCGGTGCAATTTATTGCCGGTCAGAATAGCGAGAACCCCGCCAGCCAGAAAATAGCCGAACAGGTCAAAAGGCTTCACGCCAAAGGGGTTCGCATTGAGGCCTGCTCCATCGCTACCGAGCTGTTTAGGGTAGACAACAGCCAGCTTCTGCCTGGCATCGAGCTGGTGGGTAACACCTTTATCTCCCTTATCGGATACCAGACTCAGGGCTATAGCAGCGTCGTTATCATGTAAAAAAGGGGCCCTTTGGGGCCCCTCGTGCTGTCTGTATCCGAGTCACTATACCTTGAACTGAGTGACGATCTGACGCTGTTCCACCGACAGTTGCTGCAGCTCCTCACTCAGCCCCGCCGAGGCTTCTGCCTCCGAGGCAATCAAGCGGCTGGCTTCACGAATGTTGCTGACGTTCTGGCTTACCTCATTCGCCACACTGCTCTGCTCCGAGGCCAGGTTGGCTATGATGGCGCCATTGTCGGTGATATGGCGAATGTGCTCCACGATCACCTTAAGGGCATCATCCATCGACTGCACCTGGCTGACCGCGGTCAGGGCTTTGTCGTTGCCACTGCTGATCGCCTGGACCACGTTGCGGGTTCCCCCCTGCAACAGCTCTATCAACCGGCGGATCTCGCCCACCGATTCCTGAGTGCGCTCTGCCAAGGCGCGAACCTCAGAGGCAACCACGGCGAAGCCGCGACCCTGCTCCCCGGCCCGCGCCGCTTCGATGGCGGCATTGAGCGCCAGCAGGTTGGTCTGCTCGGCGATCTCCTGAATCACCTTGAGTATGGACTCGATGTTCTGGCTCTCCTGCTCCAGCTGCTGGGCCATGGGCATCGCCTCAGAGACATCCTGCACCAGAGACTGCACCGCCACACTGGTATCGGTCGCCACCTGCTGCCCTTCGGCGGCTGCTTCCCCGGCCTCCCCGGCGGCATCCGCGGCCTGAGCGGCGTTTTCTGATACGCTGTTGGCGGTGGCGGTCATCTGCTCAAGCGCCGTGGCCACCTGTTCCATCTCCATCATCTGCTGTTGACTGCTGTCACTGCTTCGCACGGCAATCTCAGACGCTCGCCGGGAGGTGGCTTCTCCGCTGTTGACGGATTGATCAATGGCACTGACAGTTTCGTGGAGCTTTTCCAAAAACTGGTTAAACCGGTGGGCCAGAATTCCAATCTCGTCATTGCTCTTCAGCGACAACCTCTGGGTCAAATCCCACTCGCCAGAGGCAATGGTTTCAATTCTCTCAGTGATGGTTCGGATCGGCTTGAGCGACTGACGCGTGGTGAACCACACCAGCAGCAGGGCCGATAGAGCAATAACCGCTGCGGCGATGATCTCCTGGCGGAAAGCCACACTCGTCATCTGAGTCAGCTTCTGCTCCAGCTCTACAGCCGCCGCCAGAACCTTGTTAGAGGGGGCAATTAAGATCAGTCCCCAACTGGTGGCAGCGTTCTCGAAACGAACCGGGGACCAAGTCCTAAGCTGTTCTCCATCATCACTCCATTGAATCAAAGCCTGATTAGAGCCCAGCCAGGCCATCACCTGGTCTCGGCCGATCTGGCCATCGGCGGGCAGCGGCGCTCCCAGACCATGCCCGCCATTATCACGTGCCACCAGGATGCCTGCCTGGCTGACCAACGCGACTTCACCCTCACCCTCTACCAAGCGGGAATCCACGGATTCAATCAGAGGCTGCAACCCTGCCAGGGAGATGTCTATGCCCAACATTCCCACCAGTTTCTCCCCTTCCATCAGGGGATAGGTGACAGAGGTCATCAACATCTCTTTATCGCCGACGTCATCCAGGTAAGGATCAAGCACGCACGCCTTCCTCTGGCGAACGGCACACTGATACCACTCCACCTCGGGGATGCCGTAGTCATTCAGGGCAGTATCATGCAGCTCCTCTTCGAGCATCACCTCCAGCCCGACCTGATTCTCATCCTCTCTGTACCAGTAAGGGGTAAAGCGGCCAATGCTGTTGGAAGCCAGTTCCTCGTCATCGACAAAGTCCGCGTCGGCCCCCAAGGCATCTTGGTTCCACACCATGTAAACACCGAGGAGATCCTTGTACTCAAGCAGACTGCTTTTCAAAAACGCGTTCATCTGCGCCCGGACATCGGCACCGTCGTCAGATTGAGCGTGGATAAACAGCGCGGCCTGCGCCATCGCGCGAGCCCTTACCAGGTTCTTGTCGATGATCGCCTTGACCACCTGGGATTGCTCCGCCGCCAGGGCCTGAAGATGATTCTCAGCGGAAGCCTTGAGGTTGTCGGTCGTCTGTTGCCGTGACAGCGTTTGCAGTTGACCGGCATGGAAAAGGGAGAAAGCGACCAGAATGACCAAGGCCAAAATCAGGCAACTTCCTGAGATATAAGAGATCTTGCGGTGAATAAAGTTTGTTTGTTCCATCGTACTACAGCCGCCAGGCACTGTGACTAACTAACGAAATGGATTCAAATCTATCTATGTGTATATACGGTGTAAAGGACGCGTTTGTGTTCTTATGTCAGGGCATTAGGTGAGTCACAGTCTGGAACACCGGGTCAAAAGACTTAACCAAAAAAGCAACACCCTAAGTTGCAATCTGGATACAAATTTGCTGGCTCTTAACAATGGGGCATATCAAAGATACGCGGAATGGGGCTCTGACCCACAGAGCCCCTCAGTGGAATGCTTGTCGCTACACTTTGAACTGGGTGACGATCTGCCTCTGCTCCACCGACAGCTGCTGAAGCTCCTCACTCAGCCCCGCCGACGCTTCCGCTTCCGTGGCGATGGAACGGCTGGCTTCACGAATGTTGCTGACGTTATGACTTACCTCATTCGCCACACTGCTCTGCTCCGAGGCCAGGTTGGCAATCATGGCGCCATTGTCGGTAATGTGGCGAATGTGCTCCACAATCACCTTGAGGGCGCTATCCATCGCCTGTACCTGACTGACCGCGGCCAGAGCCTTGTCGTTGCCACTGCTGATCGCCTGGACCACATTGCGGGTCCCGCCCTGCAACAGCTCAATCAACCGGCGAATCTCCCCCACCGACTGCTGGGTGCGTTCCGCCAGGGCACGAACCTCAGAAGCGACTACGGCAAAACCGCGTCCCTGCTCCCCCGCCCGGGCCGCTTCGATGGCGGCATTGAGTGCCAACAGGTTGGTCTGCTCGGCGATCTCCTGAATCACCTTGAGGATGGACTCGATGTTTTGACTCTCCTGCTCCAATTGACGCGCCATGGGCATCGCCTCAGACACATCCTGCACCAGAGACTGTACCGCCACACTGGTGTCGCCGGCCACCTGCTGGCCTTCAGAGGCCGCCTCACCGGCATCTCCTGCCGCATCCGCCGCCTGAGCCGCGTTCTCAGACACACTGTTGGCGGTGGCGGTCATCTGCTCCAGAGCCGTAGCTACCTGCTCCATCTCCAACAGTTGCTGCTGGCTGCTGTCACTGGTGCGGGCGGCAATCTCAGATGCTCTCTGTGAGGTGGCCTGACCCTGGTTTACCGATTCATCAATCAGCTGAACCGTAGTTTGCAGCTTCTCAAGGAACTGATTGAACCAATGCACCAAGGTACCCACCTCATCCCTGTGCTCGACGGTCAGGCGCTGAGTCAGGTCCCACTCACCGGAGGCGATGGTTTGCAGCCTGTGGGTCATGTTCCAGATGGGGCGCACCAGATACCGGGAGCTTACCCAGATGATCCCCAGAGAGGCCAGGGTGATGACGACAGCGACCACCAGGGCCTGCCAGGTGGCGGTGTCATTGTGCTCTTCAATGGCCTTATCCAGGGCTAGCGCACTGGCCAGCACCTGCTCGGCTGGGGCGCTGAAAGCCATAATCCAGCTGTTGTCTGTTCCACTGAAAGGTATGCTCTGCACCGCATACAGAGTCGCCAGATCATCGCTCCACTCACAGCTTCCCGGCAACTGTTCCAGGGCCGCCTGAATGGCCGAAGGCAAGGTGGTTTTAGCTTGCCCCAGCAGGGTGGCATCGGTGTCATTCGCCACCACAAACCCATCCTGACTGACCAGTGCCACCAGCCCCTCACCGGACACCAGCTGGCTGTCGACCTGCTCAATCAGTGGTTGCATGGCTGCGACGGACAGATCGATACCCACCACCCCGATAATCTGCCCCTGGGAGATAAGGGGCACGGTAACCGAAGTGATCAGCTCCCGATCGCTGCCCACCTCATCCACATAGGGGTTCAGTACACAGGCGCGACCACGCTCTACCGGGCAACTGAACCACTGGTTTTGCGGCATGCCTTGCTTGGTCGGGTTGCTGTTGCTGACATCATGCTCACTGACCACCTGCAACACCGGCTTGCCGCTGGCATCTCGATACCAATAGGGAGCAAACCGCCCCTGCTCATTTGAGGCCAGGGCAAAGTTGTCGTGGAACAGGTAATCCTGCTCATCCAGGCCGCCTGGGCGCATCACCAGGAAGATGCCTTTGATGTCACTGTGCGCTTCCACCAGATGGTGAACATACTCCTTCAGATGCCGGCGCAGGTTGGCCACATCACCGTTTTGTTCCAGAGCATCGGCACGCATGCTCAGCACAGACTCGGCGATGACCTCAACCCGGAACAGGTGGCGCTCGATGACACTGCGAACCTGAGATGCCTGATCGGAGGCCAGGGCACCCACATAGTCACGGGCCGACTGGCGAAGGTTGTCCGAGGTCTGCTGACGAATCAGCGCCTGGGACTGGCTGGAGTCGTACAGGAAAAAACTGACCATGGTCCCAAGGGCCAGGATCAGACAGATGGCAGCCAAAATGGCTATCTTGTTACGAATAGAGATGTTATGCATTTATCGGATCCGATTCAGCTCTCCTCTGTTGCCCGACGCAATCATTGCTCTCTCACCTGCAATAGGGGACTCACTCTACCCCAGGGTTACCCAGATATAAATTGCTAATTATCAACTAGATGGCTAAAACACTCGTTACCGCACAAAACCGAATAGGTCCCTCAAGATCTCTTAGGATTTGCTCAGCTTTGGTCGCACAGCGCCGCCTGCAACCACACCAAGGTTACCAAAAGTATACTGATTGACTCTGGTTACCCCCGGGTACCAAAATGGCCTTAAACCATTGTCCACCCGGAGCCAAAAGGCATGAACCTACTCATCATCAACACCCATCAGCCCTACCCGTTTTCCGAGGGCAAACTGAGCTCGGCCATGGTCTATCTCGCACAAGAGATCGCTCAAGGAAAAGGTCATAGCGTGAAGACCACCGCCATGACGGAGCCCTATGACATTCAGGAAGAGATCGACAAGCATCTTTGGGCCGATCTGGTCATAGTGCAGATCCCGGTCAATTGGATGGGCGTCCCTTGGAGCTTTAAGAAATACATGGATGAGGTGTACACCACTGGAATGATGGGTGCTTTATGTGATGGAGATGGCCGCAGTCGCAAAGATGCTACGCTTCAGTACGGCAGCGGAGGCAAACTCACCAGCCGTTATCTGCTTTCCCTGACATTTAACGCGCCTGCCGACGCGTTTGATGACCCAAATCAACAGCTGTTTCAAGGTAAGAGTGTGGACGACCTGATCTTCCCAATGCACATGAACTTCAAGTTCTTCGGTATGGAGCCTCTTCCCACGTTCGCCGCATTTGATGTGATGAAAAACCCCCAGATTGAATCCGATTTGATTCGGTTCCAACAACACATTGACCAGGTTCTTTAAAGGAAGAGATAACCATGAGCACCATCCATAGCCCCAAACTGGCCGCAGGCCAAACCTTTCCAGAATTGACCGCAATCACCTCAGACGGCCAACAGGTGCGCCTGGGACAGCCGCGCCCAGAGACAGGCGCTAATTGGCAAATGGTCGTCGTCTATCGCGGTCGTCACTGCCCCCTCTGCACCCGTTATTTAAACCAGCTGGAAGAGTTTCGCGAAGAGCTTAAAGAGATTGGCGTGGACATTCTGGCGGTATCCGCTGACTCCGAAGCGCAGCTCAGAGAGCATCGCTCCCGGCTGAATGTGGAGTTTCCAATCGCCTATGGCCTGACTCAGGCACAGATGGACCAGCTCGGCGTCTACGTCTCCCTGCCGCGATCAGAACAGGAAACCGATCATAATTTTGCCGAACCCGGCCTGTTTGTGGTGAACGAAGAGGGCAACCTGCATGTGGTGGACATCTCCAACAACCCCTTCGTCCGCCCGGAACTGCAAGCACTGGTCAACGGTCTGCGCTGGATTCGAGACCCGGATAACCACTATCCGATCCGCGGCACTCGCCAAGGTCCGGAGTCTGAGTTGCTCTACAGATAGAAAAGTCTGAAGAAGAAAGTAAGAGGATGGCTTAAGCCATCCTCCATTATTTCAAGCCATAACGCCGGCGAAACCTAACCAGCCCCGGGTCACTAAACCGCAGGATACGTGAGTCCAGATCCCGCGAAGCCCAACCTCGCTCCAGCAGATCCTCCAGCACCCATTGCCCCAGACGGCCGGCCAGATGATTGCGACGTTCACTCCAATCAAGACAGGAGCGGCACAGGGGACGGCGACTTCGGCCCTGACCCAGGTTCGCACCCAACCCTTCGAAGAACTCGGCGCCCGACGTGGTCAACACTGTCTCCTCGCCCCGGTCTTCGATGTGCCCCCTATCGACCAAGGCATCATAGAGGGCAACCCCCAACTCCCCCGCCAGGTGGTCGTAGCAGATCCGGGAGCGACACAGATCCGAGTTGGCTGGGCCAGTATTGACGGCCACCCTTTGCCGGGCAGTCAGATTGAACATCTGTTCCATCAACTGAGCGACCTCCTGGCCTCTCAGTTGGAAATACTTATGCCGACCCTGCTTACGCACAACAATCAGCTACCCTCTTTCCAGCTTTGTCAGGTGACTACTGGCTGTTGGCGGCGTCACATCGGCCAGGGCCGCCAGTTCGGTGGCAGTCAACGCCTTACCCGCCATCAGGGCGGTCAACATCTTGGCTCGGGTTGGGTCGCCAAAGAGTCCGGCCAATTGAGCCAACCACAAGTGAAGATCATCGGATTCCATAGTTAGACCAGCAACGAAGTGTGCATCTTTGAATTGAATTAGCCTGAATTACATCACAGACACCTCGGGCCATACAGCCTAAGCGCTTAAGGAAAGAAACATGTACGCAGTAATTTTTGAAGTGACGCCGCGGGCGGCGGGTCAACACCAATATTTGGACTTAGCCGCTGGACTTAAGGAAAAGCTCGGTGGGCTTGAGGGTTTCATCTCCATCGAACGCTTTCAGAGCCTGACCCAGGACAACAAGTTGCTCAGCCTCTCATTCTGGGAGAGCGAAGAGGCCATCACCCGATGGCGCAATCAGATGGACCATATGCTGGCGCAACAACTCGGGAGGAACGAGCTGTTCGACTCCTACCACATCCGCGTAGCCAATGTCGTCAGAGACTACTCTCAGGCGGAACGGGCACAAGCCCCCGCCTAGGAGTCACTAATGACGGGATAGTAGGGGTCCCCCCAATGGGACTGCGCCGCGTCCATCATTATGGTGATGATGCTGGGCACCAGCTCCTGCATCAGGTGTGTGCAGTCCCTGACCTGATTCCGATTGACGGCGCTGTTCCAGGTCGCTCCGCCATGGACCAGCTGATTTCGTAAGGTATAGACTCGTGCCAATACGATGGAAAGCAGCTTGGGGGTGTCATTGTTGCTCAGCGCCTTCGACGCCGCCCCTTTGGCACGAATAAAGCTGGCTTTCCACGCCTCTTCGCTGACCTTGCCGTTCAGGTGGTCCCAGTAAGGCTGAAACACAAACTGATTATCCAGCAAAACTCGGATGGGCCCGGTAAAGCTCTGCCACACCAGCTGCGACAGACGCTCCTGCCTATCATGAGCGTTCAAGCGGCTGATGAAGTCGCCGAAGACGTGCTGCTCACCGGGCCGGTACTCAATGGGGATGTCACACGCATAGGCCGCGTTAAAGGCGATCCATAGAAAGATCAGCTTGCTGTCGTCGTCCTCACAGCTTTCCGCACGCTTTAGCCAACTGAGCGCCCGATGGACTCTCAGATTCAATCCTTCCGGGTAAGCCTCTCGCTCACTGCGATGCCTTCGTTTTAACTCGTCGAAAGATAGGGAAGTCATGAAGCTTGGCGATCTCCTGATTAGGCGGGTTAGCCCTGTTCCCTTAAAGTGCCACACACCATCTACGACTTTGTTGATCTAAATTACTCTTTTCTATCAGAAGCTTATTGTTTTGCATCCCCTCTTGTGACAAAGGCAGGCCGCGATCCCAGGCGGCCCCCAAGCAGTCGTTTCTCAACAGAAAGTGACACCAAACAACCAGAGCCATGTCCTTCTTCAACATGCGATTAATATGCTGATTTATAGCAAGTTATCTCAAAAAATGCAGGCAAAGCTTCCTTTCGCTTATTCATATCAGCCTGAGACAACTGCCTGATTCCAGCAGCAGTTTTTTTCTGTTCTAAAATACTAAATCAAGCGAAATCAAAGCGGTGTAACAAGCAAACAAGACTAATTCATTTCTATCAGCGGGTGCAGATATGAGCAACAGCTTCAGTTACAGATTACGGGACGCGGTAGCCTATCGAAAGCAGACGAACCTTCCCAACGTCAACCTTCTTATTGCCTTTGTTACCCTATCTACCCTCGCCTATATCGTATTGGCGATATTTGCCATCCCATCGGGAGAATTGCCAGATTATCACTTTGTCAACGAAGATGGCGCCATTACCGCCCTGTCTGCCATCTATCTTGCCATGGCAAGTGCCTTCTCCATCGGCTCAGTTGCGATCACCGTTCGCGCCAAAGATCCCAATGTCTGGCCCTGGGTGATCATGACTCTGGGATTTGGCATTCTCGCGCTGGATGAGTTACTTCAGTTTCATGAACGCTTCGGAACTGTACTGGGTCAATATGTAGACTCGGGCATATTCAGAAACTGGAACGATGTCATTGTCATTCTCTATGGCGTTGTGGCCCTGCTTATCATGGCCTCAATTCTTCCGAGCATAGTCCGATGTAAAATGCTGCTTGAGCTTTTTATTATAGGTTTCGCCTTCTATGTGGCCCATACCTTCATAGATGCAACCCATGAACCCAGAACCGTTGTTTCTGCCATCTTTGAAGAGTCCGCCAAGCTCTTTTGTGTGCTGTTTTTAGCCTTGGGTTCCTTTATCGGGTTTCTCGGCGCTTTATGGAATTTCAAACCATCCAACAATTGATCAGCAGATATTCCATAGAGCGGTACCTCTTTTAACTCATAAAAAAGCCGGTGCAGATGCACCGGCAAACCACTACAGTCAAAGGTTACTAGGGAAACTATGAAGGCGAGGGTCGGCGATCCTCGATGACGATGCCGTCTCTGGGCAGGCTGCCGGGCTCCACCCAGTTCACCTCGGCGCCCAGCTTGAGCAGGGCGCGAGCCAGGGTGGCCACTTCCGACTCTGGCAAAGGCGGCTCCGCCTGAGGCTCACACAGCAGAGTGAGCTGGTCATTGTGGGCCTGACGCTCCACCAGGGCGCGGATGCGGCTCATGCCCGCCACCCGGCTGCGCAGGCGCTCCAGCTGTACCGGGTGGACAAACATCCCCTTCACCTTGGTGGTCTGATCCGCCCGGCCCATCCAACCCTTGATGCGGCCGTTGCTGCGGCCACAGGCACTGGGGCCATCCATCATGGCGGAGAGATCACCGGTGGCGAACCGAATCAGCGGATAGTCGCGGTTGAAGCTTGTGACCACCACCTCACCCACCTCCCCTTGAGCCACGGGTTCGCCGCTGCCGGGGCGGACGATTTCCACCAGTATGTCTTCCGCCAGCACCAGCCCCTGATCCGGCTCACTCTCAAAGGCAATCAGGCCGATGTCGGCGGTGGCATAGGCCTGACGCACCTCGATGCCCGCGTCCTGGAACACCTGGCGCAACGCGCCGGGCAGGGCCTCGCCGGTCACCAGGGCATGGGTGAAGGAGAGGGTTTGACCCCTCTCCGCCGCCCTGTCCAATAGAATCTTCAAAAACGACGGCGTACCACAGTAGCCCTGAGGCTTCAGGCTGGCGTTGATCTCCAGCTGCAACTCGGTCTGACCCGGGCCAGCAGGAATCACAGTACAACCGCAGGCGCGGGCACCGGAATCCAGGATGAAGCCGCCGGGGCTCAGGTGATAAGAGAGGCAGTTCTGCACCAGTTGGCCGGGACGAAAACCGGCGGCATAGAATGCCCGGCCCATGCGCCACCAGTCGTTGCCGGTGTTCTCCGGTTCGTTGATGGGACCGGGAGATTGGAACAGTCGCTCCACCCTGCCCCCTTCCGGGTTGAGCCCACCGAAGGGACCTCGCTCCTCCTGCAGCTCAATCAACTGAGATTTACGGGTCACCGGCAGGCTGGCGAGGGCCTCCCGGCTGGCCACAGGGCCACCAAGCTCCGCCAACAGCGCCCCGAAATAGGGGCAGTTGCCTCGGGCGAATTCGATAAAACCATCCAGTTGCGCCAGCAGCCCAGCTTCCCGCTCCTGCGGGTCCAGGCACTCCTTGTCGTCGAAAAACTCGCACATACCAGTCTCCTTAGAGCCAGCGCTTCCGCCGCTTATAGGACTTGAGGTTCTTAAAGCTCTTGCGCTCTTCGTTGCCCCCGCCCAGATAGAACTCCTTCACATCCTCGTTGTTCAGCAGTTGTTCCCGGGTGCCGTCGAGCACAATCTTGCCCGACTCCATGATATAGCCGTAATGGGCTGCCTTGAGGGCGTAGTTGGCGTTCTGTTCCACCAGCAGCATGGTGATCCCCTGCTCGCGGTTGATCTTCTCGATGATGCCGAACACCTCTTTTACCAGCAGGGGTGACAAGCCCATGGAGGGCTCATCCAACAGAATCATCTTGGGTCGGGCCATCAGGGCCCGGCCGATGGCCAGCATCTGCTGTTCACCACCGGAGAGGTAACCGGCCAGGCCGGTACGTTCCTTGAGGCGGGGGAAGTATTCGAACACCATCTCGATGTCGTCGGCCACCTCGTTGTCGCTGCGGGTGTAAGCCCCCAGCTTAAGATTCTCAATCACCGTCATATCTTCGACGATACGGCGTCCCTCCATCACCTGGAAGATGCCGGCACGGACAATCTCCTCCGCATGGGCGGTATCGATGCGCTTGCCCATAAAGTGGATGTCCCCCCGGGTCACCTCGCCATCCTCGGTCTTCAGCAGGCCGGAGATCGCCTTGAGGGTGGTGGACTTACCGGCACCGTTAGGCCCCAGCAGGGTGACGATCTTACCCTTGGGTACTTCGATGCTGACACCGCGAAGAACCTGAATCACTTCGTCGTACACCACCTCGATATTGTTGACCGCCAGTACCGGCTCCTCGGTCTGAATCTGAACTGCAGCTTCTGTCATGGGGACTCCTTTATTCCTTGACCGGGGGCACCGGGGTGCCCCCTTTATCTCTTGCTTCGCTGGGATCAGAAGCCCAGCCAGTCGTCACGGCGCTCCAGAGTCATCTGGCTGACACGCTCAATCTGAACGTTGCCGTCGTTGTAGTTGCCCTTGTAGATGTTCACCTGGTTGATGCCGCGGTGATCCTCAGCACTCCAGTTGGCCGCCAGGCAAACCCCTTCCAAGCCGGCAGGCACCCAGTTTTCGCGGGCGTACATCCCCTTCTTGATGTTCTCGCCGGTGATGCCGCCATTGGCCTTGGCCCACTCCATCGCTTCCTTCATGTAGTAGGCAGAGCACACCCCACGGATGTAGTGGTGCAGGCGCTCCTCCTTACCTGAAGGGTCGGAGACCTTGGAGATTTCATGCACCAGCTTCATGCCGGGTACTTCGTCGGTCCAGAAGGGGGTCATGGTGGGGAAGATGTAATCCTTGATCCCCTCACCGGCGGCCTCGAACACCTTCTTGTCACCGCCCCAGATGTTGGACATGAACTGGATGTCAGTGCCTACGGTGTTGCAGGACTTCACCAGAGAGAGCACCGACCCACCCAGGTTACCGATGTAGCCATAATTAGTGCCGGAACTCTTCAGGCTCAGGCACTGGGCCTTGAAGTCACCGGGCTTCATGGAGATCACTACAGGCGGCATCACCTCAAAACCCAGCTCTTTGGCGTAAATGGCGCAGGCCTCCTTGGGGGCATTGGGATAGGGGTGATTAGCACCGATGTGGGTGAACTTGGGCTTGCCAGCATTGCCCTTGGCCTTCCAGTCCTCGGCGGCCCACTGCACCAAGCCACGGCAGGCGTCGGAGTAAGACGCGCCGTAGAAGAAGTTGTAGGGGGCCGGCTTGGAGGTCTTGGGGTTCTTGCCCATGGGATCGGTCAAGTGGCCGGAATAGGACGCTGAGTAGACCGGAATCTCGTCCTTGGCCACGAAGGAGATCAGCGCTTCAGTGTCGGCGGTGCCCCACCCCTGCATGGCCACCATGCCTTTGCGGGACTTCCACTTCTTGTAAGAAGCGATCGCCTGGGGCACCTTGTAGGCGTAATCGATGGTCTCAAACTCCAGCTTGGTGCCGCTGATGCCGCCATTGGCATTGATGTAAGTCATGGCATCGCGCACACCGTCGGCGTACACCTTGCCCACAAAGGCGGTGGGGCCGGACATGTCCGCCAGATGGCCAACGAACACCGAGTCCTGGGCCTGGGCATTGGCGCCCATCATCATGGCCGCGGTGGCGGCGAAGATCGCAGATTTCTTGTACATAGTTTTCATCCCTTGTTTGCGGGCGCCACAGGCCCGTTTTCCGTTGTTGGGGGTGCCCGACCGCCCGGCATCCCCGCGCTCCCCCCGGCCTAGCGGGGGGAAGGATTACACTCCCCTTAATAAGCGAAGGGGTAGAATTTCCAGTAGTTCTTCACCTGCTGCCAGCGGTGGGCCAGTCCCTGAGGTTCGAAAATCAGGAACAGGATGATCACCAGGCCGATGGCCATCTCCTTGATGTAGGCCAGTCCGTCCACCACCATGGGAATGTTGCCCCAATCGGTCATCTTCAGCAGGCCAACGCCTCCCTCCAGGGCTTCGGGCAGCAGCACCATGAAGATGCAGCCCAGCAAGGTACCCTTCACCGAACCCAGGCCACCGATGATCACCATGGCCAGGAACTGCACCGACATGAAAATGGTAAAGCCCTCTGCGGACACATAGCCCAGATAATGGGCGTACAGGGCACCGCCGATGCCCGCATAGAAAGAGGAGATGCCAAAGGAGAGCAGGCGATACTTGTTCAGCTTGACCCCCATGATCTCCGCGGACAGATAGTGATCCCGCACCGCCACGAAGGCGCGACCATCTCGACTGCGCATCAGGTTGCAGCCCCACAGGTACATGAACACCAGGGCGAACAGGGCGATGTAGAAGAAGGTCTCATCGGTGTCGAACACGAAACCAAACAGGTTCACCGGCTCCGCCATGGATCCGGCGCTGCCACCGGAAAACCACTCGGCGCGGCCGAAGAAATCCTCGATGATGAACTGGGCCGCCAGGGTGGCGATGGCCAGATACAGCCCCTTAATCCGCGCCGCCGGCATGCCGAACAACATGCCCACGCCCATGGTCAGGTAACCCGCCAGAGGAATGCAGAGGAACACCGGAATGCCAAAGCTGGTGTTGAGCCAGGCGGAGGCAAAAGCGCCGAAGCCGAAGAAGGCGCCGTGTCCCAGGGAGATCTGCCCGGTGTAGCCCACCAGGATGTTCAGACCCAGAGCCGCGATCCCCAGATAGGAGATCTGAATGAACAGGGTCAGATAGTAAGCGTCCAGTACGAAGGGCGCCAGACAGGCCAGGGCGATCCCCGCCACCATCAACCAATGGATGGTGCGGGTCTCGAAGATGGTGTTGTCCTGCTTATAGCTGGTGCGAAAATCGCCGCATGGACGCATGGCCGGGCTAGACATGGCGCACTCCTTTCACAATAAAACTCATGGTTACTTCCTTTTAAATCCGCTCAATGTCTTTGGTGCCGAACAGGCCATAGGGCTTGAACCACAGAATCACCAAGAGCACATAGAAGGGTGCAATGTCGTACATGTTGCCAATGTGCAGATACTGGCTGTCGACGAACTCCGCCAGGTTCTCCAGCACACCAATGGTAATGCCGCCGACGATGGCGCCGACGATGGAGTCCAGGCCACCGAGGATCACCGCCGGGAACACCTTGATCCCCATCACCGACAGGGAGTCGGAGACGCCGTTCACCATGCCAATCACCACACCGGCGGTGGCCGACACCGTGGCGGCGATGCCCCAGCTCATGGCGAACACCTGCTTGACCGAGATCCCCAGAGACTGGGCCACCTGCTGGTCGAAGGCGGTGGCGCGCATTGCCAGGCCATGCTTGGAGTGGGTAAAGAACAGGTAGAAGCCCACCATGATGAGGATGGCGATGCCAGTACTCATCAGGTATGCCAGCTCGATGTTCAGGCCAAACAGGTTGATGCTCTGGGTATCGAACACCTTGGGGTAGCTCTCCGGCGCCACACCGAAGATCCACTTAGTCAGGGACTGGAAGAAGATGGACAGGCCGATGGTCACCATGATCACCGAGATGATGGGCTCGCCAATCATTGGCCTTAACACAATCATCTGCAACGCCACCCCGAATACCGCCATAAAGGCCAGGCTCAGCAGGAAGCCGACAAAGAACGGCAGCTGCAGATAGACCAGCAGAGCCCAGCAGGTCCAGGCGCCTACCAGCAGGAACTCACCCTGGGCGAAGTTCACAATCTGGGTGGACTTGTACACCAGTACGAAACACATCCCCACCACACCGTACAACAGGCCAACGATCAGTCCGTTGACCACCAGTTGTAGTAACAGCTCGAAATTCATGATGCTCTCCTTTGCTCGGCGTCCTGATCCTGCCCTGTGGGCTGCGCAATCAGGGTGGCCACCTCCAACTGGGTCTGAACCCGGGTCTTGGAGCCATCCTGGAAGGTGATCACCGTGTCGATGTCCACCTGAGGCTCGTCGTTGTAGATGGCGTCGATGATGTCGCCATACTTCTCGGCAACCACGCCGCGGCGCACCTTACGGGTCCGGGTCAGTTCGCCGTCGTCCGCATCCAGCTCCTTGTAAAGCAACACGAACTTGGCGATCTTCTGCGCCGGGGGCAGAGTGGCGTTGACCCTCTCCACCTCTTGGGCCAGCTTGGCGTACACCTCGGGCAGACTGGCCAGGTTGATGTAGTTGGTGAACGCCAGGCCCTGCTGCTCTGCCCACTTGGCCACAATGGAGAAGCGGATGCAGAGGATGGCGGACAGGTAGGGGCGGTTCTTGCCGAGGATCACCGCCTCACCGATGAAGCTGGAGAACTTCAGCTTGTTTTCGATGTACTGGGGGGAGTACTGAATGCCGGTGCTGGTGTGGGCCAGGTCCTTAATGCGATCAATCACCACCAGATGGCCGGACTCCTTGAAGTAGCCGGCGTCGCCGGTGTGCATCCAGCCGTCGCGAACGTCCTCATCAAAGGCCGCCTGGTTGCCCAGATAGCCGCAGAACATCCCTTCGGTCTTGGCCACCACTTCGCCCAGCCCTTCGGCATCGGCGTCGATCACCTTCACCTCGGCGTTGTCGAATGCCACCCCGACGCTGTCGTAGTCCACGTCATCCGCATGATGGATGGTGTAGGCACCACACATCTCGGTCTGACCGTAGAGCTGACGCAGAGGCACACCGATGGACTGGAAGAATCGGAAGGTATCCGGACCCATAGCGGCGCCACCGGTGGCGGCGGACTTGAGGAAGGAGAAGCCCAGGCGATCGCGCAGCGCTTTCATCAGCAACCAGTCCGCCAGGGTGGACTTCTTGCCCTGATCCAGGGCCTTCTCAGCCCGGGTCATGGCAAAGTCATACAGTTTCTGCTTAAGAGGCGTGGAGTCCATCATCCGTGCCTGCACGTCCGCCAGGATCTGTTCCCACACCCGTGGTGCCAGCAACACGAAGCTGGGGCCAATCTCCCGCAGGTCGGCCATCATGGTCTCCTGCTCTTCGACGAAGTTGACGATCTGACGGGCGATAAGCGCCTGGCCCACGGCGTACACCTGCTCCATGATCCAGGGCAGAGGCAGCACCGACACATAGTTGTCACCAGCGCTGCGGGGGTCGGCCCTCAGATAGGCGCTGCAGTGCTTGATGAAGTTGCCCCCCTTGAGCAAGGCAATCTTGGGCTTGGAGGTGGTGCCCGAGGTGGTGCAGTAGATGGCCACCTCATCCGGGTGGGTGGCGTCCACCATCTGGTCAAAGCGCTTGGAGTCCGTGTTCTCCTGTTCACGGCCGATGCGGTAGAGATCCTCCACATCCACCAGGCGCTCGTCGTCATATTTTCGCATCCCCCTGGGATCGCAGTAGACGATGTATTTCACGCCGGGGATCTGATCCTCCAGCTCCAGCAGCTTGTCGCACTGCTCCTCATCCTCGGCGATCACCACGGAGGTGCCGGAGAGGTTGATGAGATAGGCCACCTCTTCGTGGAGAGAATCCTGGTAGATCCCCACCGAGTAACAGCCCAGGGTGTGTGCCGCCAACTCACCCCATACCCACTCGGGGCGATTGTCCCCCAGCAGGGCGATAGTGTCCTTGGATTGGATTCCCAGCTTGTTCAAAGCCAGGGCCATCCACTTTACCCGGTCCAGATAGTCGGCCCAGGTGAACTCGTTCCAGATGCCGAACTCCTTCTCCCGCATCGCCACATCGTTGGGCCAGTGCTGGCCGTTGTGGCGCAAAATCTTGGGAAAGGTATTGAGCTCGCCCATCTCAAAGCCGTGATCGGCCGCGTTAAATGCCTGACTCATCAGCCTGCCTCCTGCATCTCGTCACCGTCTTCCAGCCCCAGATAGGCGCGTTTGACGTGCTCATCCGCCATCACCTGCTCAGGAAGGCCGCTGATCAGCTTCTTACCGAAGTCCAGCACCATCACCTCGTGGGAGATGTCCATCACCACACCCATGTCGTGCTCGATCATCACCACGGTGATGCCGAACTCCTCGTTGAGGTCGAGTATGTAGCGGGCCATATCCTCCTTCTCCTCCAGGTTCATCCCCGCCATGGGTTCATCCAGAAGAATCAGTTTGGGTTTGAGAGCCATGGCCCGGGCCAGCTCCACCCGCTTGCGCAAACCGTAAGAGAGGGTGCCCGCCACCGATTTACGCACGTGGGTGATGTCGAGAAAGTCGATGATCTGCTCCACCTCGCGGCGGTGGGCCAGCTCCTCCTTCTCTGCCGGAGAGAACCAGTAGAGAGGACCGGTCACCCAGTTGTTCTTCATCAGGTGGTGACGACCCACCATGATGTTCTCCAGCACCGTCATGTGACCAAACAGGGCCAGGTTCTGGAAGGTGCGCCCTATGCCCAGATCGGCACGGTCGTTAGGTCGCAAGTTGGTTACCTCACGACCGTCAAAATGGATGGCTCCCTTCTGGGGACGGTAACGACCGGAGATGCAGTTCAGCATGGAGGTCTTGCCCGCACCGTTGGGGCCGATGATGGAAAACACCGATCCCCGGGGCACTTCAAAACTGACGTCGGTCAGCGCCTTCACTCCGCCGAAGGCGAGAGAGACGTGCTCGACTTTGAGGATGGAATCTGTCATTCCCAAACTCCTGATTCTTGGGTAGGGGCATCCACTGCCCGATTGGGGTAATGCAGTAGTGCGGCGGCGGGAGGCCCCGCCGCCGGAGGGCGTTACAGGGCGTAACGCATGGAGAACTGACCATAGAAGGAGTCTTTGTCGACCTCCTCCATCTTGAACTGGCCCACCTCGAAACCGATGGCCAGCTCCTTAGTGAGGTTCTGGAACAGGTTGACGCCCCACTGGCTGCGCTCAACCTCGGTAACATCGGTCTCTACCCAACCATAAAGCGCGGTAGAGCGCAGGGTGTCGGTCCAGTAGTGGCGATAGGCCGCCAGCCAGGCGGTGGTGTCTTCCACCTCTTCACCCACCACGTCCATGGCGGCGCCGCCGGAGATGTAGCGGCCCAGCTCACCCTGGTGGTACTGGAAGCGGAAGTCGTCTTTACCGAAGGTGTTGATCTTACCCGCAATAGAAGCGCCGAAAGCGGTTTCGCTGCTACCACCCAGGGTATTCAGCTCACGACCCAGCACGGAGACGTTGACGTTACCCCAGTCACCTTTGAAGGTGTACTTACCGATCACGTCCGGCATGGAATCGTTGGAGGTGTCGCCACCGAAGGTCTCGGGGTTCTCCACCGAAACCTGGAAGCCGCCAGCGGAATAGCGAATTTGTCCCTGCCGCACAAAAGAGAGGCCCACCAGGGCACCGGCGAAGTCGGCAGACTCAGGAATGGCGCTGGTGTTCATGAAGGTGGTCCAGGTTTGGCCGGCCAGGATACCTTTGTAGCTCACGAAGGCGTGACGGATACGGGGGCTGGTGGAGTTGGAAATCACCTGGTTGCCACCGGTACCGAAGAAATCCATCTCGATGAAACCGGTCACATCTCCATGGATGTACTTGGTGTTGAAACGGGTCTCGTTGGCAAAAATGCGGAACTGGGACGCGCTCTCCTCAAGTGGAGTACCACCGCCGGTCCAGAAATCCTTATAAGCCACATCCCCGTCGACGTATCGGGCATCCACCTTGATATATCCGCCGAAAATCAGCTTGTCGTTCTCTGACAATTCAATCTCGTAACCGGACAGTGCACTGCCGGAAAAGGCCAGCAGAGAGCCGGCTACTGCGAGTTTGACTGAGTGTTTCATCATCTTCATCCCTTGTTGTAGTGGTGCCTTAAACATCGTGAAAGGCGACCTATCTCACAATTGGGAATAGGTATTAGGTCGGAGGTATTAATACGAAAGTATTAGGGCTTGTTGACCTTTGCTGATTGTTTTTGCGCCAGCACTTGACGATGATGAGTAAAAAACAACTTGTGTCTGCTTGAGATTGCAGTCAGTCCGGGTACTTCAAGGCGCCCTGCGGGGCTGACCTGACGACCACCACTCTGCGTTGTTCGAATTTGACATAGGACCACTATGCCTGCATTCGAACGCCTTGATTGATGGCCATCATTCTCAGCCAAATTCTAACCACCAAAGGGCAACAAGCCCTATGTCCTTCTCAAAGCTGTCGTTACACTGAAGCTGAAACAGGCCTGCGGAGTTTCAGGCACACAAAAACAATAGGGATAGTACATGTTTCCAAACTGGCTCCTGGTGCTGGTCAGCCTGGGCTACATCGGCCTGCTGTTTGTCATCGCCTTCCTCGGGGATCGCTACCGCCACAAACTGGCCGCCCATCAGCACAGTCTGATCTACGCCCTGTCGCTCGGGGTCTACTGCACCTCCTGGGGATTCCTGGGCACCGCCGGTCAGGCCTCCCGCGGCGACTTCTCCTACCTGCCGGTGTACATCGCCCCTATCCTGCTGTTCGTCATTGGCTGGCCCTTTATTCAGCGCATCATCCGGGTCTGTCTGAGACTGAACATCACCTCCATCGCCGATCTGCTGGCGGCCCGCTTCGGCAAGTCTCAGAAACTGGCGGTGCTGGTGACCCTGGTGGCCCTGTTTGGCACCCTGCCCTACATCGCCCTGCAGCTTAAAGCGATCGTCAACTCCTACGAGATCCTGCGGGAGACCATGACCCTGTCCTCCTGGCAGTTGGGGCTGCTGGTCACCCTGGTACTGGCGGGCTTTACCATCATCTTTGGGGTCAGGGCCATCGACGTCACCGAACGCCACCCTGGGGTAATGGTGGCCATCGCCTTTGAGTCACTGATCAAGCTCATCGCCTTTCTGGTGGTGGGGCTGTTTGTTTCCTTTGTGGCCTTCGACTCCCCTGCGGAGATCTGGCAGCGGGCCACCGCAGCGGCGGCCCAGCCCGCATTCACCGGCAACAGCCTGGTGTCCATGTTGGGGCTGACGGTGATCGTGGTGTGTGCCTTCCTCTGCCTGCCCCGGCAGTTTCAGGTCACCATGGTGGAGCTGAAAGACCCGGAACAAGCCAAGATCAGCCGCTGGCTGTTTCCCCTCTATGTACTGGTATTTGCCTTTTTCGCCGCCCCTCTGGGCCAGGCCGGCGCCCTGCTGTACGGCGACTCCATGGCACCGGACGCCTATGTGTTGTTCCTGCCTGCCTATCACGGTCATCTCTGGCTGAGCCTGCTCAGTTTCCTCGGGGCCATCTCCGCCGCCAGCGCCATGGTGATCATCTCCACCATGGCGCTGAGCATCATGCTCAGCAACGAAGTGGTGTTCCCCGCCCTATTCCGCCGCAGTGCCCTGGAGGAGACCGATTTCCTCAGATTCAGGGCCAGACTGCTGATGGTGCGCAAAGGCCTGGTGCTGGTGGTGATCTCCCTGGCGTTCGCCATGTTCCTGGTGGCCCCGCCACATACCCTCTCCTCCCTTGGAGAAGTCGCCTTTGGTGCCATCGCCCAGATTGGCCCTGCGCTGTTCGCCGCCTTCTGGTGGCGCAAGGTGAGTCTGGCCGGTGTGGTCTCCGGCATCGGCGCCGGATTCGGCATCTGGCTGCTGTTCAACCTGGCCCCACAGCTGGGGCTCTATGCTCACCCCATGGAGGGTTCGCCTTTTGGAGCGACCACCATGGCTACCTTGTTGGGACTGGTGGTGAACATGGGGATGATCTGGCTGATCTCCGCCCTGAGCCGACAGACGGTCAAGGAGCAGATGCAGATGGAGCTGTTCTTTGCCCGGCCGGACATCCATGAACGTCTGCCCATCAAGGCGGGGCGCATCGATCCCAAGGAGCTGGAGCTTCTGGCCGCCCGGTTTGTCGGTCACGACAAAGCCACTCAGGGTTTCGACCTTTACTACCGCAACCACCCCAGGTTCAGAGAGGGGCGACAAAATGCGGACCAGGAGCTGGTGCTCTACACGGAAAACCTGCTGGCCACGGTAATGGGCTCGGCCTCGGCGCGGCTGGTGATCTCCTGTGCCCTGCAGGGACGGGATATCGCCCTGGATGAGGTGGCCCAGTTGATGGATGAAGCCACCAGCCAGCGCACTGCCCTGAGCCGGGAGCTGCTGCAGAGCGCCATTGAAAACGCCTCGGAAGGGATTTCGGTCACCGACAACAACCATAAACTGGTGGCCTGGAACCGCCGCTACCTCAGCCTGTTCAACTACCCGGAAGGCCTGGTCTATCCGGGCTGCCCCGTGGAAGACCTGATTCACTACAATCTGAGCCAGCTCATAGATGACGATGAGGAGGTTGCACATCAGGTTGCCCGGCGCCTTCGCTACCTTCGTCAGGGTAGCCGCCACAGCTCAGAGCGGCAGCTCCCCGATGGCACTGTGATTCGCATCGAGGGCAACCCCATGCCAGGCGGCGGCTTTGTGATGCTGTTCTCCGACATCACCGTCTACCGGGAAGCGGAAGCGCTGCTGACCGAGAAGAATCTGGATCTGGAATCCCTGGTGTCTGAGCGCACCAACAAGCTGGCCATGGCCAATGAGCAGTTGGCCCGCTCCAACGCCAAACTGGACGCTGCCCGGGAGCAAGCGGAATCCGCCCATCGCCAGAAAAGTCAGTACCTCAAAGCCTGCAGCCACGACCTGCTGCAGCCGCTGTCCGCAGCCCGGCTGTTCTCCTCCACCCTGATGGAGGAGGGCGGCCTCTCTCCCAACCAGAGAGCAGGCCTGGAGCAGATCGACCGCTCCTTGCAGGTAGCCAATGAGCTGCTGCTGGATCTTAACGCCATCACCAAGATTGAAAGTGGCACCATAGTGCCCAAACTGGAGTCCTTCCCCCTACAATCCCTGCTGGACTCCCTGGTCGGCGAATTCGGCGCCCTGGCCCCCCGCTATCAGGTCACCTTGCGGGCGGTGCCCTGCAGTGCCTGGGTGCACAGCGACAAACAACTGCTCCGGCGGATTCTGCAAAACCTGCTCTCCAATGCACTCAGGTACGCCAGTGGCGGCAAGGTGCTGCTGGGCTGCCGCCGCGGTGAACAACTGGAGATCCAGGTGCTGGACAATGGTCCCGGCATTCCCGCAGAGAAGCAGCGGCTGGTGTTCGAGCAATTTACCCGCCTGGAGAGTGGCGGCCCCAATGGCCTGGGACTGGGACTCAATATCGCCCAGGGGCTGAGCCAGCTGCTGGGACACACCTTGTCTCTGGACTCTGAAGCTGGCCAGGGCTGCTGCTTCTCCCTGGCACTGCCGCCCGCCCGCCCTCAGGCTCAGGCCGCTCCCACCAAGACCAGCGCCTTCACCCTGCAAGGGGTTCGGGTACTGTGCATCGATAACGATCCGGCGGTACTCGCCGGCATGGAGAACCTGCTCAACAGCTGGCAATGCAGCGTCTTTGTCGCCGACAGTCTAGCCAGCGCCGAGGCCCTGCTTGAGAGCCGCCATGGCGAGATGGACATCATGCTGGTGGATTACCAGCTGAACAACGATGAGGACGGCATCTCGGTGATGCAGCGGATGCAGCAGCTCAGTGCCCGGCCCCTGCCCGGCATCCTGATCAGTGCCACCACAGACGAAGGGGTGGTCAACCGGGCCAAAGAGGCGGGCTTCGGGTTCCTGCGCAAGCTGGTGAAGCCAGTTGCCCTGCGGGCACTGATGAGTGCCACCCTGGTCAGGGAGCTGCAACAGAACTATGGTCAGGAGCTGGATACCCAGAACAGCTAAGTCCCGGGCGAGCATCTGGTCAGCTGACCGCCCCCGGTTGCAGTTGCTTCATGGCAATCACCGCCTGAGTGCGGGTTCGCACCCCCAGCTTGAGAAAGATCGCACTGGCGTGGGCCTTGATGGTGGCTTCGGAAAGGCCCAGCTCCTGGGCAATCTGCTTGTTGAGCAAACCATCGGCAAACATCATCAGAATCTTGTGCTGGCGGGGGGAGAGACTGGCGATCTTCTCCTCGACGCCATCACTGGCGCCATCGCTCAGGTCCGTCCCCTCGGGCAACCACTGCTGACCGGACATCACCGCTTCCACCGCCTCTATCATTCTGGGAACAGGTTGAGATTTAGGCACGAAGGCAGCGGCTCCGCAGCGAACGCTCTGGGCGATGGTGCGATTATCCTCCTGGCCCGAAATGATGATCACTCCAAGCTCGGGGTATTCAGAGCGAATCTGCACCAGGGTATTGAAACCATGGGCATCAGGAATGTTGAGGTCGAGCAAAAGCAGGTCTGTATCACCATGCTGCGCCAACAACCCCTTCAACTGGCGCACCGACTCCCCCTCCAGCACTTGGGAATTGGGAAACTGTTTCTCCAGAACAGAGAGAAGGGCCTGACGAAACAGCGGGTGATCGTCGGCAATGATTATTTTTTCCGGTTGAAACATATGGCGTCCTTGTGGGTGCACTCATGCCACCTCGCCCAAAGGCAGGCAGATTACGTTGGATACCCCAGGCGCCGGTGCACCTATCCATGGCGTAACAGATTAGTCAAAGTGTATCGGATTCACCGATTCCGGCCATTAGACCTTTAGTGAATTCAACATTACCGTTACAGCCGAAGTTAACCTAATGCCTATTAGATTCCGATTCAATACCTTAGTAAGCATGAGCCTCGCCCGCCTGGTGGCTTCTCATCGGGACTTCCTTCCACCACTGAATCCATTTCAAAGTTTTCGATAATACTCTTAGTTCAAGGTATAATTTTCTGTTTGACACGCCCTATGCAGAGACACCGTCCCTGTCAGACCAAAACCAAGTCGAGGTTATGCTTAATCGAACTCTTCCAGTGCTCACCCTGGCGCTGCTTCCCGCCCTCGCCTATTCAGGTGAAGTGAAGTTGCTGACTTGGGAAGCCTACCTCTCGGATAAGGTGGTTCATGCCTTTCGCCTGGAAACCGGCCACCGGGTTGAGCAGTTTTTCATCAGCTCCGACTCAGAGCGTAATGCCATGTTCGATGCAGGCGGTGCCACCCTGTTTGATCTGGTCATGGCCGACAATGGGGCTACCCAGGCATACGCCAAACAAGGGCTCATTCAAAAGATGACCGGGATGGTTCCCAGCCTGGCTCACATCGACGCAGACTGGCAACAGGCTTGTGGTGAGTTTGGCGCAGCCTACAGCTGGGGAACCCTGGGGATAGCCTACCGCCAATCCTTTGGAATACAGATTGACTCCTGGCAACAACTGTTTGTACCTCCAGCCCCCTTCCAGGGAAAGGTGGTGACAATGACCGACTCCAAAGAGTTTACTGCCGCCGCCCTGATGGCTCACAGTTTCAGCCCCAACAGTTCGGATCCTCGGGAACTCCAGCGTGCCTTCGAGTTGATGCGGGCTCAGAGACAACATGTTTTGGCCTATGACTATGGGGTCTCCTATGCCCTCAGTTGGCAAAAGGAGAGCGAGATGGCCATGGCACTGGCCTACTCCGCCGATGTGGAAGAGATCATCAGCGCCACTGGGCAGAAAGACTGGACCTATGTGGTTCCCAACGAAGGAACTCTCCTGTGGGTCGACTGTTGGGTGATCCCCTCAGGCCGTGCCGTCAATAAGGCCACCCTGGACTTCCTGGAGTTCATAAACCGCCCCGAGATTGCCGCCCTCAATGCTGAACAGGCCTGGTTCCCCACACCTATCGGTGCCGCCAGGAAACTCACCTCGGACGCTCACAAGGGGGATACCGAACTCTATCCTGGCACCGACGTCATGAAGAGAAGCGTTCTGCTCCATGACAGGCCTGAAGAAGCTGAACGCCGTATCTCGGAGGTCATCGACAACCTCAAGAATCAGTAACCCGCTTTCAGACCCTCTGTTCCGCACAGCCTGGTGAGTGTTCTGATAGGCTGATCACACCCCCTGATTAAAAAGTCGTCGACCCTAAATCACTTATACATATAATAACTTCAGGTTATCCCTGAAATGTGGGGGCGCGATGAACAGGATCTCTACCCTTCTGCTGCTTTCCCTGCTGCTCTGTGCGAAGGCCAGCGGTCACCCAGTGTTTGCCGACGCCATGAAGCAGCAACTGAGGCTTCAAAAGGTGGAGTGCGTAGCCTGTCACGGCAAAGATGGGCAGTACCACCTGAGAAATGGTTTGGGACTGAGGTTTGAAACCGAACTGCCTAAGAGCCTGACCTGGCAATACCACTCCGTCCTGGCCATGGGCGACCCTGATGCCATTCGTTCCCAGGAGAGCGCCATGGCTAAGAGTTTCTCCCTAATTCTGCTCAAAGTGGGGCAGCACCCCCTGGGTGACACCACCTTAATGGACCAGATAAAGGCGGGCGATCTGGAGGGTATTCACCCCTACAGATAAACAGCCTCAGCCGACTTGGTCAGCCACGGAGGCGATCATTGGAGCAATTTGTTTCATTTATTGTATGAGATGATAACCACTGAGATGTTCCGCTCCCATATAGCACTCAAAGATGCCACCTCAATTGGCTAGAAATTAATTGGCTACATATCAATTACTTGTTTTCTAGCTGTGCACTGTATTAAGCACAGCGCCTGATGACGCCAGACAGTGTCCCACTCTACCAGGCACCCTTCACACGCCGTTTTTCGGACCTTGAACACCAATCACATGTGTACAGAAATCGACAGAACAACTAAGCTCAAAAAGGGCGAATTTTTCAAAGACTTTTGCTTATTTTGATAGCAAGAGGCTCCTCTTAAGCGACCAAGGATAGGTTATGCATAGAATGTCTCTCCCCCTGAGTGCAACCCTGTTTCTGGCACCCCCTTTGGCCATCTCAGACGAGGTGAGACTGCTCACCTGGGAAGCCTACCTGTCAAAGGAGGTGATTGCCGCCTTTGCCCAACACACAGGACACAGTATTCATCAGGTCTTCATCAGCAGCGATACTGAGCGCAACGCCATGCTGGCGACGGACGGAGGCTTGCTGTTTGACCTGGTGATGACGGACAGTAATGCAACCCGAGCCTACGCCCAGGATGGGCTGATCCAACCTCTTGGCAATAAGGTTCCCAACGCCGGACACATCGACCAAAGGTGGCAACAGGCCTGTGGAGATTATGGCCTGGCATACAGTTGGGGCACACTCGGAATTGCCTACCGCAGCTCCCTGGTCCCTGGCATCAACAGCTGGAAGCAGCTGTTTTCACCGCCCCCTCCCCTCAGAGGGCGGGTGGTGATGATGGCAGACATCCACGACTTCACCGCCGTGGCCCTGATCGCGGCGGGTTTCAACCCCAACAGCGCAGAACGCAGCGAACTGCAAGCGGCCTACGCACTGATGCAAGCGCAGCAACAGTATGTCCTGGAATACGACTATGGCCTCTCTTACGCCATCAGCAGACAACAGAGTAGCCAGATGGCCATGACCATGGCCTACTCGGCGGATGTCGAGGAGATCATCGAGAGCACCGGACAACAAGACTGGGTGTACCGGGTTCCCGACGAGGGAACCATGCTCTGGGTCGATTGCTGGACAGCCCCTGCCAGCCACCCTATCAAACCTGCGACTCTGGCTTTTCTTAACTTTATCAATCAGCCAGAGATCGCCGCCCTAAACGCAGAGACCACCTGGATGCCAACCCCCATCTCCAGCGCCAAGGCATTAACCTCCAGGGAGCACAGAGAAGACAAGGAGCTCTACCCGACGGAAACCATAACGAGTCGCAGCGACGTGTACCAGAACCTGCCGAAAGCAGCCATCGACCTCAGGGCCAAGATGGTCGCCACCATCAAGGAGTAGGAAGGCGGGTATGCGACTGAACCAAAGGCTTAACTGGACCCTACTCCCGGTGATCACCGCGGTATTTGTGCTGGCCGCGCTGTTGACGGTCAATCAGACGGTCAACAACTCTGAAGCCTACATAGAACGCAGTCTGGCGCTGGAGCTGGAAAATTATCAGAAGCGCCTGGTTGAGCAAGCCACCCTGATGGACAACAGCCTGAGGCTTCTCCTCAGCTATCAAGTTGTCAGGTCTTTGCGAGAATCCAACATCAGTCGGACCGGCAGCCTTTCCCTGCAGTACCTGGTTCAGCAGTTTCACTCTGGCCTGAGCCAGATACTGCCTAATCTGGAAGTTGTTCAGCTCTACTCACCCAAGGGGCAACTGTTGGTGTCGGCAGACAACCGGGATCCATTCGCCCAGCCCTATCAACTTCAAATCCCGGAACATTTGCAGTGGTGGCGGGGCAGCGGGCTCAGTCCGCAAGAGAACACAGCATTCTACCTCTACCGAGGATCAGAGAGTGAACACTACCTTGTGATGCTCAAAGGATTTGTGCCCGGTCTGACTAATATCCGAAACAGCCGCCAGCTTTCTCCAGAATCCCGGTTCTATGCGGTGATGACACTGAAACTGGATCAATCTCTGACGTTGCAGGGAACCATCCGTGAGCCTTCATCCACGCTATCGGTTGATATTGCCCCTACAGCCCCTGACACCTGGGTCACCAGCGGCGACCAACCTCTCTCCACCCTTTTCCAAGGAGAGATCTCTCAAGACAAAGACACGGCCTTCAGCCGCACTCCCATCTATACCGTCCATTTGATTACCGAAGATGGGGTAGCCTGGCGGGACAGCCAGCAGATCGTAAAATACGAATTACTGCTTTTCTTCTGCTCTCTGCTGCTCACCTATGCGCTGCTCAGAGGTCTGATTCACCACTACGTTATCGCTCCTGTCCTGACCCTGGCAGGTCAAGTAAAGCGGCATAAAAAGCTGGGACACCCTTTACAAATGTCGCCGGGTCGCGACGAGATCTCTCAGCTCAACAATGCCTACGTTTCTCTGCTCTCCAATGTGAATCAACTGGCCAGTTATGATCCTTTGACAGGATTGGCAAATCGCCGCAACTTTCAAAAAACCTCTCAACAGATTCTGGATAAAGACGGCGAAGCCGGTTTACTGACGGCATTGCTGTTCATCGATCTGGATAACTTCAAAAGGGTCAACGACAACTACGGCCATGAAACCGGCGATGAGTTGCTCAAGGAGTACGCCCTGCGACTCCAGGAGGTGGTTCGTACCTCGGATCTTGTTCTCCCTTCGCCCAAGAAACTGATGCTGGCACGACTGGCGGGTGATGAGTTCGCTCTGGTGCTTGGAGGACTGAGAAAACCGGGAAATGCCGTCGCCATTGCCCGGCGAATTCTGGGGCTGACCAAAGATGGTTTGGTGATCGACCAGGTCAAGCACCGAGTTCATGTCAGCCTGGGTGTCGCCCTGGCCCCCAGAGATGGCCAGGATCTTATCGCCTTAATGCACTGCGCCGACACAGCCATGTATCAGGCCAAGGCAAAAGGAAAAGGCCAATGCATTGTGTACAATCCAAACCTCGCCCAGCAGCAACAGACTCGTCTGCGCATCGAGCAGGCTCTGCAGGAGGCGCTGGAACAGAAACAGTTCTACCTCATGTTCCAGCCGATCTATTTCAGCCGCAACATGCAGCTTTCCGGCTTTGAAGCCCTGATTCGCTGCTCCCACCCCGATCTTCAGGAGATTGGGCCGGATGAATACATCCCGGTAGCCGAGTCCAATGGGCTGATTCGCCAGATTGACAACTGGGTCATGGAGGAGGGGCTCAAGACGTTAGCAATGCTTCGGGAGTCTTACGGTTTTGACGGTTCCATGAGCATCAACCTCTCTGCCATTGAGCTTCAAAACCGGGAGTTACTGTTGAAACTGAATGGGCTCCTCACTCGACACACCATTGCTCCCAATAGGGTGGAGTTGGAGATCACCGAAACCATGCTGGTTGATTGGGACGAGACCACAGAACAGTTACTGAGTGAGCTCAAAGCGATGGGTATTGGCGTAGCGCTTGATGATTTTGGCACCGGCTTTACCGGCTTCAAGCAGCTTTTCAAACACTCTGTCAGTACCCTCAAGATCGATCGCAGCTTCATCGGCGAACTGGATAGGGGCGATGGGCACACTCGCCCCCTGGCGGAGATACTGCTTGAACTCGGCTGTATCTTTAATCTGGATACGGTCGCCGAAGGGGTGGAAACAGAGACTCAATTCACCAGGCTCAGGGCCCTGGGCTGCAACCGCCTGCAAGGGTACTACCTATCAAAACCACTGACGTTGGACGACGTTACCCAACACCTCAGTGAACAAGGCTATGAAAGAATTGGCGAAGAGGCCCAGGAAGACACCAACAGTCCTCCTCTCCTGAACTGATCCCTGGCCCCCTTGGAGCCTCCGTTAAGCCAATCAGATGCGCAGGGCGCACGTTGAACGGGTGCTCCCCCAGGTAACACCTCGATTCTTAGAAAGAACAAAGGCGAACTGCAGGGTATCTTCCCTCCAGATACTCAGCTGCGGCTAGCCTGTACCCGCACCTTCTGCCCCTCACGCAGGCGCTCGGCGCCGCGCACGGCCACCTGATCACCCGGGGCCAGTTCCCCCTCAACCGCCACCCAGTCACCATCGCCATGCCCCACCTCGACCAGTCGGCGATGCGCCACGTTATCCTGATCGATCATCATCACGTAGGAACCCTGACGACGCAGAATCAGGGCATCACGATGCACCGCCAGCGTCTGGCGGGCCTGCTGCACCGGAATCGCCACCTTCACCAGTTCACCCGCCGTCAGATAATGAGCACTGTCTGCCGGTAGGGTCATTCTCAGCTCAATGGTCTGGGAACGGGGATCCGCCGCCGGAATGATGGCGCGGATGGTGGCCTGGGTCAGCCTGCTGTCACTCAGTACCTGCAGCGGGCGCCCCTTGTCGATGTTGTTCATGTACTTCACCGGCACATGCAGATGCACCTCCAGGTTGCTGGTGTCCATCATCCTCAGCAACAGATCGGCGCGGTTTACATCGGTGCCCTCCCGCTGCAGTCGCTCAGTGATCACCCCATCAAAGGGCGCGCGGACATTGGCCCGGGCCAGCTGGTCATTCACCTGCTTGAGCTTAAGCTGAGCAATCTCCAGATCCGCATTGGCCAACTCATAGCGGCTGCGGTTTTCATCCAGCTGAAACTCAGCGGCATTATTCTGAGCTTGCAGGGTCACCAAGCGTTCCAGCTCCCGCTTCAGGTAACGCAGGTTGATCTGGGCGCGACGAATACGCGCCTCCTGCTCCAGCTTGGCCAGTTCCAGGGGCAGGGTGTCCATCTTCACCAGCAGCTCACCCTGGCTGACCAGGGTGCCGGGCTCCACCACCCAGGTCAGCTGGCCACTGACTCCGGCGGTAATGGCGATGTTATGGCGACTGTGTACCGTTCCCAGCAACTTGGCGGTGGGAGACAGGTCGGTATGGCGCACCTCGGCCACCTCGACCGGTGTCGCAGGCGGCTCATTGGCCACAACCCCAAAGCTGAGCAGGGCCAGCAGCAGTAGTTTCAGGTGTTTCATCCTCTCGCCTCCAGAGGCGCCGCCACTGGCTGGCCCTCGTCACTTTCTTGTTTAGAGTGTCCCTCCCCCATTCTCAGCAGGGCGGGAAGCAAAATCAGGGTAAACAGGGCACTGATGGCCATGCCTCCGACGATGACCGTGGCCAGGCCCCGGTAGATCTCCGATCCAACTCCTGGCATCAGCATCAGTGGCAACATGCCAAACAGGCTGGTCAGGGTGCTCATATAGACAGGGCGAGCCCGGATACGTACAGCCTGGGCCACCGCTTCTTGACGGGTAAGCCCCTCGGCCTCACCCCGGCGGGTCTGGTCCACCAGCAAAATGGCGTTGTTGACCACCAATCCCAACAGGATGATAAAGCCGATCATGGTCAGCAGATCCAGAGACTGGAAGGTCACCAGATTAAGCAGAGCCAGGGCGATCACCCCTCCGCCGGTAGCCAGGGGCATCACCAGCAGCACCAGCAGGCTATCCTTGGCAGATTTGAACAGCGCGGTCATCAACAGGAACAGAATCACCAGCGCCAGGGCAAAGTTCATCAGCATCTCATCGATGGCTTCGGCCATTTTGTTGGCGTTGCCGCTGAGTTTGATGGTGGCATTGGCCGGCAGAATCTGACGCATCTCGGGTAGCACACTGTCATTGAGCTTGGCCAGGGCCTCCTCTATGGACATATCCTCCGGTGGGGAGATCTCCAGACTGATGGTGCGCTTACCGTCCACCCTTCTGAGCTGGGTCGGCCCCACGGTACGCCGAACGTCCGCCAGCTCTCCGAGGGTCTGCAAACCTGCCAATGGAGTGTGCACCGGCAGCGCCGCCAGTTCCTCCGGGGTACGCCATTCGCTGCCCCGCAGGATGACGTTCATCCTGTCGTTACCATCGAAATACTCACTGATAAACAGGCCATCGGTGTAAGCGCGCACCGTGTTGGCCACATCGGCCCGGCTCAGACCCGCCTGGGTGATGCGCCGATCGTTGGGGATCAACTGCAACTCTGGCTCGGCAATGGCCAGTCCGGGCACCGGTCGGGCGCTGACCCCGGGCATGTTGGCCTGAATCGCTGCCAGCCCCGCCTGGGCCGTATCAATCAGTTGCTCCAGCTCCGGTCCCTGAATATTGACGCTGATGGAGCGGCCATTGCCGCCGCCACTGACGTTGATCATCGAGCCACGGAATAGGAACACCTGGGTGTCGGGCAGCCCTGCCAGGATCTCCTCCTGCACCACCGCCATCAGCTCCTCCACATGGGTGGGGTCCGCCGAATAGATAAAGCCGCCGCTGAACCCGGCCCCGAAGGAGTAGAAGTTGTAGCTCTTGATGGCGGGCTGGCGCTCACCGCTGAGGTGGGGCTGAATCCGCTCACGCACCAACTGGGCCATCTCCCGGTCTACATACTCCAGGTTGCCTCCCGGTGGCAGGCTGATGTTGAAGAAGAAGCCGTCGATGGGGGCCCTGGGCATAAAGTCGGTCCTGGGTATCAACAGCAGGGTCACTGCCGCCGAGCCGCCCAGCAGGCCGGCAATCCACAGGGTGCGTCGCAGCGGTGTGCGGGTCAGGGTCATCACCAGAGCGGTGAGCCTGTGCCAGTAACCCTGGAAGGGGTCGTTGTCACTGACCCCCGCCAGCCAGTATTTGCTGGCAATGGGCAAAACGGTGATGGCGGTAATCAGGGAGGCCAACACCGCAATGGAGAGGGTCAGAGCCAGATCGGAGAACAGCTGCCCCTCTATCCCCTCCATGAAGAGTATGGGCAGGAAGATGGCCACGCTGGTGGCGGTGGAGGCAAACAGGGCACCGGTCACCTGCACCGCCCCCCTGAGTACCGCCTTATGGCTGGCCATCCCCTCGTTGCGCAGGCGGACGATGTTCTCCTGAACGATGATCGCCGCATCCAACACCAGTCCCACTGAGAACGCCAGACCGGCCAGAGAGATCACATTGAGGCTGCGATCAAACAGGCTGAGCCCCAGGAAAGCCACCATGATGGAGATGGGAATGGTGGTGGCGATGATCAGTGTGGTCCTGATGCCCCTTAAGAACAGCCACAGGATCCCCAGGGCAAGCAACACCCCCAGGCCCAGGTTGCTCTTCACCAGGATCAGGGCGTTACGAATGTGCACCGAGGAATCGAAACTAAGATCGATGGCCAGTCCCGCCTCGGCCAGGGGGCCGGCATTGAGTTCATCGATGGCCCGGTTCACCTCATCCAGCAGGGTAACGGTGTTGGCGTCGTTGGCCCGGCTCAGGGTGATGTAGTAGGCTGGCGAGCCGTTTCTCAGGGTAAAGCCAAAGCGGTCCACCAGAGTATCTTCAACGGTGGCGATGTCCTGCAGGTAGATGGGCCGGTCGTTCTGATAACCGACAATCATCTCACTGAGGTTTTGTACGTCATACTGACCGGCAAAACGCACCGTGTACTGACGACGCCCCACATCGGCAAAGCCGCCGGATACGTCCGAGGCCCGGGCGATGGTCTGGCTGATCTGGCCAACCTGAATCCCCATGGCGGCGGCCGCGAAGGGGTCGAAACTGATCCTCAGCTCCCTGGGACGTTGGGAGTTGAGGTTAACCTGGCTGATCCCCTGGATGCGGGCCAGCCTGGGCTCAACCACATCCTCAATCAGCTTCTGATAATGGTCAATCTCCTGCACCGGATTGTCCGGCAGGATCTTCACCAGCAGGGACGCGGCATTGGGGCCATCGCGACCACCGCCCACCGCCACCCTGGGCTCGAACGCGTCCAGCGGTAGGGGCGGTGCCTGATTGAGGTTGTTGATCACATCCAGCATTGCCTGCTGCATGTCGGTGCCGACGTCGAAGGTGAGGGTGATGTTGCCAAAACCACTGTTGATGGTGGTGGTCACATCCACCACCCCGCGGGTGTTCTTAACCACATTCTCCTGGGGCTCGATGATCACCGATTCCAACTCCTCCGGGGCGGCGCTGCGCCAGCCGGTGGAGATGGTGATCTGCGGCTGCTCAATATCCGGGGTCAGCTGAATCGGCAGCTTCAACATCGCCAGGATGCCAAACAGGGAGATCAGCGCCACGATAACCAGCACGGCGGCAGGATTTTTCAGTGAGGAGCGGGAGAGGTTCATCGCCATGGTCCGAAAATTTTTCGCTCAAGTATACTGGCACCGCCCCCGGGAGTTGTTATAAAAGTGTTTCAGAATTTAAGGTGCTGTGTCTCACCCGGTCTCACTACGTACACCAAACCGATGAAAACGACGAAATTAATAGAATTTATATTTGTCTCGCAGAAAGATTTTATTGAGTCCAGTCACGGTATTTATATCCAGATTTAGTTTTTTCTATTATGGATAATATCAGCCAAGCTATATATTGAGTTTCAGAAGTTAAATTTTCTCCCTTGTGAAAATTAACTCACCTTAAGTCAAGTGCTCAAACTGGTGGGGTTTCCGCCAAGACACGCGCAAAACCGCATAAGCCGGGGCCGAGCAAGGCAACCTTTCATTAACACCAAACGGAAATAGATTACATTGCACTATCCGCAAGACACGATTTTCACTATTGGAAAGATGGGAGCACCCCTACAATACAACGCTTAAAATATAGCTAATGCTCCCCTCTTAATTCCGTTTCAACTATTTTATTCCCTGCCCAGTTTCTCTTTATTCCGCCTTGCCAAGTTGGCCGGGCATATTAAAGGACCTCTTATGTTAGACAGACGTTCATTACTCAAGATGGCGGCAGGGAGTGCGGCTCTGACCCTGATCCCCAGCACCAGCCTGCTGGCCCAGACCCAGGGTAAGCGCATGGCCATGGTGTTCGACGTTCGCCGTTGTACCGGTTGCCTCTCCTGCAGCGTATCCTGCTCCATCGAAAACCAGGTACCCGAAGGCCGAGCCCGTACCCGGGTGACCCAATCCTCTGTGGAGACCGCTGACGGCGTGGCCACCCTGGCGGTGCCCAACCAGTGTAACCACTGTGAGAAACCCTCCTGCGTCGAGGTGTGTCCCAAGAACGCCACCTACAAGCGCCCCGAAGATGGCATCGTGGTCATCGACTACGACAAGTGCATCCACTGTCAGCGCTGTGTTAAAGCCTGTCCCTACGGCGCCCGCCGCAAGGATCCCAAATACAAGACCGCTCCCGAGAAATGTAACTTCTGTGTGCACCGTCTGGAACAGGGCCTGCTGCCCGCCTGTGTGGAGACCTGCATCGGCGAAGCCCGGGTATTTGGCGATCTGAACGATCCCAACAGCGAAGTAGCCAAGCTGGTTCGCGACAACAAGGTTTACGGCATGCTGCCCGAGTCCGGCAACCTGCCCAGCATCCTCTACATCGGCCTGCCACAGCCCAGCGATGACAAGAAGATCCTGAAACTCAACCACCTGGAATGGCAACGATAGGAGATGACGATGGACAGAAGAAGCTTTATCACCCGCGCCGGCATCGTCACCGCTGCGGCCGCCACCGGCACCGCCTGCAGCTCCACCCCCAAGGGAGGCGAGCCAGCGCCATTGAACGTGGCCAAGAGCAACACCCGCTTTGGTAACCCCCTGCCTACGGAAGCCCAGTTGGGTGCCAACGGCAAGCTGCACAAGACCCCAGGCATCCGCACCATGTACACCCGTTGCTTCACCTGCAACAACATGTGTGGCCTGCGGGTGCGCATCGACGAAGCCAGCGACAAGGTGCTCAAGGTAGGCGGTAACCCCTACTGCGAGATGAACTCTGGCTCTCCCCTGCCCCTGAGCATGCCGGTTCGTGACAGCTATGCCGCTCTGGCAGGCAACACCGGCCTGGAAAACCGCGCCACCACCTGTGGTAAAGGCGCCAGTGGCGTTGGCTGTGTGGACGATCCACGCCGTGTCACCCAGGTGCTCAAGCGTGTGGGCAAGCGCGGCGAAGGCAAATGGAAAAGCATCAGCTATGAGCAGGCCCTGACCGAGATCCTCGAAGGGGGCGACCTGTTCGGTGAAGGCCACGTGGATGGCCTCAAGGCAATTCGTCAGCTGGATAAGCCCGCAGTGCCCGGCTATCCGGAGTTCGGCTCCGCCGCCAACCGCCTGCTGGCCACCTTCGGTGAAGAGGATACCCTGCGTGGCAGCCTCTACGCCCGCTTCATGCGTCAGGCCTACGGCACCGTGAACCTGGTGACCAAGCACGCCTACTGTGGTGCGCCAACCGGCATCGGCTATGGCATTGGCCTGGCTCCCGGCCTGGAGCCCGGACTGGGTGACATCGACTGGGATAACGTCGAATACGCCATGTTCCTGGGTACCGCCCCAAGCGCCTCCGGCGCCAGTCTCAACCTGCTGGGCCGCAACCTGGCAGACGCCCGTGTCGAGCGTAACCTCAAGTACACCAGCGTCGATCCCCTGCTGCGCACCGAGGTGGCCAACGACACCCGTGCCCAGTGGCTGCCCATTCGCCCCGGCCGCGACGCCGCCTTTATGATGGCGCTGATGCAGGTGATGTTCGCCGAGAACTGGTTTAACGCCGAGTTCCTGGCGATTCCCAACGCCGACGCCGCCAAGGCTGCCGGTGAAGTGAACCACAGCAACGCCAGCCACCTGGTGGTCACCGACGCCAAGCACAAGGACCACACCCTGTTCGCCAAAGCCTCCGACTTCGGCGTGGGCGGCGACGAAGCCATGGTGGTTGAGAACGGCAAACTGGTTTCCGCCAACCTGGCGAAGAAAGCCGATCTGTTCGTCGACGGCCTGTTCACCGACGTCAACGGCAATCAGGTTCAGCTCACCTCCTCCCTGGCCCTGCTCAAGGCCCAGGCCAACCAGGCGCCTCTGGCCTCGCTGTCTGCCGACTGCGGTATCCAGCAGTCCCAGATCAAGCAGGCCGCCAGGGACCTGACTCACCATGGCCGCAAAGCCACCGTGGTCACCAACTCCGGTGCCAACAGTGGCGACGCCATCATGGTCGGCTGGCTGGTGTCCACCATGAACACCCTGATCGGCTCCCACGACGCCAAGGGCGGAACCCTGTATGCCAACGGCGCCTACTGGGGCTTCGAAGGCAACTACAACCTGGGCGGTTTCGATGGTGAGCTGGATGTCAGCGCAGACATCAACATCTGCCGCTCCGGTGCCTATGAGGACTCCACCGAGTACAAGCAGAAGGTGGCCAAGGGTGAAAACCCCTACCCCGCCAGCGACATGTGGCACAACCTGGTGGCAGGCTATGCCTCTTTCAACGCCGCCGAGGCACTGACCGCCCACACCAACGCCAACCCCTACACCGCCAAGGCCCTGTTCAACTGGCGCAGCAACGCCCTGTACAGCGCCGCCTCCATCAGCAACGATGTGGAGAAGGCACTGGTGGACACCGACAAACTGCCGCTGTTTGTCGCCATCGACTGCTACATGAACGAAACCAACCGCTACGCCGACTACTTCATCCCGGATCGCGTGATGTACGAAGAGTACGCCGCCGACCGCATGTGGGGTGCGTTCAAGCTGGGTGTGGTCGCCGGTGCGCCTCTGGTGACCCCGCGTACCCCCAAGAACGCCAAGGGCCAGCATATCTGCATGGAGCAGTTCATGATCGATATGGCCATGGCCATGGACTTGCCCGGCTTCGGTAAGGGGGCCATCCCCGCCGCCGACGGTCGCAAGGTGGACCTGCTGACCTTCGAAGACTGGCATTCGCGCTACCTGGCCAACATCGCCGGCCAGTGCAGCAAGCTGCCTGAGGTATCCGATGAGGACCGTGAGTGGGCGGCCCTGGAGTACTCCATGGCGCCTCTGCGTCCCCGCCTGACCGGCGAGGAAGTGGCCAAGGTGGAAGCCCTGCTCTCCCGCGGTGGCTACTATGAGGAGGCCGAGCGATACGACGGCGACTTCATCAATGGCGGCGGCGGCAAGTTCCTGCAGATCTACAACGCCGACATGGCTCAGCTGCGCCACTGCCACTCTGGCGAGCGTTATCCTGGCGTGCCCTCCTACGAAGCCAAACGCTTCTGGAACGGCGACACCTGGGAGCAGCACTGGCCTGAGAAGGAGTTCCCGCTGCTGTTCTCCAACTACAAGCCGACCCTGCGCTCCAACTACTCCGCCGCGTTTGATCGCTGCGCCGAGGTAACACCGCAGAACTTCGTCTACATGAACATCGACACCGCCGCCGAGATGGGGCTGACCGATGGTGACAAGGTTCGGGTGGTCTCCGGCAACGGCACCCCAGCCGAAGGCGTGCTGCAGGCGGACTCCGGCGTGGCCAAAGGCTCCGTGTGTGTGTCCCACTGCTTCGGTCACAAGAAAGCCTATGGTGCAGACACCCGCATAATCGACGGCAAGGTCATCGAAGGCATCGCCCGCCGTGGCGGCGGTACTGCGGTGAATCAGATGATCCCCGCCGATCCGACCCGTCCCGGCAAGGTCTCCATGCTCAATGACTACTACGCCGGCACCAACTGCCGTCAAGGCATTCCAGTAAGAGTGGAAAAGGCGTAAGCCTGACCCGTTTTTGCTAGCGCAAGAGCCCTGCTTTTCAGCAGGGCTCTTTTTTGGTTCTTCGCACATTAGCGGGAACTAGATACGAAAACGGCTGGAAAGGTTATTGTGTAGTCGCCAAACAAACACCATAACCACCAGCCGTTCTCAATGCCGAAGCTTACCTTGCCTATCTCACCGTGGGAAGGGTTTTCCCCCACCCACACCGAGCTCCACCACGATACCCTTACTATCCATTTAACCCCCACGAGCCCTGGTCGATGTCGCTGTGGCCAAGTTGTCAGTCAGATTCACGATGTCACTCCCCGCACGATTCAGGAGCGTGAGGCTTTCGGTTTCCAGACTTTGCTGTCTGTACCACTGCGCCGACTCCGCTGTCCTAATTGTGGCGTGGTCACTGAGAGTCTCTCCTGGCTGGAGCCTCATGCTCGCCAGACCAATCGACTAATCCGGTACGTCGAGCGACTGCTAAAACTGATGCCTATCAA
>NZ_JBLXDO010000020.1:0-23857 GCF_048263965.1 Ferrimonas sp. | reverse complement strand
CACGTTAATGAGATGACCGGTTTGCACTGGCACACCCTCAAACGACTGGATAGGCGGCGCCTGGCTCGAGAGGTCATTGAGCCGGACTGGAGTACGGTGCGACGTCTTGTCATGGACGAGTTTGCCCTGTTCAAAGGCCACCGCTACGCCACGGTCATCGCCGATGCCGACACCCACCAGGTGCTGTGGGTTGGTGAAGGCCGAAGTCGAGAAGCCATCAGACCGTTCTTCTTGAAGCTGGGAGAGCACTGCCAGCACATCGAAGCGGTAGCCATGGACATGAATACCGCCTTCGACCTGGAGGTGGCGATGCATTGCCCCAATGCCGCAGTGGTCTATGACCTTTTCCATGTGGTGGCCAAATATGGCCGGGAAGTGGTGGACCGGGTGCGAGTGGACCGAGCCAATGAACTGAGGCAGGACAAACCGGCGAGACGAAGGGTGAAACGAGGTCGCTGGGTGCTGCTGAAGAACCGGGAGAACATGACCGACAAGCAGCATGCCTATCTGGAGGAACTGCTGGCCGAGAACCGGTCGCTGATGGTGGTGTATCTAATGCGGGAGCAGTTGAAGGAGCTGTGGTATGCCGACTGTCCCGATGCAGCGCTGAGCCAGTGGCGGTTATGGTGGCAACAGGTCACCGAGAGCGGCATCGAACCGCTTATCCGCTTCGCTAGGAAGCTCAAACCCTACCTCAAAGGCATTCTCGCTTCGGCTACCTACCGGCTGCACACCTGCAAGCTCGAGGGAATGAACAACAAGATAAAGGTCATCAAGCGCATGGCCTACGGATACCGGGACAGCGACTACTTCTTCCTGAAGATACGAGCCGCTTTTCCCGGTAATGCGCGATGAACCTCTTTTTTTGCCGGCAAAAAAAGCCCCGCACAATGCGGGGCCGATTTCTCTTGGGAGTTACGCCAGAAGTTCGGTCATCTCAAACAACCCCTGACGCCGATAGGGCTCTGCCAGGGCAAAACGGCTGTGACTGACCAGGCCGGTGTGCAGATAGAGCGCCTTGTCCATGGCCCGCTGCACCTCCCGTCCCTTGGCCTGATCCGACGCCAGCTGATCAAAGCCGGGATAGAGCGCCTGTCGCTCGGCGGGACTCAGACGCTCGCCAAAGTGACGGCCGGAGAAGGTCATCTGGGCCGCCAGACAATCCATGGCCTTCTCCTTTTGTGGCCACACCTCGGCCAGAGACAGGCTGCAGTTGGGCCTGGAGGGAGACATGTAATAGAGCGTCGCCACCGGATGCGGCGCCAGTTCCGGCATCGCCTCCAGGCCAAAGTCGCGCCCGGCCAGGGCGATCGCCTCCATGATCAGCAGCATCGCCGGCCGCCGGTCCGGGTCCAGATCCTCGAAGCTGTGCTCCGGATCCTGAGTAATGATGATGTCCGGCCTGGTTTCACGAATTACCCGGCACAGGGCCAGCTTGTAGTCGCGGCGCAGATCCACCCCGCCGCGCTCGAAGCCATTGAAGTAGACCTTCTCCACCCCCAACTCCGCGGCGGCCTGACGCACCTCGCTCTGCATGGTGTCGCTGGCCAGCATGATGGAGGCAAAGGAGAAGCCGCCCTGACGGGCGTTGATAGCCAGGGCGCCACCACACTCCACCATCTCCATGCCGTAGACGCCCAACAACAGAATTCGTTTGCTCATAGTCTCATCCTCAGAAGCGATATTGGTAGCTCAGTTGCAGGTTACGCGGCACCCCAAGGGTCTGCTTGGGGCCGCGCTCAGACTCCGGCACCGACGAACCGGGATTAAACACACTGGCGGCGTACTCCTCGTCCAGGGCGTTCTCCAACCGAAGCTGCAGCTTGTGGTGCTCGCCCCACTGGTAGCTGCCCCCCAGCTCCAGCAACCAGTAATCCCCCGCCTCGGTGCCATAGTCGGTGAATTCGCCGGTGTAGGAGAGGTGCAGGTAAAGGCCGATGTGATCCCTGGGGGTGTGTTCGATGCGGGTGCTGCCCAGCCAGCGTGGCACCTCCTCAATCTGCTCGGAACTGCCCTTCTCGCTGCTGTCGGCATAGGTGACGTTGGCCTGCCACTGCCACAGGGCACTGGGGGTCCAACGCATCAACAGTTCGGCCCCCTGGGTCTCCACCTCCTGATCCAGGTTCTGATAGCGATTGCCCTTGACCCCAATCAGGTCTTCCACCCGGCGCCAGAACAGGGTGGGCTCCACCAGCCATTGGGGGTCACTCCAGGTCAGGCCCAGATTGAGATTGAGGCTCTGCTCAGGATCCAGTTCCGGATTGCCAATCAGGCCGCCCTCCCGCTCGACAGAGTAGAGCTCGTCCGCATTGGGCAGGCGGAAGCCGGTGCCGGCAGACGCTCGTACCCGCCACTGGTCGGCCAGCTGATGCTCGCCTCCGGCGCTCCAGTTGAGGCTGTCACCGGCGGAGTCGATATCGCTGTATCTCAAGCCCAGGGCCAGGGAGGTATCCGGCAGAACCGCCAGCCTGGGGCGATACTGGGCAAACAGGGACTGGACGGTTTCGGTGTCGCTGACGAACTCCATCACCTCGTCTTCGCCCCGGTAGGATTGCAGCTCGCCGCCCACCAGCCAGCTGCTGCCGCCCTCCATCAGCAGCTTGGCGGAGAGTTTCAGGCCAAAGTCCTCGAACCCCCAATAGCTGTCGTCATCCAACACGATGCGCTCTCCCACCTCGTTCTGGTCGATGCGGGTGTAGTAGCTGTCCCAGCCGTGGTAGTAACCCTTGGCCAGCAGCTGAAGTCTGTCCGATGGGGTGTACTGATACTCCAGGGTGTAGATCTGCTCCTTGCGCACATTGGCGCTGTCCACGGTGGCGTAGGTGCGCAGCCGCTCCAGATCCCCGTAGTTGTACTGGGCCAGCAGAGTCAGCTGACTGGCGTCCCCCATCAGCCAGCGCAGCTTGGTGCCCGCATTGGCCACCTGGTAGCCACGCTTCTTGTCGCCGGCGGCGGTCCAGTGATAGTCCTCATCCTTCCACAGCTGGAACCCCTCACTGGCGGTCACCGAGCCGAACAGGGACAGCTCGAGATCCTCGATGGCGGTGGTGTAGAACACCGAGCCGCTGCCGCTGGGCAGGGTATCCCCGCCCACTGTCACCGAGCCCTCGGTTTCCCCCTGGTAGTTTCGGGTGACAATGTTCACCACCCCGGCCACCGCTTCGGTACCGAAGATCACCCCCTGGCCGCCCTTGAGCACCTCGATGCGCTCGATAACATTGGGGTTGAGGCTGTCCAGGTAGATGCCACCATAGAGTCGGTTGTTGATGCGGTTGCCATCGATGAGCCACAAGATATCCTGCTTACGCGACCCTTGCAGCGAGTGGTAACCGCCGTCGTAGCGGCCCCGGGCCGAGGTGGCAAACAGACCAGGCACAAACTGGCTGAGCAGGGTGTTGATGTCCCCCTCGACGATGCTTTCGAACTGGGCGCGTTCCACCACCACCAGCTCGGCTCCCAGCCCCGCCTGATCCCAGGCCAGGTTCTCCTCGAGGGAGCGATGCTCCACAGTCAGTACTTCATCCACCTCAATAGCGGCGCCCATGGGGGCCGCCAACAACAGTGCGGTCAGCATCTTCTCTCCTAATAATGGTTATCGGGCCGGGCCCAAAATCTGCACCCGGCGCTGGCCGTCGGTGCCAATGTGAATGTCGGTGTTCACCCGAAACGCCTGACGCAACTTGTCCGGGGTCAGAACCTGCTTGGCACTGCCGTAGCCCAGCACCCGGCCCTCCCCCAGCAGCAGCAAGGCATCACACCATTGGGCCGCCAGGTTCATGTCGTGGAAGCTGGCCACCACTGTGGTACCCCGGGCACGGATGCGTTCCAGAATGTTGTACAGGTGATAGATATCCAGATGGTTGGCGGGCTCATCAAGCAGCAGCAGCGGCGCTTGCTGCAACAGAGACTGGGCGATCATGGTGCGCTGCAACTGGCCTCCGGAGAGCTGCTCAAGGGGCCGGCGACGCAAGTCGTCAAGCTCGCACTCCAGAAGTACCTGCTCCAGGGCATCGGGACAGGCCCCCCGCAACGGGCTGGCACCCAGGGCCACGGCCTGCTCCACGGTCAAACCGCCGGTGGGGCCATTATGCTGGACCAGGATGGCCACCCGCTCGGCGCGGGCCAGGGGACGCATGCTGGTCAGGCAGGCTCCGGCATAACTCACCTGCCCCTCTGTCAGAGGCCAGAGCCCGGCGATGGATTTCAGCAGGGTGGTTTTACCGCAGCCATTGGCCCCGAGCAGCCCCAGCCACTGGCCGGGCTCCAGGGTGGCCGACAGCGCCTTGACCAGGGTGTCGCCATCACGGGCGACCTTCAGTTGGTTAAGCTCAAGCATGGGCCTGCCTGCGAATCAGCAACAGAATCAAAGGCACCGTCATCACCGCCATGGGCACGGACAAAGGCAGTTCTTCCGGTGCCAGCAGCACCCGGCACAGACCATCCACCAACAGGGTGATCAGGGCACCCAGCAGCGCCGCAATGGGCAACAGAATGCGGTGGGGAGCCCCGACCCACATCCGCGCCAGATGAGGCACCAACAGCCCCACAAAGCTCACCGCGCCAGCCGCCGCCACCGACAGTGCGGTCAGCAGCAGAATCGCCAACGCCATCCCCCGGCGCTCAGATTGCAGGTTCACCCCAAGGGAGCGGGCCTTGTCCTGGCCCAGCAACATCAAGTCCAGCACCCCGGCGCGGCGACAAAGCCACCACATCAAGGGGGGCAGCAGCAGCGCCAGGGGCAGCAGTCTTTGCCAATCCGCCCCGGCCAGAGACCCCATCAACCAACGCAGGATCTGGCCCAGGGCACGCTCATCCCCGAGCAGCATCATCAGGGTGGTCAGCGACGCCCCCAGGGCGCTGATGGCCACGCCGCAGAGAATCAGCGGATAGGGCGACAGCGACAGCCTGGGATGGCTGGCCACCAGCATTACCAGGACAAAGGCCAGGGCACCGCCAACGACCGCCAGCACAGGCACCGGCAGCCACCAGCCCAGGGTCAGTCCGGTCACCGCCGCCAGGGCGGCGCCATTGGCTACCCCCAGCAGGTAGGGATCCGCCAGGGGATTACGGACCAGGGTCTGGGTCAGTACCCCGGCCACAGACAGGGCCGCCCCCACCAGAGCCGCCAGCAGGGCCCTGGGCAGGCGCATCTCCAGCAGTACGATGCGGACCAAGGCGGAGTCGGGATCGCCGGAAAGGGCCAGCCAGATCTGCTCCAGACTCAAGGGCACCGCCCCCCGGCTCAGGCCCCACATCAGCGCCAGGGGCAGCGCCAGCATCAACAGCGGGCCTGGTGCAGCCTTGAATCGAATCACTGCCGCCCTCATCCCCGCCACTCCACTATGGTGTGGTGCAGGCGCTCGATGCCATCGAGCAGGCGAACGCCGCCGACCACTTCGGAGAACGCCAAGGTGGCCAGTTGCTGCTGACGCACCGCCGTCAATCGGGATAACAGGGGGTGAGTGGCCAGGGCCTGCCACTTTTTCTCATAGGGAGACCAGTTGGAGTCCACCATCAGAATCAGGTCCGGCTGGGCCGCCGCCACCGCTTCCCAGGAGAGGTGCCCCCAGGGACGACCTATCTCTGCGGCCACATTGATGCCACCGGCCGCTTCGATGATCAGATTGCCCACACCGCAGCAACCGGCCACATAGGGCAGTTGGTATTCGCGCAGCCACAGCAGCACCCGAGGGCGGCGCCCCTGGCTCTCTGCCAATGCCGCCAGCCTGGCCCGTTGACCTTGTACCCAGGCTTTGGCCTCGCTCTCCCGACCGGTGAGACGCCCAAGATTGAGCATATCCAGGTAGAGCGCCTCGATACTGACTCCCTCGGGGCGACAGGCGGATTCAAACAGGTAGGTGGGAATTCCCCGCCCATGCCAGATCTCCCGCGAGCCTATGCCCATGGCACGAAAGGCGCTGGCGAAGCCGCCGACCACCAGATCGGTACCGGACAGCAGCACCTGCTCCGGGCTGGGATACTCACGACTCAGGCGAGGGATGGCGTCATAGTTGGCTTTGAGATCAGGGCGTATCTCATCATCCTGATAGGCGGTACCTATCATCTGGGGCGCCAGCCCCAGGGTCAGCAGCGCTTCGCTGGCGTGCTGATTCATGGCGATGACCCGTTGAGCCGGCGCAGCCAACTTCAAGGTTTCACCGCAGTTGTCCAACTGAACCCCCGCCTGCACTGTCATCGACAAGACAGCAGAAACCACTGATATCGTGTGGCAAAACCTCATACAATCCAACTCCCCCAGAAAAGTATGAAGTATTTTATGATCGTAATACCGCATTCCCATGATCGAAATCAAAAGTTATGACGATCTTTTAATTCGTGTGATTTCTTTTTTGATCCGCGCGCCCGCACTGCCTCACACCCGTCTCTGAGAGTGCTGAAAACACTGGTTACTTTACCGGCTGGCACCGATGAGGGAGGTTTGCGTAGGATAGGTGGATATTGCCAATACGGAGTTCATCCCTTGCTCAGACTGCTGTTGCCCATTGCCGCCACCCTGCTGTTGCTGGCCTGTATTCAAACGCCCCGGGGTCAGAGTTACCAAGCCTCCTCATCCCTACCCGATTTTGAACAAGCCAGCTTCGATGCCTATCGGGAGGAGACCCGACAGTGGCTGATGAACAACCGCGTCTTTGTCTCCGGGGATACCCTGGCAGAGATAGAGGCCAACACCCCTTTCGAGGTGATCCCCCAAGGGGAAACCAGGCGTGGAATATTGCTGGTGCACGGCCTGAGCGATTCACCCGCCTACTTCGAAGACATCGCCCAGAGCCTGGCAAGCCGTGGCTTTTTGGTGCGAACCCTGCTGCTGCCGGGCCACGGCAGCAGGCCGGCGGATCTGCAGCTGGCCAGCCTGGAGGGCTGGAACCGTGCCGTGGCTCACCACACCAAACTGCTGAGCGACCAGGTGGACGAGTTGTGGTTGGGGGGCTTCTCCACCGGCGCCAATCTGGTCACCACCGAAGCCATAGATAATTCCAGGGTTGAGGGTTTGCTGCTGTTCTCCCCCGGGTTCGAGCCCAGGTTTAAAACCACCGCCCTCTCACCCTACCTGGACTGGCTGGTGACCTGGGCCAACCTGGACCCGGAAACCAATTACTACCGCTACGAGTCGCTGACCATGCACGGCGCCGCCCTCTACTACCAAAGTTCGGTGCAGGTCCGCGACGCCCTGGCCCGCAAGGGGTTTGATCGCCCCGCATTGGTGACCATCAGCGGCGCCGACAGCGTGATTGCCCCCCAAGGGGTGCTGTCACTGTTTCAGAGCCACTTTGTCCATCCCGGAAGTCGGTTGGTGTGGTATGGCGAACTGGAAACGCCCCTGCCCAGAATCACCGCCCTGCCCGGACGGCTGCCAAAGCAGCGGATCGCCAGCATCGCCCACATGAGTGTGCTGTTTCGGCCCGACAACCACTACTACGGCCGTCAGGGTAGTCACCGCATCTGTGACAATGGCCAGAGTGAACAGCTGGAGGCGGCATGCCCCCAAAACCCGCAGCTGTGGTACGGCGCCTGGGGCTCCAAAGAACCGGGGCAGATGGTGGCCAGGCTCAGCTGGAACCCCTACTACCCGGAACTGGAGACGCAAATAGATTCGGTGATGGCCACAACCGACAGCCAAAGCAGAACCGCCAGGCTGAAATAACAAAGGGGAGCCCAATGGCTCCCCTTCTCATTCAGTCCGCAGCTTAGAGACGGTAAGTCAGACTCAGGCTGAAGTTGCGCTCTTCGCCAGGCATACCGCCGAGGAACATCGCCTTCTCGTAGTAGGTCTCGTCAAACAGGTTGTCCAGGTTCGCCTGCAGCTTCCAGTCACCGGCATCATAGGCGATCGCCGCATCCACCTTAGTGTAAGCAGGCACATGACCGTCAGGGATACCGAATGCGCTGGAGTGGGTGCTACGCTCATCCACGTAGGCGGCGCCCAGGCTCAGACTCAGGGGCTGATTCAGGTTGAACCACAGCGCGTCGTAGGTCACCCAAGCACTGGCGGTCACCTTCGGCACCCCTTTCTGAGGCACGTCGTAGGTGCTGCGGGTTGGGTCCTTCTTATCGCGGGCATCCTGGTACATGGCGTTGATGTTGAGCTTCCACTGCTCATTCAGGTGGGCGTTCATGTCCAGCTCCACCCCCTTGGTCTCCTCCTCTCCGTCATACAGGTACTGGGGAACTTCGGGACCGGTCACACCCTCGTCGTAGAGGGGATTAGTGAAACGCAGGTTGGTGCGGGAGCTTTCGAACACCACCAGGGACGCCAGCAACTGATCATCAAAACCTTTATAACGGATACCGAAGTCATTGCTGATGGACTCGGAGTCCTTGCGATCAGTGTCATCTCCGGCAACGCTGCCCAGGATGCTGTAAGCGGTGCGTCCCTTGGAGTGGTTGATGAACAACGACAGATTGTCGGTCGGCATATAGGTCACACCCAGGTTGTAGGTGACGCCACTGTCCTTGGTATCCTGCTCCGGAGTGGGCTGGGCGCGACTGGCACTGTAGCGCGAGTCCACACCGAAATGCTCGTAGCTTTGCTCAATCTCGTTAAAGGCCACGCCGATACGGGTGGTCAGGCCCCAGTCCAGGTAAGCCACATGCTGAATGCCCACGCCCCAGGCGCTGACGGTCTTGTTGTAGTTGGCGGTCATCAGGGGATCATAATCTTCGAAGCTGCCATCGCCCCAATTGGGGTTACGCAAATCATAGATGTAGGGCAGCTGACCCTGGTAGATCACCTCTCCATCGGAGTTTTTGATCACCTTGTCGGCGTCATAGATGGAGTACTGCTTGAAGCGAATATCTCGGTCTTCGTAGTTGGCGTTGACCAACAGCTCGTTGTCGATCTCCCCCAGGCTGAAGTCATAACGCAGGTCGGCGAAGTACTGCCAGGAGGACTCATCCGCCTCCACTTTACGGTACTCCTGACGTCGGGCCGCATAGGGGTAGAGCACGCCGTCTTCCACCAGAGGGGCACGAGGATCGGCGTTGATGGTGCCACGGCGATTCCAGTAAACGTAGTTGTAGGCACCGGTCTGGCGAGCAAAACCACTGTCGTAGTTGCGATACTGCAGTTGCTGGTTGAGGAACAGCTCCGGAGTGAAGTGGATATTATGGGTCAGCTTAAATCTGAGCTCCTCACCCTCGTTGTCCCTGGCCATGGGGGAGATGAGATTGGAGTCCCCCAGATCGACAGGCTCCAGGCCGTCACCGGAGGCCAGGGAATCCGCCAGTTGCTGACGCTGTTCGTCGGTCAGTTGCAAGCCAACGCCGTTAGGATCGTTGATGAGGTCTTCCCAGGTCACCTCGTCCGCCAGCTTGCCGCCGGTGGACTCGGCGTTGTAGATGCGGATCGGGTGGCCGATGGAGTCCACCGCGATGGCGTCTTTGATGTAGGCCACGGAGAACAGCAGGTCCTGATCGTCGCTCAGCAAGCCTTTCAGAGAGGCATACACTTCATCACGATCGGTGCCCACACCGCGGTAGCCATCACTGCGAGCGCTCTTGGCCACCAGCCGGTAGGCGGTGTTGTCGCTCAGGGCGGCGGTGCTGTCCAGGGCCAGGGAGTAAGTGTCCCACTGACCGACTTCGCCGGTAAATTCGTGGCTGGATTCAAACTGAGGCTTTTTCTCAATCAGGTTGATCACCCCGCCGGCACTGCCCATGCCATAGAGGCCGGTGGCTGGCCCCTTGAGCACCTCGATGGATTCCACGTTGGTCATGGAGCGGGTGGGGTTAAAGGTGTTGCCCAGACCGGCACCGCCATACATGCCATCGTAGGTGTAGTTGGCACCCAGGCCACGGATCACCAGGTTGTCACCAATGCCGTAGTTATTGCCTGACTGAGTCAGGCCGCTGATGTTGCGCACCAGATCCTGCAGGTTGTCGGCTCCCTGTGCCTGAATCAGATCCTTATCGATCACCACCACCGCTGCCGGGGTTTCCATCAGGGACATGTCGGACTTGGTGGCCAGGCCGGAGTTCATCACCACTTGGTTCTGTCGACCATAGACGGTAATTCGCTCTGGCAGGACATCCGCCTTCTCTTCGGCGGACAGGGCCACCTGGGGCATCATGGCCGCGGTGCACGCCAGGGCCAACAGGGAGTAACGAAACTGCATCTTTGTAAACCTCTGCAAACAATTCGCAGCGAATGATAATCAGTTTCATTTTCACTTCAACAAAATATTCTGAAAAATGAGAGCCATAAAATCACATTCAATGGCGGCAGTGAGATATTCGGTATTTTTTCACCAATTCATGTGACTTTACGGGGGCAGTTGTTAGCCCAGCGTTAACCGAACGAGCAGAGAAGGCCTTAACCCAAGCGCCTTTTAAGTGGCGCTACCAACAAACTTAAGCGAAACTTTTTCCGAGTAGTGAATCCAACTTACTCTGCGCGTCAGAAGCAACCGAAGTCACTGACGCCCTCTCTCTTCGAGGCCCTGCAAGCAGCGTTTTCCACTGACAATAGACATTGACCATCTCTATGACAATCAGTGCTCTCTCCTTGGCAATCTTCAACAACGGCGGCCAACCCAAGCAAGCGCAGGCATCAACTGGCAAAGGGACCCACTCTTGCACCAAAAGAGCGCAGACAACAACGAGCGCAACCTCTGGTTAACCTTTCGCCAACCACACAAGAGCCAACCCGGGCCTTTCTGTTAAATTCAGTGGTTTTGAACCTGCCGCAAAGTCCAATTGGGAAACATTGAAAAACACACAATTAACATTAGCAACAAGCACTTACCTTATAATTCAATGTCTCATTTTTTCATTAATAACCACGGCTAAGATCCCCTTTTCAGCGAATTGAGCCTAAAGATCACACAACCGTACATCGAGATAACCGAATCATTGTTTCGAGCCAATGGCAGGCATAGGATGGAACTACATCCTCACAGGCAGTAACGAGGCGCTTATGGACAGGCTCAATACACTTTCTACCGGGAGGCGCCCATGATTGAGCGATTCTCCCCCTCACGAGACGGATTCTTACGCGGCCATGGACTGGTCGTCACTCTGGTTTTCATTGTCGCCACCCTGGTGTCAATCTCCCTTACAGGCCATATGGCCGGCGGCCTGTTTGTCGCTGGGGTCATCAGCGTCTTCTTCCAGGTGCGCGACAAAGGGAATCATGTGGTCGAAGTCAATCCACAGAACCTGTCAGGCATGATGGGGGAATTGGGTGACAGCCCTGAGCGTGGAAGGATCAGCCTGTCATTGGAAGAGATTGACCTTGCCCGCTCCAAACAGCGCACCCTGCTGGACAAAATCTGCTTCAGCTACCGGGTTCACACTCACGGAGGTCGCAGTGTGGTGGTCAGCGGTACCCTGTTTGGCCTGCTGGAGGCCCCCAAGGTCCATGACAGAGTCCTTTCCCTGGTGGACAAGATGCAGGCTACGGCCGGTAACCGGCCCTCTTTTATGGCCTGATTCCACCCAGGGGTCCCACAATTTATATTGTCACATTTCGTCAGCGGCTCTTTAGCCTGAAAACTGGATTTTCCTCTCAGTTCAGTGAATTGGGTTCTTAGATAGATTTGAAGACCCAGTCACAAAGGCGTAATATCCCGACCAGTTATTTCCGCTGGTCGGAGTTATGGGGAGTTCAGGCACAAAAGGAGTTTGGCCTGCAAATCACCGCTTCGCGACGCGCTGCTAAAACAGCGGCTCTGCCCTGACATCATAGAAGGACGCTATGACAGCTTTAATTCCACACCACTTCCGCTTTAATGGCCAACCCCAACGGCTTATGTGTTTTCCAGTACTACCCGGCTCGAAATCCCCCTTTGAGCAGAAAACCATTTTTACCACCTGTTGTTAGCCCTTACCTGAAGTACGACTCCAAAAAGAAGAGTCGTAGGAGATATGAACATGAGACGGATTTTGACATCTGCGTTTCTACTCACCACCCTACCCGCGTTGGCACAACCTCTTTCCAACTCCCCAGTCGGAACCTGGTGCCAATCCACCGACCAAGGCCAAAGCTGTTTTCGCTACATGACCTTCCAGGCCGATGGCACCCTGCTCACCCAGGGACAGTACACCAAAATGGGGATGGGGTTTGAAGGCGACGCCACCTGGACCCAAAAGGGTGACCAGACCTGCATCAGTGAAACCCGCATCGATACCTATAAACTCGACAGCGGTGCCTGGCTGGGCGAGGCGTACATTCCAGCCCGCTGTGATACGGTTCTTGCCATCGATGCCAACCATTACAACTACCGAAAACCCAACGGCGAAACCGAACAACTGTTCCGAGTCAGCGACTCTTTGGCGCCACACCACAAGTTCACCGCCGGCCGAAACTGATGCCGCATCACCATGGGGCGAGTCACAAGATCGCCCCCTCCTCGATTCATCCCTGATCAAAATCAAGTTATTATGAACAATTTAAAATTAGTATGTTCCTGTTAAATGGGGAGATGAGTTATGGGAACTGAGCGTATTACCGTATCACTGGACAGCGAGCTGCTGGGCGAACTGGATCAGCTGGCCGAAGATGGCGGCTACCGCAACCGCAGTGAGCTGTTCCGGGATATGATCAGAGAAAAGCGCAAAGACAAACTGCTGGATACCGACCCTTTCACGCCCTGTATCGCAACCCTGAGCTACGTGTTTGACACCCGAAAACGCACTCTGGCCACACGCCTGATGGAAAACCTGCATCAATACAGCCATATCGTCCGCTCCACCATGCTGGTCTGCCTGGATGAACACTTCCGCATGGAGTCCATTGCCCTGGAAGGCAATGCGCAAAGCCTGCAGGAGTTTGCCAACATCCAGCTCAGTGAAAGCGGGGTACTCAATGGCTGTTTACATCTGGTCCCACTGGTCGCAGATGAGACCTTCTGACCTCTCAAAAAGGGGGATTCCACCGCCCCCCTCACAAACTTCCCCCAGACCATTGACTGCGAATTGTTATCATTTAAACTCTATGACTCACCGTTGAGGAGTTTCAGATGGACAAGCACACCAAAAAGCAGCTCAAGCGCCAAACCAAGGCCCTCAAGAAATCTCTCAAGCGCTCTCTGAAAGAGGCAAAGAAAGCCGCTAAGCAGCAGCACAGAGAACTGGTGAAGCTCGACAAAGAGCAACTGAAGGCAATGACAGACAAATGGGTCGCCGAGGCTCTGCAAATGAAGCCAGCTAAGGCCAAGGTGATCAGCCTCAGGCCTCTCGAGCAAGAGGCCATGACCTTTGCCCGCCGCCCCTATAAGAAGTCCCCCTGCAAACGCTGTCCGGCGCTGCGAGGTGGACTCTGCGCCTGTGCCATTAAAAAGCAGAAGCGAGCCGCCTAAGCTCCGCGGTTCAACGATTCAGAGGCTTCGACAATCAGGCCAGCTGACACTCCCCGCCCTTTGGGGTCCAGAGACGCACAGGGCCCTGTATGACGCCCTTGCTGTCAAAACTGACCCTGACCATGGCAGCGGTGGGAAACTTCTCCACAGAACACCCCAACCAAGCCTGAACGAGCAGCTCCAGAGCCGGGTTATGCCCCACCCATACCTGAACCTCCCCCTGACACCAGAAGTGTTTCAACAGAGCTTCAAACGTGGCACTGTCCGCCCCGTAGAGTTCCGGCAGTGTCACATAGCGGGCCAGGGGAAAGGCCTCGGATACCGCTTCGGCCGTCAATTGCGCGCGGCAGGCATCACTGGTCACAATCAGATCCACACCGGACAGCCACTGATGAAGCTGAGCCACCACCTTAGGCAGAGTTTTCACCCCTCTTGAGTTCAACCCCCGGTGCCAATCGCTCTGATAGGGTTCCTCCCAGCTGGACTTGGCATGACGCAGCAGTATCAGTTCCATCGTCCCCTCCTTTAGGCCCAGGAAAAGTGATACCTCTCAATCCAATTGAGTCATCGAAATGTCATCATGGGTGATTTTCACGACAATTTCTTAAAACTTATTGCCATTTCAGGAAATTTTTTTATTGTAACCGGATGCAATCGCACAAATTTGTGCCAAACTGTTCTCGGCACATTCGATTCGGTGCCGTGTTGATGAAGGAAAGGAGAGGATATGAAGTCCAAGTTTTTGATGGCGGCCGCTGCCGCTTCTGCACTGATGCTGACTGGTTGTGCCAACAACGCCGAACTGGAAGCTCAAGTCAGCGCTCTGTCCAACAAGGTAGAAAGCTTGACCAGCGATCAGGCCCGCCAGGATCGTGAAATCAATGCCGCCAAGCAGGCCGCAGCCAACGCTCAGCGCGCAGCCGATGACGCCGCCGCCGAAGCGATGCGTGCCAACCAGCGCATCGACAACATCGCCGAGTCCTACCGCAAGTAAGACCGGTTGTGGGCTGGCTAAGGCCAGCCCACCACTTTCGGCACCCCACTCTGCTCCGCCAGAGCCTGGGTTACCCACTCTGCACTGACGTGGTTTTGCTCCACGACCCTCAACTGCTCCAGAGAGAACTTCAAAGGCTGCTTCTGACCATCTTTCGAAGTCAGGGGAGAATGGACCTCAAGCATCACCTCTCCCTGAGGACCGGTGGCCACTTTAATGGGTTGATTGATCACCCTCACCTGCTCGCCCCACTTCACCTGGCCGAACAGCTCTTCAATGTCAGCAGGCCACAAGCGGATGCAGCCGGCGCTGACGCGCAGGCCGATACCAAAATCCTTATTGGTTCCATGAATCAGATATTGGCCTTTGTCAAAGCCAAGGCGAAGGGCAAACTTCCCCAGGGGGTTGTTGGGACCGGCAGGCACTACCTGAGGCAGCTCGATCCCCTTGGCCAGGTACTCTGCGCGCGTTGAAGCCGTAGGTGTCCAGGTAGGGTCTGGGGTCTTTTGGGTCACCTTGGTCGCCCCAAGTGGAGTGTCGTGGCCAACTCGGCCGATGCCTATGGGGTAGACATGAACCTGCTCCCCCTGGAAGTGATACAACCTCAGCTCTGCCAGATTGATCACCACCCCCTTGCGCGGGGCATCAGGCAACAACATATAGGTGGGCAACTTTAGCTTGGTCCCTGGGGTAGGGAGAAAGGGATCCACGCCAGGGTTCAGCTCCATCAGAGCGATAAGCCCTACTCCATACTTCTCCGCAATAGGAGCCAGATGCTCTCCAGGGGCCACTGTATGCCCTTGTGGAAAGCCCACCAGGCTCTCCCCTTCTGCGGGCAAGGGGTAGCTCACAGAGTGGGCCTGATAAGCCACCAAAGACACCGACATGATTAAACCCTGAATCCAGCCCTTCACCCTGTCTCCTCGAATAAGAAAAGCCCGCACTCTGCGGGCTTTTATACAACAACCAGGCCGCTTAGGCGACCACTTCTGCCTCTTGCCGCTTCTCCAAGCGCACAGCACACACCTTAAACTCGGGGATCTTGGCATGGGGATCCAGAGCCGGGTTGGTCAATCTGTTGGCCGGTGCCTCTTCGAAGTGGAAGGCGGTAAACACCACCCCAGGTTGAATCCGCTTGGTGACAAAGGCATTGAGCTCAATCTCACCGCGACGGGTGGTCAGGCGGATGGGATCGCCATTACCAATACCCAGGCGCTCCGCATCCGGGACGGAGATCATCGCCGTCGGACCGGCCAGGTCATTGAGTCCCTGGGTCTTACGGGTCATGGTCCCGGTGTGGAACTGCTCCAGCAATCGGCCCGTAGTCAGCACCAGAGGGTACTCCTCGTCCGGCAGTTCAGCGGCATACTTGAAGGGGATGGGTTCCATAAAGGCTCGCTCACCAATGGCAAAGGTGTCCACGTGCATCACCGGCATGCCGTCGCACTTGTCATCCACACATGGCCACTGCATGCCCACAGTGCCGACCCGATCCCAACGGATACCGGCGTACTGAGGCACTGCCAGGTTGATTTCATTGCTGATGGCACGCTCATCCCTGTAACGCCAGTTGGCACCCAGGGCCTGAGCCACAAGCTGCAGGATCTGCCAGTCGTTGCGCGCCTCACCAGGCGCCTTCACTGCAGGGTTGAGACGCTGAACACGACGTTCGGTGTTGGTGAAGTGGCCGGTCTTCTCGGCAAAGGCGAAGGCGGGCAGAACCACGTCTGCCATGCGAGCGGTCTCGGTCATAAAGATGTCCTGCACCACCAGAAGATCCAGCGCCTTCAGTGCCTTAATCACATGGTGCTGGTCCGGATCGGACAGTACCGGGTTCTCTCCCATCACATAGAGACCGTCCACACGGTCGTCCAGGATGGCATCCATCACCTCGGTCACCGTCAGGCCACTGGTGCCGGAGAGGTCCGTATGCCACAACGCCTCGAACTTCTCCCGAATCAGCGGGTCTTCCGGATTCTGATAACCGGGCAGATAGTTGGGCAGAGCGCCCATGTCGCAGGCGCCCTGCACGTTGGACTGACCACGCAGCGGGTTGATGCCCGCCCCTTCCACACCAATGTTGCCACACAACAGCTGCAGGTTGGCGATGGCACGAACGTTGTCATGACCGGTGGTGTGCTGGGTAATGCCCATGGCGTAGTAGACCGCGGTCTTATCGGCAGTACCAATCAGGCGGGCCATCTCCCGAACCTGATCAGCGGGCACGCCAGTGACGGCGGCGACGCGCTCAGGCTCGTAATCCGGCTTCATCACCTCGGACTTGAATGCCTCAAAGCCTTCGGTACGGCGGGAAACATAGCCGTCATCCTGCCAGCCGTTGACCAGAATCTCTCGGGCGATGCCGTTGAGCAGCATCACGTCGGTGCCTGGGCGGTGACAGGCGTACAGTTGAGCACTGTCCGCCAGCCCGATGCGCTTAGGATCCGCCACCATGAGTCTGGCACCGTGGTGACGCACCGCCTGCTTGATGTGGGAGGCGATCACCGGGTGGGCTGCGGTGGTGTCGGAACCGATGACAAAGATCAGATCAGACTTCTTGATGGAGGGGATGTCATTGGTCATGGCACCACTGCCCACCGCCGCTCGCAAGCCACTCACCGTGGTGGAGTGACACAGGCGGGCACAGTGGTCAATGTTGTTGGTACCAATAACACTGCGGAACAGCTTCTGGAACAGGAAGTTATCTTCATTGGTGGCCTTGGCAGACGCAAAACCGGCCATGGCATCACCACCCTTGGCCTTGATGATGTTCTCAATCTTGGCCGCAATAAAGCCGATGGCGTTGCTCCAGGTGGCAGGCACCAGCTCACCGTCTTTGCGGATCAGCGGCTGAGTCAGTCGCTCCTGAGAGCCGATGAAGTCGAAGCCGAAGCGGCCCTTCACACAGAGCATCCCCTCGTTCACCGGAGAGCCTTCCACGCCGGTGACCTTAACGATCTTATTATCCTGCTCGTCCACGTGCAGACGCACGCCACAACCCACACCACAGTAGGTGCAGATGGTATCGACAGTTTTCAGCTCTTTGGTACGACCCTGGCTGCGATCTCTGGCGTCAGTCAGCGCGCCCACGGGGCAGGCCTGAACACAGGCACCACATTGACTGCAGTTGGAGTTGGCCATCAACTCACCGTTGTCGAAGCAGACACGCTGATGAGGCGCTTCCCTGTCGAAGCCCAGCACACCGTGGACACCGCGCTCGTTACAGGCCACCACACACTGACCACAACTGATGCAGCGGTTGGGGTCGAAATTGATGAAGGGCGCACTGGAGTCGATGCGCTTCTGCTGAGCCTTGGAATAATCCAGATCATCGTCACTGATGCGGTATTCGGTGGCGTAGTCACGCAGACCACAGTCGGTGTTGACCTGACAACCACACTCCAGGCAACGGGCGGCCTCGGCAATCGCCTTGTCCACGTCAAAGCCCAACTCCACCTCGTCGAAGCTGTCACGACGCTCCATGGGCGGAATTTCTGGCATCGCCAGACGGCCCTCTTTCGGCCAGTGGTCCAGGAAGCGGGCTTCCACCTCTTTCAGGCTCTTGGCCTTGCGGGCGTTGAACTGGGCCTTAGGCGGAACCACCAGCCCCTGCTGCAGGACGGCATCGATAGCCACTGCGGCCTTCTTACCGTCGCCAATCGCTTCAACCGCGGTCGCCGGACCGAGACGGAAATCGCCGATGGCAAACAGGTTGGCCATGCCGGTGTGCATAGTGGTGGGATCCGCATCGGCAGTGGTCCAGCGGGTCAGCGGCAGCGCCTCCCCTTTAAGCTGACTGGCTTCAGACGCCAGCAACTCGGCGTCCGGCTTCTGGGACACCGCCGCAATCACGGTGTCAAACTCCATCCAGCGGAACTCACCTGTGGACTCGGGGCGACGACGACCAGAGGCATCCGGCTCACCCAGTTTCAGGGTTTCCACCTTCACCTTGCAGACGCGGCCATTTTCATCGGCCTGGTTCTCTACCGGCAGGGAGAGGAACTCAAAGTTGATCCCTTCCACCTCGGCTTCGTGAATTTCGTAATCTTCCGCCGGCATGTCCGCCTTGGTACGACGGTAGATGATGCTGACCTCGGCCCCCTGACGCAGGGCGGTACGGGCACAGTCGATGGCGGTGTTACCGCCGCCGATCACCGCGACCTTCTTACCCACAGACACCTCTTTGCCCAGGGTGAACTCCTTCAGGTAGTCCACACCCAGCATGCAGCCCTTCTGATCGGAGCCGGTGTAATCCATGGCAACCGCTTTCTGGGCGCCGATGGCCAGACAGACCGCATCATACTCCTGGCTCAGCTGATCCAGGGTAAAGTCGCGGCCCATGGCCTGGTTGAGGCGAATCTCCATGCCTGCACGGCACATCAATTCAATCTCTTTATCGAGAGTCGCCTTGGGCAGGCGATATTCAGGAATGCCGTAACGCAGCCACCCACCCGCTTTGGGCATGGCTTCGAAGACAACGGCGTCATAGCCGTTGTGACTGAGGAAGTAACCTGCGGACAGACCTGCCGGACCACCACCGATGATGGCCACCTTCTTGCCCTTCTTGGGGGCGATGGGCGCCAGATGCTGCTGGTCATTCAGGTCCAGATCGGCGGCATGACGCTTGAGCTGACGGATCGCCAGAGGCTCATCCACCAAGGTGCGACGACAGGCAGTTTCACAAAATGCAGGACAGACCCGACCGATGGAGAGCGGCATCGGCAGGGTGTCTTTAATGGTGTTGACCGCCTTGGTGTGATCACCCTGGGCAATGTCGTAGAGATAGCCCTGGATGTCCACATCGGCGGGACAGGCCACCTTACAGGGTGCCTCACAGTCGGCGGTATGGTCAGACAGAATCCTTTTGAGGGCAGCCCGGCGGGTCTCGGTAAGCGCCTCGCTCTGGGTCTGAACCTGGATCTCCTTGGTGACCGGATAGCGGCAGCTCAGGGTCACTTCGCCGTCGATTTCGACTGCGCAGAGACCACACGCCTCCTGGCCCTCACCGTTGGGGCCACCGCACAGGGAGGGCACCTCAAAGCCAGCGGCCCGACAGGCCTCCAGCAAATTGGCGGACTCCTCAACTTCAACTTCTTGATTGTTTATGGAGATCTTTATCATTTTTTGCTCTTCTCTGGCCGGCGTCAGCCGCACCGGCCTACTACTTCAGAGGTAATTGTCCGGAAAGGGTCAGCTGAACCCCATTCCTGATCGATCAGGCTATCAACCCCCCAGCCCGGTTTGAAGAAAACCTGAGTACATCCGTGATCTCAGTCATAAAGACTGCAAGAGGTAAGACCAATCTGACCTCCATGACTTGGATTCAGGAATCCCGGGGGCTCAGAGAACAAAGATTTTCGCTAAACCCCCAAAGATTTTAGGGCAATCACCTCTTTGACCGACGAAAAGATGACCATCACAGCTGAAGGAGCGACACAAGGGGCAAAAGATGTAACCCGCCACCAATCCGAACCCGTGAGTAGACAAAGGCTATCCGTCAAACTCACTTTGAAACAGTCGCATTCACCTGACTCTGTTTCTGGCAAAAACAGATAATCGACCGACCCTTCATAAGTTTAGTTGAGCAAGGTGGTCAGAAAGAGAGAGCAATGGAGTGTGATTAAACCAACCAGAGGGGCGGGGTGTGCCAGCAGAGCAGCAACGACAACCCCAGAGTCACCATGGCAGGAACCCCCTCCTTCCAGCTATCAAATCTCAAATGGTAGGCCAGAGCCCCGAGAGAGATCATGGCCAACAGCGGCGCCCCCAGACCAGGGATCAGCCACAGCGCCAGGGCACCCAAGATCTCAGCCAACCCCACCAGCGCCATGAACCCACGGTTAAGCCCATAGCTTCGAAAGTAATCCAGTTGCACGGTAAACACCGGCCTGAGCCAACCGGTCAGCTTTACCGAACCGGCCAACAGGAAGAACAGGGTGAGAAGGCTCTTTATCAACAGCATAAATGGGCTCCTAAATTGAAGTGGAAGCCCACAGACTAGTCGGCCATAATCATGAACAAAATAGGCAAATATCAATACATATCATGCAGGATATTAATAATGTCGATCTCAACCTGCTCAAAGCCCTGCGGGTACTGCTTCAAGAGCGCAGTGTCAGTCGCGCCGCCCGCAGGATGCACCTGAGCCAATCAGCCATGAGCCACACCCTGGCCAGGCTTCGCCAGAGTCTGGGGGACCCTCTGTTTGTGCGTGCCGGAGCCGGCCTGGATCCCACCCCAAGGGCACTGGCCCTGCAGCAACCTCTGGAATCGGTGCTGGATCAAGTCAACGTCCTGCTCTCCCCCTCAGACGGCGACCCCCGCAAGTTAATAAACCTGTATCGCATCGCCACCCATGACTTTATGGTGGAGGGCGCCCTCACCCGGGGAATCAGGGAGCTCAGGGCTCAGCACCCAGCCATGACGCTGGAGCTGACACTTCTGGACAGCCACAGCAACCAGGCACTGGACAACGGAGAGCTGGATCTGCTCATCGGCGCGGGCATCGGAGCCAAGCCCAGATTTGTGCAGAAGCGGCTGCAGAGCGATGCTGTCCTCTGTGTGCTGGATGCCACTCACCCGGCCCTGAGCGACTGGCACCCAGGCGTGCTCAGCGAGCATCCTCTGGTGCTTCACCAACAGTTGAATCACAGCCACCCGGCTACGACTGACCGGCTTCAGGCGTGCCGGGTGGCCATGACCACGGGCTCACTGCAGATGCAATTGCCGCTGCTTCCGGGCAGCGACCTCATTGCCCTGCTCCCCAGCTCCCTGGCTCATAGAGCCTCGGAAGCGCTCGGCCTGGTCACGCGCCCCTGTCCCCTAGAGATGGAGGCCATTACCATCACTGCCCTGTGGCACCAGCGAGCCAAGGCGGACCCCGGTCACCGCTGGGCCCGGGATACCCTGTTGGCTCCCTTTTCTGACAAAGCGCAATGATGGCCGCTGCAGCTAAAGAGTTTTTGCCTTGCTCAGGTTGCTTTTTCCGATTCCATCCCCATCTTCAGTGGATAGAGTATTTCTGGCTGGAAAGGGTTTATGCAGCACGAAGAGATTGATCTCATTAATGAAGAAGAGCACAGCACCACAGAACTGATCGTCCCGGACGGACAGCGCCCCAAGCAGCTGCTGATTATGCCCATCCAGAACCGCCCCTTCTTCCCGGCCCAGGTAATGCCGGTATTGATTAAGCATGGGGACTGGAGCGAAACCCTTAAGCAGGTGAGCCAGACCGACCATCAGATGCTGGCCCTGTTCTACAGCGAAGAGTTTGACCGTGACCAGGCATTCAATCCGGAGGTGTTGCCTAAAACCGGTTGTATGGTGCGCGTCCACCAGGTCAAAGAGAGTGACGAGGGTGATGTTCAGTTCATTGCCGAAGGGATTGAGCGGGTGCAGATTGAAAGCTGGGTCCGCAAGGAGCACCCCTACCTGGCCAACGTAAGCTACCCGGGAGAGCCCGTAGGCGAGACCAAGGAGATCAAGGCCTATGCCATGGCGTTGATCAGTGCCATCAAGGAGATGCTCCCCATCAACCCCCTGCTCTCCGAGGAACTCAAGGACTACCTCAACCGCTTCGGCCCCAATGAGCCCTCCCCCCTGACCGACTTTGGTGCAGCCATCACCACCGCACCGGCGCCCCTGCTGCAGGAGGTGCTGGATAATGTAGAGCTGTTACCACGGATGCAGAAGACCCTGGCACTGCTGAAAAAGGAGCTGGACGCCTCCCGCCTGCATTCTGAGATCGCCGAAGAGGTCAACCGCAAGATAAGCAAACATGAGCGCGAGTTTTTCCTCAGGGAACAGCTAAAAATCATCCAGCGCGAACTTGGGGTGGCCAAAGATGACAAGACCGCGGACATGGAGGAGTTTCAATCCCGCTTAAAAGGGAAAACCCTGCCAGAAGCGGTGGAGAAAAAGCTCAAGGAGGAGATGCAGAAGTTCTCCGTCCTGGAGGCTGGCTCCCCGGAATATGGCGTCACCCGTAACTACCTGGATTGGATCACCCAGATGCCCTGGGGCATCACAGGAACAGACAAACTGGATCTGGCCCAGGCCAGAAAAGTACTGAACAAGCATCACGACGGTCTGGATGACGTCAAGGACCGTATTCTGGAGTTCCTGGCTCTGGGGGCCTTCAAAGGCGAGATCAGTGGCTCCATCATCCTGCTGGTGGGGCCTCCGGGTGTAGGCAAAACCTCCATTGGTCGCTCCATTGCCGAGTGCCTGAGCCGCCCTTTCTACCGCTTCAGTGTCGGTGGCATGCGCGACGAAGCGGAGATCAAAGGGCACCGACGGACCTACATCGGTGCCATGCCGGGTAAGCTGGTTCAGGCCCTGAAGGAAGCGGAAGTGATGAACCCGGTGATCATGCTGGATGAGATCGACAAGATGGGGGCCAGCTACCAGGGTGACCCCGCCTCTGCGCTGCTGGAGACCCTGGATCCGGAGCAGAACGTCAACTTCCTGGATCACTATCTGGACCTGCGCCTGGATCTGTCCAAGGTGCTGTTTATCTGCACCGCCAACACCCTGGACTCCATCCCTTCCCCATTGCTGGACCGAATGGATGTGATCCACCTCTCCGGTTACCTGGCCCAGGAGAAACTGGCCATTGCCAAACACCACCTGTGGCCTCGTCAGCTAGAGCGCGCGGGGATCAAACGCAGCCAATTGAAGATCACCGAACCCGCCCTGAAGAAAGTGATCAACGATTACTGTCGTGAAGCGGGGGTGCGCAGCCTGGATAAATCCCTGGCCAAGCTGGTGCGAAAATCCGTGGTGGAGCTGCTGGACGACCCTACCAAGAACATCTCTCTGGGACTGAAAGCGATTCCCACACTGCTGGGACCGGCCAGATTCCGCGAGGAGCAAACCCTGTCGGGTGTAGGCATAGTCACCGGCCTGGCCTGGACCTCCATGGGCGGCGCCACCCTGCCGGTGGAAGCCAACAGCATCCATGAACAGAATCGCGCCCTTAAGGTAACCGGGCATCTGGGGGATGTGATGAAGGAGTCCGCCGAGATCGCCTTCAGCTTCATCAGCAGCCACCTGGGCAAGTATGGCGGCGAGGAGAGCTATTTCGACAAGCGGTTTGTACACCTGCACGTACCTGAAGGGGCCACCCCCAAAGATGGTCCCAGTGCGGGCATCACCATCTCCACCGCCCTGCTCTCCCTGGCGCTGGGCAAGGCGCCCAAAACCAAGCTGGCAATGACCGGAGAGATCACCCTGAACGGCTACGTGCTGGCCGTTGGCGGCATTCGCGAGAAACTGATCGCCGCCAAACGACAGGGGATCACCGAAGTAATCCTACCGGAAGAGTGCCGGGGCGATTTCGATGAGTTGCCTGAGCATGTGCGCGACGGACTCACCGTCCACTTCGTCCGCCACTTCGATGAGGTGGCCAAACTGGCCTTCGACTGAATCGAGGCATAGTAAAAAAGGGAGCCATTGGCTCCCTTTTTTATGGTTCATCGCGCATTACCGGGAAAAGCGGCTCGTATCTTCAGGAAGAAGTAGTCGCTGTCCCGGTATCCGTAGGCCA